>CAZSTO010000017.1:0-14011 GCA_964610005.1 uncultured Candidatus Saccharibacteria bacterium
CTTTATCAAGAATATCAACTTTTACCAAAACTTCACCAACCATGTTTTTCAATGCTTCAACTCTTTCATTTACATTTATTGTACCTTCTTTATAGAAAGTTTTATCTATTTCTTTTTTAAAAATCTCTTTTTCATATTGAGAAACAGAAATAACAACCTTGTTATTCTCTTCTTTTTCTAGTTTTGATTCATATCCAATATTTGCATAAACATCTAAATCCTCAACCAATATCTGTGTATCAGTAAAATTATAAGCTGAATTAGATAATATAAATTTATAATCAACAGATATTTTTGGATAATTGGTTGATGTTATTTTTAATCTATATTCTCCACCATTTATATTTAGAGGCACCTTAATATTCAAAACACTTTTAGTGAAAGAAACCGCCTTAAAAAAGTTTTTATTCTTTTCTAGATATTTATCAAACTCATCTGGCTGTTTTTGAGGATCTGGAGCTTTTGTCTTTGGGTTTGAAGCTGTCCAAACAGTGTTATTTTGATTATCTAAAATCTCTATATTTAGTTTTGGCTCTACTGCTTCATAATCAACCCCTTCCTGAGCTATTAATTTTACAAAAAGATTTGACCCTTTTATCAAGTTTAATTTTTCATTAAAAGTGGTAAAGGAATCAGAGCTTATTTCCATGTTATCAGTAGAGTACACAACAGACTCTTCTGCTTTAATGATTTTATTACCAATAAAAAAACTTAACAATAAAATCAAAAATAAAATATTTTTTTTCATATATATATTTTATATTAAAAAAAATTCAAACACCAGAGATTTTACCTTATTTCAATCTTTCTGTTATCTTTATCTATGTGTTCGAAATATATATTTATATCAGCTTCAAAATCATTATCATTTATTAATTCAGGCCATTCTATAAAAATAAGATTATTTTGATCATTTAAGTATTCTTCAAACTTTAATTTTTGTAAATCTTTATAACTATTTAACCTATAAGCATCTATGTGTATCAGGTTTTTAAATCCAAGATTATCAAAACTATATCTCTTTAAAATAACAAAAGTTGGACTTTGTATATCTATATCTGTTTTTAAATATTCACAAAAATTCTTTGTAAAAGTAGTCTTACCTGCACCTAAATCACCAAATAAAAAAATAACTGTTGCTCTATTCGTATTTTTCTTGTCTTTAATCAAATTAATAAAGTCATCAAAAATCATATACTAACAATAAACAAAAACACCCTGTTTTACAAGGGTGCATTTGTTTTATTAGGTTTTTATGCAGTCATTAATCTTTTCTTTGATTGATAAACAAATGTTCCAACCGCAGTTAATATCAATATCATTGTGGCAACCATATAATGTATCCAAGATAGAGATAAACCTGTTGCAGGAAGATCTCCTAGATACACACCTGACACAGGAGTACCTGATGATATTTTTTGTGTAAATATACCTGATACTGGTGACCCTGATGATATAGAAGATGTATATCCTGAATAGTTGTTTATGTAAGTTGAACAGTTTGCTGTTGTTGATCTACCGTTTGAATATACTGTTACCTGTGCATTTTTAGCACCAGCATATGAATAGGTTTTGTTTATAGCTTGATCATTACCATATAAACTGTCTGTACCTGACCAATAATATGAATAGTTACCATTTCCACCATTCACATTAACTCTCCAAGTAACTGTTTGATTTATACCAGCATTTGATGGATTAGCATAACATGTTGCTGATAAATTATCATTATAATAATTATCGTTCTCAAATGTAACATCACATGTTTTTGTAACAGTCTCTTGACCTGATCTTATTGTAACAACGGCTGTTTTAGTACCAGTAGTATATGAGGTAAATGATGTAGCAGAATATGAAGAATAATTCACATCACCACTCCAAGAATATGTATAGTTACCAACACCACCTGATGCATAAGCTGTAGCTGTAACAGTTTGACCAACTTTAGGGTTTGAAGGAACTATATTACAATAACCAGTTAGATTTACGTGTGTTGGGTTATAAACAACAGCATTACCTCCTGGGTTTGTATAAACATAAACGTTGTTATTGTTAATGTTGTTGTTTATGTTTGTGCTTGAAGCAACAGCGGTGGCTGTGTTTTTATTATTATTTTTGTTGTTATTCTTATTATTGTTTTTTACAGAAGTGTTTGAATATGAAGGTGTTGCTGATGTATAAGGGTTATAACCTGAGTAACCAGCATAATAAGAATATGGCATAGAATATGAACTATATGATGGGTATGAGTATGAGGAATATGAAGGATATGAGTATGTAGGTGTGTATGAGTATGTTGGTGTGTAACTATATGCAGAAGAACCACCACCCCATGAACCCCAACCGCCTGTATCATAACCACCGTTATCAAAATTATATGATTGGTCAGCAGAAACCAATGCAGGTATCATAAATACAGCAAAAACCGCAGTAAATATTAGTTTTTTAGTTTGTGTGTTTGTTTTTAACATGATGTGTATATATTAGCATACTTGATACTATTTGTCAAGCATATTACACATGATTTTATATAAACATATATAAAAATAATCCTTATAAAATAAAGAAAAAACCCGGTTTTTGAGGCCGGGCGATCAAAGTCCTTTCGGATCAAAGATCAGTTTTTGAGGTGTTCAATGATGATTTTTGTAATATTGAACGAATATGCCACCTCACACAACTCGTTCATCCTCATACATCCACCAGATTCACCAGAATTATTGCCACCGTGAGCAAAAAAACCTTGATAAATATGGATAGGATAGGTCATATATACATCTTTGCCGACCTTTTCTGAGGTGTGATAGGACTTTCTGGCTGGTCTGCCACAAACCCTAGTGGCTTCACTTTCTGGGGTCTTAGAGGCTTTATAGGTCCCTTCTGCAGGTTGTTTTGAGACATCGGAGTTAGTCCGAGCACGACCAGAGCCAATAATTTGGCCTTTCTGTATCAGGTCCATAGTGGCCAAACCATTAGGTTTAATTCTAAACCTTATTGTGGTTGCAGCACCTTTCGGTGAATCGACAGACCACCAAGATACGGTTTTGAAAGGGTCAGATGTTCCATGCTTAACCGCCTCAGCGACACACTCAGCAAGAGGGCCTTTTAGACCAATAGCCACCCCAGAAACACAAGATTCAGTGTTTTCCTCATCGAGATGCTTCCAAAGATCAAGCTTGTGAACACCCTGTGCTTCAAGGTTTTGCAACCTGCTCCTAAGAGCATCTGCCGTAAGATGTTTTTCTCCACCAGAAGCAAACCGTACAGAGACAACCTCTTGTGCTAAACAAGCCCCACAAGCAAGAACAAAGAAAAAAACGACGAGTGAGATTTTCTCAAATGTTTTCATTGTATATGTAATTAAATGTTCGTTTTGACTTATATATATTATCATAATATATATATAAAGTCAAGCGTGTATATCTAAATTAACCTTATATTATATAAATAAAATAGCCGCACCCTGTTTTGGGTACGGCAATTGATTTGTGGTGTTTTCTCACCGACAGAGTTCTTTCAACGAACCCTTCGGATTTGGCATCTGAATCCGACCGCTGAGGAGACCTCCTCATCGGAGGGGACCCTGTGGTTTCGCTCAAAATACCTTGCAGCCCAGTCGGTCGCCTGTTTCTTCATGACAGGATCTTCACTGTTCCAAAGACGTGCCTCAAAATAGGCAACCTCTGTTTTTTTTACACCCGTTTGATGTCGGGTATAGCCAGTAATCTGAGGCTCACCCACACCATACGGGTTGTACCCGCGGTAGGGGTTGTAACCTTGGTACCGTTGAAGACCCTGGTTGAAACCGTTGGGATTAAGGTTGTATGGAATCGGCGGTGCGCCCACCGGTCCATACTCGATCCGGGGGACAACACACGAGGAGGCAATGAGAGAAATAAGGGTGGATACAACAAGGAGTTTAACGGTTTTCATGATTCGATTGGATTGATTGTTGGTGCGTGGAACTCATACTTATGAGTCCCTTACATGCTTATATATTAACATATTTAGAACCAAAAGTCAACCCCTATCCTGCCCCACATAAACAATAAAAACACATACCCCTAGCACAAAAACACATAAACATTTACAATTAGTACATGAATGTAATCTTTGATGAAGAAAAAAAGAATCAACAACTAAAACAAATGAGACAAGACGAAGATGAAAGACTTGTTCAGATGTTATCGGACAGATATTCTATACCCTATATAAACCTCTCTACTTTTTCTATAAACACAGACGCATTAAGATTATTGGATCAAGAAATAGCCAAAAAATCAGAATGTGTAATATTTGATATAGTTGGTAAAAAAATACACCTAGCAATATATAACCCATCAAACGAATCACTTGAAGATACTGTTGATGGTTTAAAAAGAAAAGGGTATGAAATAATTTTTCACATAGCTTCTAAATTTAGTTTAGATAAAGCCTATGCTTTATACAAAGATTTATCTTTTGCTGTTGAAACAGAAGCCGGGTCTCTTGATATATCAGATGATGAAATAGAAGAACTTGTTGAAAAAACAGAAAACCTAGAAGATATAAAGAAGTTTTTAACAGAGGCATTACAAGAAAAAAAGAGTCATAAACTTTCTAAGTTGTTAGCTGTTATAATGGCTGGAGGTCTTGCCACAAAAGCTTCTGATATACACATAGAAGCTGAAGATGGTTTCTCTAAGTTAAGATATAGAATAGATGGTGTTTTAATAGAAGCAACACAATTTGATTTAGATACATATCATTCATTGCTTTCTAGATTAAAACTTTTGTCAGGCCTAAAACTAAATGTAAAAGATAATGCACAAGACGGAAGATTTACTATTAAAATATACACAAATGATATAGAGATTCGTGTATCTACAATACCTGGATCATATGGTGAATCAATAGTTATGCGTATATTAAATCCAAAGTCTATATCTTCAGGTTTAGAAGAACTTGGTTTTAATAAAAGACTTTACGATATAGTTATAAAAGAAATAAACAGACCAAACGGTATGATACTTTTAACAGGTCCAACCGGTTCTGGTAAAACCACAACACTGTATGCTTTCTTAAAAAAGACAATGTCCCCTGAATATAAAATCATAACCATAGAAGACCCTGTTGAATATCATTTACCAGGTATAGTTCAAACACAAGTTGATGAGAAAAAAGGTTATACTTTTGGTGAAGGATTAAGATCTATAGTTAGACAAGATCCTGATATTATATTAGTTGGTGAGATCCGTGATGGAGAGACGGCTCAAACAGCAATACAAGCATCACTTACAGGACACCTTGTTTTTTCAACATTACACACCAATAACGCTGCTGGAACTTTTATAAGACTTATAGATCTTGGTGCTGATCCTAAAACACTAACATCATCTCTTCATTTAGCTATAGCACAAAGACTTGTAAGAACTCTTTGTCCAAAATGTAAACAATTAAAAGATATAGACGAAAAACAAAACAAAATAATACAAGAAACAATAGATTCACTTGAAGGATATGAGGAGAGAAGCGAAGTGACAGAGATACCAAAACAACTTTATGCTGCAGTTGGTTGTGCTGAATGTAACAACACAGGATACAAAGGACGTGTAGGTGTTCATGAAGGAATATTATCTACAGAAAAAATAGAACAAGTTGTATCATCAAACCCGAGTGAGAGAGAAATAAAAGAAGCTGCTTTAGAGCAAAAAATATTAACAATGAAACAAGATGGTGTTTTGAAAATATTGAAAGGAATTACCACATTAGATGAGCTTGAAAGGATTGTTGATATATATTAAAAAAAAATTTTAGTCAATTGACTAATAAAAAAATAAAACATATCATAAAAAAAGAATGACCCTTTAAATCTCCAAGCAAAACTTTTTTAGTTAATAAAAAAGCTCAATATGTTTTCAAGGATAGCCTCAGGAATATAGTAAACTATACACCAAAGCGTCCTCTAACTCATACCAAAAACCCGGTGGGTTCATTGCTTGGAGACTTAAAAAGTCATTACATCTTTATCAAATAACTAAGACTAGTATAGCACAATGCTACCCCTATGTCAAGCGACCTAAATAACATCAAAAATAAGGCTCCAGAAGACAAGGTTTTGGACCAAACACTCCGACCTTCTTCTTTTGATGAATATATAGGGCAAGAAAACATAAAGAATAATTTAAAAATACTTCTTCAAGCTGCAAAAGGTAGAAATCACGCACCAGAACATATACTTTTTTATGGTTCACCAGGTTTAGGTAAGACAACTTTAGCTTATCTTATAGCAAAAGAATTAGGTGTTCAGATGAAAGTTACATCTGGTCCAGCAATAGAAAGGGTTGGTGATCTTGCTTCTATATTAACAAACCTTTCGCCGGGAGATATTTTGTTTATAGATGAGATACATAGATTAAACAAAGCTGTTGAGGAGATACTCTACCCTGCCATGGAATCAGGACAAATGGATATAATAGTTGGAAAAGGACCCGCTGCAAGAACAATACAATTAGAATTACCGCCTTTTACATTAATAGCAGCAACAACAAGAGTTGCAATGATATCATCACCTCTTAGATCTCGTTTTTCGGGTGGGGTTTTTAAATTAGAATTTTATAATAATAAAGAAATACAATCTATAGTGGAAAGATCTGCAAATATTTTAAATATAAAACTTGAAAAAAATGCAGCAAAATACATAGCAGACAGAAGTAGAAAAACCCCAAGAACAGCAAACTATTTATTAAAAAGGTGTCGTGATTTAGCTCAAGTTTATGAAAAAGATTTAGATGAAGATATAGTTATAGAAGCTTTAAATATGATAGGAACAGACAGTGTTGGTTTAAACAAATCAGATATAGATCTTTTGGAGATTATAATACACAAATACAACGGTGGCCCTGTTGGTCTTTCAACCATAGCGGCCTCTTTATCAGAAGATGAAGCAACCATAGAAGATTTCAATGAACCATATTTAATACAATTAGGGTTTTTAGACAGAACACCCCGTGGTCGTGTTGTAACAAAATCAGCTTATGATCATTTAAATATTGCTTATACAAAAAATGATTAAAAACAACAAAAAAATAATTCTATCTATTGATCCTGGTTTTGAAAGGTTGGGTATATGTATTTTAGAAAAAGATTATAGTTTATCAAACAAAAATACAAAAATTGTTTATTCAGAATGTTTTAAAACATCAAAAGAATTAGTTTTTGAGGAAAGATTATTAAATATAGGTAAACACATAGAATCAATAATAAAAAAATATAAACCAACAGATTTGGCTATAGAAAATCTTTTCATGACAACAAATCAAAAAACTGCATTTAGGGTTTCTGAAGTTAGAGGTGTTTTATTATATATATCAAAAATCAATCAAATGAATGTTTTTGAATACACCCCTCTCCAAATAAAATCTGCTATAACAGGTTCTGGTAAAAGCGATAAAACAGCGGTTCAGAAAATGTTATTGATTTTATTACCTGAATTAAAGAATTCAAGCAAAAAAATAGATGATGAGTATGATGCCATAGCCTGTGGATTAACACACTTTGCATTAGAGAAAAGATTATGATTAAATATTAAAATCATGCCAAAGAAAAAAGATCTAAATACACAACAACCAGTAGTAAACAATAACGAAGACGAGTTGCAGGATGTTTTATCTTTAGGTGATTTGGGTATAGATTTAGGTGACGATGATTTACTTATAACAACAGAAGAAACGATAACTGTTATAACAGAGGATGATGAAGAACTACTAGAAGACGAAGAGTTTTTACTTGGTTATAACAAGAAAAAGAATAAAAAAAATAACTCTGAGGAAGACGATATAGAAGATTTTGATAGTTATTTTTATCAAGAAGAATAAATGTTACTATATATACATGTTAAAGAAAGTAAAAAAACTAGTTTATAAACTTGAGGATTTTTTGATTAATACTATAACTTATATAATTAGGTTTTTAAGGAAAAGAAAAAAAGGTTACACAAAAACAGAAGATTTTATTTATAAAAGTTTTATTGTTTTATTATCTGTATTTATGTTATCTGCTGGTGTGTTTATGATATGGTTTTCAACCTTAAAAACACCGGATATAAATATGTTTGATGATAAACTTTTAGGTCAATCTGCAAAGATATATGATAGAACAGGTAATATATTATTATATGATTTAAGTCAAAAAGTAAGAAGATCTGTTGTACCTTTGGATCAGATTTCTCCTTATATAGTAAATGCTACAATAGCCATAGAAGATAATGATTTTTATAATCATGATGGTATAAAAATAAAATCTCTTTTAAGAGCTGTTTTAGCAAACGTTCTTGATAGGGGTTATAGTCAAGGTGGTTCAACAATAACACAACAAGTTGTTAAAAATTCATTATTAACAACTGATAAAAAAATAACAAGAAAAATAAAAGAAATTTTTCTTGCCCTTAAATTGGAAAGAAATTTAACAAAGAACGAAATTCTTACATTATATTTAAACAACTCACCTTATGGTGGAAATATATATGGGGTTGAAGAAGCAACACAATTATTTTTTGATAAAAAAGCTTCTGATGTTACTTTAGCTGAAGCTGCTGTTATAGCATCTTTACCACAAGCACCCTCTAGATATAATCCATATAGTGGAAAAAAAGAAGCTTTGTTGGAAAGAAAAAATCTTGTATTAGCAAACATGCTTAGGTTGAAAATGATCAATGAGGATCAATATAATCAAGCCAAAAACGAAAATATAGTATTTCAACCAAGAAACCTGGGTTCAATAAAAGCACCTCATTTTGTGATGTATATAAAAGATCAACTTGAAAAGAAATATGGTCTAGAAAAACTATCAGAAGGTGGTTTTAAGGTTATAAGTACAATAGATTATGATATACAAAAGAAAGGTGAGGAAATAGCCTCAGAATACATAAAATCGAATCAGAAGCGATTTAATGCAGAGAATGGTGCAATGGTTGCTATAGACCCTAAAACAGGTCAAATATTGGCAATGATAGGCTCTAGAGACTATTTTGATACAGACATAGATGGTAACTTTAATGTTGCAACCGCTTATAGACAACCCGGTTCATCTTTTAAACCTTTTGTGTATGCCGAGGCTTTTAATAAAGGTTTTTTACCTCAAACAATACTTTTCGATACACCCACAGAATTTTCTTCAGAATGTACACCATCAGGAACACCAAAATATCCAGAAGCTGTATGCTATAAACCCCAAAACTATGAAGGGGGGTATAAAGGTCCTATAACAATAAGATATGCGCTTGGTGCCTCAAGAAACATACCTGCTGTAAAAGCTATATATTTAGTAGGAATACAACCTGTTATAAATCTAGCAAAAATAATGGGTGTCTCAAACCTAGAAGACGCATCAAAATATGGTCTATCTCTAGCTTTAGGTTCAGCTGATGTTTCCCTTCTTGATATGACAAGTGCTTATGGTGTCTTTGCTAATGATGGAGTAAGAAACAATGTCACAGGTATATTAAAAATAGAAGATGAGAATGGAAAAATTTTGGAAGAATATGAATCATCACCTAAAAAAGTATTAAATGAACAAGTTGCACGTATGATGAACGATATTCTATCAGATCCAGCGGCAAGAAATTCTATTTTTGTTAAAAATTATTTTAAAGATGATATTGTTGCATTAAAAACAGGAACAACAAACAACTCACGCGATGCCTGGACTATAGGATACACACCAACAGTAGTTATGGGTGCTTGGATGGGTAATAACAATAATAAACCCATGTCACAAATAGCTTCTGCTTTGATAGTCTCACCTATGTGGAAACAATATATGGATTTTATATTAACAAAAGTTAATAAAGAAGATTTTATAAAACCAGATGAGATAACAGAAGATGTTAAACCATTTTTTAAAGGATTTTATAAAACAGCAGACGGTGTCGCACACAGTGAATTGTATTGGATAGATAGAGATGATGTATCAGGTGCACAACCATCCAACCCAGCAAAAGATCCGTTGTTTTATAATTTTGAAAATTCTATATATAATGACAGTCAAACTTTTAGTAGTGGTAATAATAATTCTGGATTGTCTATAAGTTTATCAAGTAAAACATTAAACAAAAAAGATAACTTATCTGTAACAGTTTCTGGTTATGATGAAAAAACAAGTAAAATTGATTATATTATTAATAATAATAAAATAGTTAGTTTAGGTAATCCTCCTTATAATTACACTGTTAATATTGGTTTATTATCAAACATAGAACCAGAAAACGAATTAAAGGTTGTTGAATATAGAAACGATGGAACAACAAGAATATCCACATCATACTTTACAGTTCAAGAATAATATCTTTGTTTAAAGATTTTAAAGATTGATTTAGTTTATTAAGATTTAGAAATAAAACAAACTTTTTATTAGAGTTTGTTTTTATTTTTATTTTATTTTTATTTAAAAATATCTCATTGCTATAAATATCTATACTAGTATTATTTTTAATAATATTTAATATATTATCAATCAATTTATCAAAATCTTTTTTTTGATTTTTAATATCTAATATGTTTGATAAATCTTTTATATTCTTCATATAAATAACTATTTATTCATAGGCATAACCATATAAACATAACTATTATCATTCTTAGGTTTAATAACAGTAGGTGTTGTTTTTCCACTAATACCTATATTAACCTTATCTGATTTTATTTTATTTAGGAAATCTGATAAATATCTATGATTATAGTTTTGTGTTATATTTTCACCTTTTTTAATTATATTTTTTGTTGAAAAAGTCTCACCTATTTTATTGTTTTTAGAATAAAATTCTATATCATTATCTTTTATATCAACTTTAACATAGTTAAAATCATCAGAAAAAATATTAGATGCTTTTAAAGCATTAACAACATCATCTGTTTCAACTTCTATTTCAGTAACAAATTGGGTTGGTATTATCGCTTTATAATTAGGATATAAACCTGAAACAGTTCTAACACACAATAAACTGTCAGATGTTTTTACACAAAATAGACCTTTTTCAAGAAAAATTGATATTGATATGTTTGAATATATAACTTTTAATAAATCATTTAATATTTTAGCTGATATAAGTATTTGTTTAAAATCTTCAATGTTTTTAATATCATCTTTATTTATATTTTTCTTTTTTTCAACTAATCTGAATCCATCTGTTGCAACAAAATATATAGTTTCGTTATCATAAGACATAAGAACACAAGATAATTCTGGTTTTATACTAGATAAAGCGGCAGCAAAAGAAACTGATTGTATACCATCTATTAAAATATCTGAGTTAATAACCAAATTATTATCATTATTTACGTTAAAATTGGTCAAATTTGGGTAGTTTGAGGCTGAAACGGCTTGTATATTAGATTCTTGATTTTTAACCTTTATTTTAAGAGAATTTTCATTAAAATCTAAGATAACATTTTCGTTTTTATCAAATAGGTTTAAATAACTTAAAATAATATTAGGGTTTATACATATTTTTTTTATTTTTCCTTCTGATAATGTTTTAATAAAAACCTCTTGAGTATAAAATATATCTAGATTATAACTTGTTATCTTAAGATTAGATGAATCAACAACTTCTAAAAGAATATTTTCTAAAATAGGTTGATTAGGATTCTTAATTGTTATCTTAGAAGCCTTACCTATTACATCTATTAATAATTCGTTTATTGTTTCTATCTGCATTTTTTCTTTTTTTTATTTAATTATACACAATACATACTATTATGTCTGTGGATATCTTGATAACTGTATTATATGTATATAAAATAAGGTTTTATTGTTTATAGATCATGTGGATAATATTGTGGATATATGTGGATAAATAAGGTGTATAACTTTATATATGTGGATATATCTATATTAATTAACATTTTATACAGTATTTATACAAAGATATACAATACATATCAACATATTTATACATATATTATACACTTGATATCCACTTATTTATACACAATTATTACATTCTTAACATTGATTTTATTTGACTTATTTCATCAAACAATGTCTGGTTTGAGGAAAGTTCATCCTTTATCTTTTCACAGGCGTGCATGACTGTTGTATGATCCCTACCCCCTAGTTTTTGACCTATATTTGATAATGAATAATTGAAATATTCTCTTAAAATATACATCAAAACCTGTCTAGGTTTAACAATCTCTTGTTTTCTGTTTTTTTCTATTAATAGTTTTTCATCTGTTTTATAAAAAGATGAAACTGCTTTAATTATATCTTTAAAAGAGGTATTTTCAGCTGTTTTTACTATGTTTTTAGTCAGATTTTTAACTTCATCCAAAGAAAGCATTCTACCTCTTATTTGAGATTGTATTGATATATTGTTTATTATTCCCTCTATTTCTCTTATACTACCATCTAATCCTTCTGCTAAATATTGTATAGTCTCTTGATCCAGTTTTGTATCACTTTGTTCTAGTTTTGACCTTATTATAGCTATTTTTGATTCAACATCTATTCTAGGTATATCTATAATCATACCTTGAGAAAACCTTGATTTTAAACGACTTTCTAGATTTTGTAGATAATTTGGATGTTGATCTGATGAAAAAATAATTTGTCTTTGATTATCATAAAGATGATTAAATAAATGGAATAATTCCTCCTGTGTTCTCTCTTTGTTTGATAAAAACTGTATATCGTCCATTATTAAAAGATCGTATTTTTTATATTTTTCCTTAAAAACATTGGTTTTATTGTTTTGTAATGATGAAATATAATCTGTTGTAAATCTCTCACTTGTTACATAAAAGACTTTCTTATTAAGGATATTTTTATAATAATTACCTACAGCCTGCATAAGGTGGGTTTTTCCGACACCTGTGCTACCATAAAAGAATAAGGGATTGTAAAAACCAGGCTTTTTTATAATAGCTTGTGCTGAGGCATAAGCTAACTCGTTAAAAGAACCAACAACAAAGGTATCAAATATGTATTTAGGGTTTAAATTATCGTTTAAATCTATATAATTATCTTTTATAGGTAATTCATTCTTTTTATTATCATCTTTCTTATTATCCCCTTCTTTTTCTTCGTTTTTTAATACTTTTTCTATTTTTGGAACAGATGGTGATATAACAAACTCAACATTTTTTATATGTTCATTGTTTTTTCTTAAACTATTCAATATTTTTGTATAACATTTACTCTTAATCCAGTCTACAGCAAATGAATTTTGAACCAAAACCTTAAAAACACCGTCTTCAAATGAGTCAACTTTGGTGTTTTTTAGCCAAGTATTATAACCAGATGGTGTAACAAAGGTTTTTATCTCCTCTAATGTTTTTTTCCAAATATTGTTATAAGCTTCCATGTGGATAAATTATATACCTGTGGATAACTTTTTTTACCTTGTTTTTTTTATAAAATAATGTATATTGTTTATATTATGTCAGTAACATATCAACCTAAAAAAAGAAAAAGAGCAAAAAAGCACGGTTTTCTATCTAGAACAAAAACACATGGTGGAAAGAAAGTTTTACAAGCTAGAAGAAGAAAAGGTAGAAAAGATCTATCAAAAGTTGTAAAAAAAGTTAAATAATTCAATAAAACCTTATAAAATAAGGATTTTAAGTTATGTTATACTCAATAAAAACAATAAATCAGAAAGAAAAGTCTGGTTTTTTTGTTTATTTTGTGGCCAAAAAGAAGGTTTTTAAAACAGCTGTTTTAAGAAATAGAGCTAAAAGAATAGCGAGACACGGTTTTTATAAAGCAAAAAAAGACTTAATTTCAGACATTTTTCCTAATAAACAGGTTATTTTCTTTCTAGAAAATGGTATTATTCAAGAGTCATTTGAAAATATTGTAGAATCCTTTAAAAATGATTTATTAAAGATAATAAATAAAAAATAAACTATAATTTATATATGTTCTAAACATTATTTTATAAACCAATGTATAATGCATTGATTTTTATATTAGATATTTTGTTCAATCATGATAAAGCTATTGCAGTAATAATTTTAACTTTTTTTATTAA
>CAZSTO010000018.1:0-13982 GCA_964610005.1 uncultured Candidatus Saccharibacteria bacterium
GTGCTCCCGCTAGGAATCGAACCTAGATTTAGAGTTCCGCAAACTCTTGTCCTATCCATTGAACGACAGGAGCATGCTAAACACTATACAACAAAATAGCTTAAAAACCAAGATATTCTAATATAGTATGGAAAATAGACTCTTTCATTCTTTCTTCTGGCAATATTTTCACCAATTCCTCATGTATACTGTGTATGTCTTTTCCTGTAACTTCTATAGGTAGGGTCAATATTAACAAAGGATCATATAAATCACCGGTTTTACTAAATAATATACGAGAACTGATATGGTTTTCTCTATTATCTTCTATCCAAAATGATCTTAATTCTGAGAAATTCCATGTTTTTTGATTTATACGAACCCCTGTTGTGTTTATCTCAAAACGTAATATTCTCGGCTCTTTAAATGCATGTAATAGTAATACCAATGTAGATACAATAACCAAAATACCAAAAGTTAAATTACTGAACATGAAAGATATTAGGGCTATTGTTACAGAAATTATACCAACAGACCATTTCCAATCTTTGTCCTTAGCAAAATACATATAGTTGTACTCTTCCCATATCATTGGTAATTTACTCATGATATTATTATACTATGTTTCTAATCATAATTGTAGTGATAGGTATTATTTTTTATCTAGCACAAATAAATTCTAGAATAAATATCTTAGAAGAAAAATTAAAAGGTAATTTTATTAAAGAGAGTGCTCCTGTTGGGGTATCTGAGATTAAACCCACAGTTGAACCCGTGATAGAACAATCTCAATTTACAGAGTATAAAAAACCTGAGATTGCTGTATCTCATCAGGATACATTTGCAAAAAACCTGGCACGTTTCGGTATAACTATATTAGTATTAGGAATAATATTTTTCTTAAAGTATATAGATAGTCAAGGATTAATCGGTCCAGTATTCAAATACGTCTCAGGGTTATCTCTAGGAGTAATATTATTAGGTATTGCCGAGTATCTACGTAGTCAAAATAAGCATTATACAAATCTTCTTCGTGGAGGAGCATTTATAATAATGTATATAACAGCATTTGTTGGTTATATATTGTTCCATATAGTTTCTTTGCCGGTAACTTTAACTTTGATTTCTATAGTACTTATAATCTCAACAATTATTTCATTTAAAGAAAATGATTTTATACCTTTTACTGTTGGTGTTGGTGGCGCCTATTTAACAACATTTTCATTGCTTGCTGATATAGGTGTAAATAAAGATACATATATAAGCGTATTATTATATTTATTTATATTAAATATAGCTATATTATTTGTATCTTTGTATAAGACTTGGATCAAAGATGTGCTTATTGGATTTGTCTCAACATGGATTATTTTCTCATCCATTTTCTATGTAAATGAATTCAATAAAAATATATTATTTATATTTGCAACTCTTTACGGTTTGCAATATCTAATAGTATTTTTAATACAAGATTTTAAAAATGCCAGAGAAAAAGTATTTGAATTAGTAGACAGTACTGTGTTTTTAACTGTTATAAATACTTTGGTATATACAACTTTATTGTATCAATTGATTGTGAAAACATTTTGGTTTGATTATGTGGGCTATATAGTAGCTATATTAGGTGTTTTCCATCTCGCTATTTATGCTATGTTGCGATCTGTTAAAGATAAACAAAATAATATAATAGACTTAACTCACTTTGTTGTCGGTGTATTGTTATTGTCAGCATCAGTTTCATTACAATTTGATGGTCCTCTTGTTACCATGATATGGTTCCTTGAAGGAGTTGTATTGTCATTCATGACAGTGTTAAGAGATTTTAAAGATAAATCTTTAATGTATATTTTAGGGTTTTCTGCTGTCGTGGCTGGTATCATGCATATGATAATTGTAGGTGACTATAAGACTGTTATGGATAACGGATTGATGTTTATAAATCAAGGCTATATTGTTTGGTTTGCTGTATTCTTGTTAATAAATCTTGTTGCATATATATGGTATGGATCAGTTTCTGACTCTATTGATGAATTATTTAAAAAGGATATACATAAAATATCATTTGTTTTGATAATAATTGGTCAGGTGTTATTTATAGGTTTGACTTCATTTGAAATACAAGAATTTGGTAGCTATAGGAATCAAAAAGAATACACAAGAATAAATCAACAAGATGAAATGAATTTCAAATTAGATGTATCAAATAATTTTGCTCATAAATATGATGAAATACAAAATATAGATAGGGAGACTACGTTTATGCAGCTAATACTATTTATTATAATGACCATTATATATTTCTTAATTGGCTTGATAAGAAAGAATAGGGTAGTGAGAAACATGGGTATAATAACACTTATTATAACAACAGCTCTTTTGATAGGCTTAACATGGGAACTTGGTCCAGTATACAGGATTATTACTTTTGTTGGATTTGGTATAGCATTATTAATAGTCTCTTACTTATATATTTCTAAAAATAAAAAGATAGATATCGCTAAGACTTTGATATTGCTTATATTATTAACTTTCTCTATGAATATACAGGCAAAAGTTGTTGATATAAAAGAATGGTCAAGTATGTCTCAAATAAAATCATCAGAATCAAGTGATAATAATGGTTTATACATATTGCCTATAAAAAAAGATATATTGGATAGGTCAAAGAAAAATGATTTGTCTGATATAAGGATTATAGATAAAGATAATAATGAAATACCTTATATAATCGTAAAATCAAATCAAAACACTCAGACCGTAAGTCAAGAAAAATTTCAGGCTAAGATTTTGGAAAATAGTTTAAGTGGGGGCGGTAAGAAAATTGTTGTAATAGATACCGGCAGAGAAGGTTTGCTTTATAATAAAGTGATTTTCGCACATGATATAAAAGATATAAATTTTAGAAAGATTGTTAAAGTGTATATATCTGATGTATCTATAAGATCAGGTTCAACAGCTTGGAAAGAGTTGGAACAAAAGAGTGTTATATATAATTACACAGATAAAGATAATTTTTCTGTAGAAAAAACATATATAGATTTGAATGATATATCTTCTAGATATATAAAATTTGAATTAACCGATGATGATGAATTTTCAAAAGATATAAAAGTAAACAACAGGGTAAATATAAATAAAGTTGAAATACAATATCAAAAAGATGAAGAGAAAGATTTGGGTGTGAAGGTTAAAGATTATCTGTCCGGAAATTTTCAATTTGATAGTACTGAGGTGTTTCAAGATATAAAATTATTGGATAATAAAAATGAGAATAATAGATCATCATATATTTTTGATGGGGGAATAAATATAGAAGAAATAACTATTAATATAGATTCATCAGATACAAATTTTAATAGAAATGTTGTCATTCAGGGGTCAAATGATGATATAAATTGGTTAGATATAGGTAATGGAAATATCTATCGTATAGATTCTCCTATTTACAAAGGGGAGAAAACATCTATAAAAACAAATATCTCTACATATAAGAAAATAAAAGTTATTATTCAAGATAATAATGATAAACCTTTAAATCTTAAAAAATATTCCAAAATAAAATTACAAAATAATGGTTTATTGTTTAAGCTAGAAAATATAAAACCTGAAGATATTAAGGTGGTTGTTGGCAATAATACAGAGTTGGCACCGGTGTATGATATAAGAAACATTATAAATTATTTCGAAGATGTTACTCCAAAAATAGTTGATTATGATGAAGTTGTTAAAAATCCAAAATATAATCCAGCCCAAACTATACCTTTTGGTGAGAGAAATAAAGTTTTGCTAAATATTGGCTTAATCATATTTATAGTTATAATAGGGATATTCGGATTCTTTTGGATGAAGAAAGATAAAATAAATGAATAATAAGATATATGATGTGATTATAATAGGTGGTGGGGCGGCTGGCATGATGGCCGCTGCCTCTATTGATCGTGGAAATAAAGTTCTACTTATAGAGAAAAATGAAAATCTCGGAAAAAAACTTCTGATAACAGGAGGAGGAAGATGTAATGTGACTAATGCTGAATTTGATTTAAGAAAACTTTTGAAAAATTATAAAAAGGCTGAACCGTTTTTATATTCTGCTTTTACTCAATACGGAGTTGAGGATTCTTTAAAATATTTCAATGATAGGAATATGCCAACTAAAGTCGAAGAGTATGGTCGTGTATTTCCTGTATCTGATTCTGCAAAAAGTGTTTTTAATGTTTTGTTAAACGATATAAAGAAAAATAAAAATTTAGAAATATTAAGTAATACTCCGGTTCAGGATATATTATTTTCTAATGGAAAAATAGAGGGTGTTAAAACTCAAAAAGAAATATATAAAGCCAGACGTTACATATTAGCGACCGGTGGAACTTCTCATCCTGAGACTGGGTCAACAGGGGATGCATATATATGGCTTGAAAAGATGGGACATAAGATTCACACACCAAAACCTTCTCTAGTACCGCTTCGTTCATATGATAAATGGATAAAAGATATACAAGGTTTAACTTTACAAGGTATAAAGATAAACTTATATGCTGGAGATAAAAAGATAGATTCTAAAAAAGGTAAAATATTATTTACTCATTTTGGAGTTTCTGGTCCAACTATATTAAACATGAGTAAACAAATCAGCGATCTCTTAGATAAAAAAGAAAAAGTATATATAGGTATAGACCTTATGAATCAATATGATCATGGAAATCTTAATAAGTTTTTAAATGAAATCCTGCAAAATAATCCCAGAAAAAAGGTTGTAAATATTTTATCTGATGTCTTGAATAAAAATCTTGTTAATATTATTTTGGATAATTCAAAAATAGAGAAAGATTTGAATGGAAATAGTATAACAAAAGATATGAGAATTTCTCTTATAGAAAATATTAAAAATCTGAAAATAAATATAAATGGTTTACTTGATGAAAATGATGCGATTATAGCAGATGGTGGGGTAGATCTTAAAGAGATTGATTTTAAGAATATGCAATCTAAGATTATTAAGAATCTTTATATAGTCGGTGATCTTTTGAATATTGATAGACCTTCAGGTGGATATAGTTTACAAATATGTTGGACTACTGGGTATTTGGCAGGGAGGGGGTAGATTTTCTATTTATAAAAATACTCATTAGAGAGTTTAATAATATCATTACTATTGAATGTAATGATGTGGCTATATTATGAGTTTGTAAGGTCAATAAAGTTAATATGTGTCTTGTTACATTCATTTCATATAGTATAGATTTTTCACTTTTTGGATCTTTGTATGTTTTGATCAGTGTCGGTATGAATGCTATAAAATCTATACTCACGACAGTGATGACTGATATAGTTGGATCTTTAGTTAATATCCAAGGTATTAAACCCAATAATGCCAAGGCTAAAAAATAATGATCGATTTTTCTAACATGCTTAAAGCCATATTGTAATGAGAATAAGAATATTATTATTGTAAATATTTCGGCTGTGGCGGTTGGTATAACGCCAATACCACCACCTTTTACTAAAGCCCCAAAAAATGTGACTGCTGAAACTATACTCCATATAAACCAGGTATAAGGATGAGGTTTGATTTTCTTTTTGATTATATCTATCAGATAAGGGATATTACCTATTATCGCCATTATTACAGCTGCAATTACCAAAGATTCTTTCATGATTATAATCTTATCATAAAAAACACCCCAGCCGCTTTCACGGCTGGGTGGAGATGTTATTGTGTCGTTGCTAAGCTTTTCGACGAGTGAGTGTGTGGGCCGGTGTTGGTTTGAAAGATTTTGCTTCCTCGAGGAGTTGTTCGAATCCACTGTTGGCCACAACGATGAATTGTAAGCAGTTGACGCAGAGTAGAGATCCATCGGTGGAAAATGCTGCGTTGGATCCCAATCCTCTGAATTTGGTTTCGATAATCTCCCTGAGCTGTTCTTGCTCTTTATCGTTTTCCGGGGTTAGTGTCAATACACAAAGCCCGTTTTTAATATCTGTTGAATTGATTTCCATGACAGGTTAGGGTGAGGGTTTAACTTCTTGAAAATACCATAAAGGTATGGTTTTGTAAACTACTATGATAAAATATTATTCATGATAAAAAAGACACTTTTATTTATATTAAAAATATTAGTAATACTTATAATATTACTTCTAATTTTTATATTTTCCATATATTCATTTATAAAACCTTCAAATAACAGAGATTGGAATAATGATCAAAAAGTTTTACCAACAGTAATAGTGAAAGGTGATATTGTTTCCATAAAAAACATCAGAGATTTTAGATATGCATCAACAACATCATATACAGAACATTATTATGATAAAGATTATGATTTAAATAAATTAAAAAGAGTTTGGTATATAGTTGAACCTTTTTCTGGTATAGCTGGATCAGCTCACACTTTTTTGAGTTTTGAATTTGAGAATAATATTTTCTTATCTGTGTCTGTTGAGATAAGAAAAGAGAAAGGCGAGTCTTTTCATCCTATAAGAGGATTATTTAATAAATATGAACTTATGTATGTTTTAGCTGATGAAAAAGATGTTGTTGATCTTCGTATTAATCATAGAAAAGATCAAGTGTTTATTTATCCTATAAAGATTTCAAAAGAGAAAAATAAAGAATTATTTATGAGTATAATAGATAGAGTAAATAAACTATATAATAAACCAGAATTTTACAATACAATCACAAATACTTGCACCACAAATATAGTTAAGCATGTAAATGATATAAGCCCTCATAAAATACCTTGGTATGATAAGAGAATAATGTTTCCTGCAGATTCGGATGAATTAGCCTATAGCTTGGGGCTTATAGATACGGATTTACCTTATGATAAAATAAGGGAAAAATTTAACGTTAATAAGAAGGGGGAGATGTATAAAGGCAATGATGATTTTTCGGTGAAGATAAGGGAGTAAAACAAAAAACCTATCAGCTGGTGATAGGTTTTTTGTTTGTTGTTATCTGAATGTGTGTCTAAACCAATTCAACATCTTATGGAACATACCGTTCGCATTTGGATTTGTTGAAGATGCATTCATCATTCTTCTATCAACATCTCTGTTTCTTAGGTTTGGATCTATTATCGTTACACTCTTAGCACTTATAGACTTAGTTGTAGTTGATAATTCTCCTGCAACCATAACATGTTGACCTAATTTTAATGATGAGAATGTTGTAGTAGATGTACCATTTCTATATGTCGTACTTGCATCTGTATTTACAGTATATGTAGTGGTAGCATTGTTTCTACCAATATTGTCTATTGTAAATGTACTTGATGAAATACTTGATACAACACCACCTATACCCATCATGTTTTGCATCATTGGTCTTGTAGAAGTTGAATGATTTCTCGGTTGCATCATTCTAGTTGATGTACTGTTTCTATAATCATCATCTCTTCTTGGTCCTTGCATCATAGCACCTCGGTTATCAGCACTTGATATTGTTGGTATGACAGCAACAATAAAAGTTGATATTAATAAACCAGATATAATCTTATTATTTTTCATGTTAAATTTTATATTATTATTTTGCACTTAACTATATATACGTAGGGTTAGGGAGTTTTATTACAGAAAAAATGATAAAATATATTTATGGAAAATACTAAAAAAATGGGAATAGGGTTTGGGGTAATGATATTAAGAAATAATAAGGTATTATTAGGTCAAAGACATATTGACCCTGAAAAAGCTAGTAGTTTAATGAATGGTGAAGGGACCTGGACTATGCCGGGAGGCAAACTTGATTTTGGTGAGAGTTTTGAACAAGGTGCGAAGAGAGAAGTTAAAGAAGAGACCGGTATAGATGTAAGACTAGAAGATTTGAAAGTGATTGCATTAAATAACGATATAGTTCCAACTGCACATTTTGTTACTGTTGGTTTATTGTGTGAAAAATTTGAAGGTGAAGCACAGGTTATGGAACCTGATGAGATTACAAGATGGGAATGGTTTGATTTGGATAATTTGCCAACTCCATTGTTTAAGCCAAGTGAGAAAGTGGTGGAGAATTATAAGAGAGGGGAGGTGTATATACGTAATTAATATATATATATAAAATTCACTTTCCTGATATAAAAGATTTTGAAGAGATGACTGCTATAGGTGAGCAGATTTTTGAAACTGAGGAAGATAATACACAATCTAAAGCCTCAGTGGAAAATTGTTTAGGTATATCTAATATAGATAAATATTGTTATTTATCAGTAAAAGAGGGCGATAGAAATATAGCATGGACTATAGTTTTACCTACATCTAAGGAAAATATGGATAAATTTCTAAATAAGGAAATAACAGAAGCTGAGTTGTCTGAATATTCAAAAGATAATCCAAGTTTTGAATGTTTGTATTTTATGGTTGCGGTAACGGTGCCAGAATATAGAGGTAAAGGATTGGCAACTTTTTTATTTGAAGAGCAGATTAAATATTTTATTGGTAAATATCAAATAAATAATTTTTTTGGATGGATATTTAGCGAAGAAGGCAAAGCGTTGTCTGAAAAATTGAAACAAAAAGTTTCTGGAGTTAATGTGTTTGTTTTGGATAGGTGATTACATCGCCATCAATATAGCTCCAACAACTATTGCAATAGCACCTATACTTTTTAACACCGTTAATGATTCACTTAAAAATAATACTGATAAAACAAAAACAAACACTATACTTGTTCTATCTATAGCAGCTACAGCTGTCACGGGACCAAGTTTTATTGCCAGGAAATAAAATAACCAAGATAATGCTCCGGATATACCTGAGAGTATTATAAATAATATTGCTTTATTATCTATAGTATTTAGAAAATTAAATTTACCCAATGAGAAGGCGGTGATTATCAAAAATACAGCCATGACAACAGAGCGTATTGTTGTCGCTAAAGTTGAGTCAATATTTTTTAAACCCATTTTACCGAAGATCGCAACAAGTGCTGCGAATATTGCGGAGAATATGGCATATATGGTCCAGTTCATGGGGTTTATTATACACCTATGTAATTAAAACAAAAACACACCAAAGGGTGTGCTTAGTTTTCCTGGCGGGCCATGTGGGTTAGGTACTGGAGTGGTGAAACACTGTAAGGGTATTTTAGCATGTTTCAGCCGACCGTTTTGAGGTATGTGGGTCAGTCTAAATTTTCTTATGTCTTGAGTGAATCAAGAAACCTTTGAAAGATATGTTCGTTCGTGAGGAAAGTCTGGTAATCCCAATTATTCCTCTTAACCTCGAGTATCGCCACAACGGTTTCTTTTTCCAAGTCACTACCACTTACACCTGCCACTCTTGCTATTTTACTGTATGAAAAGAGAGACCGCTCTCCTCTCTCTTTTTGAAGGAGATCGATGATTCGACAAAGCGTCTTGATAAAGTACATATGTTTATCATGAGGGATGAGAGATACTTCATCCCACCCTTTTTCCTTTATTTGCGCTAGATGAATTTTGATTGCTTCTGCAAAACTTGGGGGCTTGAGAGTAAAGTCTTGGTTTGTTAGGTTCTTGCCAACCACATAATACCAGTTAGGCATTTCAAGCAAAAGTAACCGAGGGTCTATGACGGAAGCAAGAGGAGCTTTTGGATTTTCACTATTCAGCTCTCTCATGTAGAGAATTCTGACGAAAAATTCTTTCATATCAGGATTGTTGTTCCGAACAAAGTCCATCATCTCCTGTTCTTTTTCAAGCGGAAAAGTATCTTCAACAATCGCGATTGAATCAATATCACTCGAAGATTGGTTGAAATCATCTGTTAAGATTGATCCCCAAAGATACATGGAAAGAATCCCTTCGTCTTTGTATTTTTGATATAGCTCGTTTAATGCTTTCTGCGCACGTTCTTTCATATTAGCTCATTTTAGCTTACATACCTATATTTAGGTACTCGGGTCATGCCGATAACAGATACTCTGTGCGGAGGAGGTGAGATTCGAACTCACGGGACCCGTAAAGGCCCTCCTGTTTTCAAGACAGGTGCAATCGACCTCTCTGCCACTCCTCCATACTGTATACGTCGATATACCTTTATGATATTATCAGATTATCTATGAAATATCTAGGGGTAGACTATGGACAAAAAAAGATCGGTATAGCCGTTAGTGACGACGACGGTAAAATAGCCTTTCCTCGTGAAATCATTAAAAATGATGGTCTTGAAATTGATCATATAAATAATCTGTGTGAAAAAGAGGGTATAAAGGATATAGTTATCGGTAAATCTGTTGATTTTACAGGTAAAGACAATAATATAGAGTCTTTTGTAACAGAATTTATCAATATTTTAAATAAAGATAATAAATACACTATTCATCGTATAGATGAAAGATTTACTACAAGTTTAATAGCTTCAGAAAATAGATTTCATTTTCAAAAAACACAAAACTCTAAAAATTTTTCTAAAAACGCAAAGAGTGTTAGAGAAAATTCTAAAGATGATGATGCTAGAGTGGCGAGTGTTATATTACAAAATTTTCTCGATTCAAATAGAAAAATATAGTATAATCATTTCATATGATTACATTTGACGAATTCAAAAAGGTTGAACTCAAGGTGGGTAAGATACTGCAAGCCGAGCCAGTAGAAGGTTCAGAAAAATTATTAAAATTAGAAGTTGATTTTGCTGAAGATAAGCCAAGAACCGTTGTTTCAGGCATAGCGGGTCATGTGGATTTGGAAACATTTGTTGGTAGTAAAAAGATATTTGTTACAAATCTGGAACCAAGGCCTATATTAGGTATAGAAAGTCAGGCTATGATTTTGGCGGGTAAAGATGGACAAGGTTTAGCTTTAGTTGAGACAACAAGAGATTTACCAACAGGTACATTATTATCTTAACAAAATGAGTAAATTTTTAGAAAAAATAAAACAACAAATTCCAGCCCCAAAAATGATGCGTTTTGATCATGCTGGCTTTGATATCGGTTCAGATCATATTAGATATATTTTTCTAGAAAAGGTTGATAATACAACTTATGTTAAAAGTTATGGTACGGCGAAGATTCCACATACTATAGATAAAAGTTTGGGTATATCTGACAATCAAGAAGTGATAGATATATTAAAGAAAATACAAAAAGAGAATAGATATAAATACGTAGAGGTATCTTTACCTGAAGAATTGGCATATATATATTCTCAAGAAGTTGAAGGTGATGATGATATATCTATAAGAAGTCAAATAGAATTTAAAATAGAAGAAAATGTTCCTCTGAAACCAGAGGAGGCTGTATTTGATTATGTTAAAGTTAAGGATGTCGACAATAATAAAAAGTTGATAACAGTATCAGTGGTATCCGAGAGGGTTATAGATGATTATATCAAGACCTTTGAAAAGGCAAATATGCAAATAGTATCATTTTTGGTACAAAATCAAGTATTGTCAAAATCATTGATTAGTAAGGATGATACCAACTCATATTGTATAGTGGCTATAGAAAAAAAATACACAGTAGTATCTATTGTTTCGGCTGGTATGGTGTTATACACATCAACTATCAGTAAAACCTTATTTGATGATGAATTAAACTTGCAGAGGAAGGAGATATTAGAGGAGGTAATAAAGGATATATATAGAATACTTATTTATTGGACATCATATACAGAGAATAATAAACAATATGGTTTTGATAAAATTAAATCTATTATTATTTCATCTACACACTCAAACATAATAGAGTCTGATTTTATAAATATGATGATAAATAAATTAGCAATACAAATAGACAAACCAAATGTTTGGATAAATGCTATTGATTTAAATAAAGAGATACCACCAATCAACAAGTTAGATTCATATCAATATGCAACTGCTATCGGTTTGGCCCTACCTAAGTTAAAATAAATATATGCTTTTCTTAATGAATAAAAAACAAAAAGAAAAAATACTCGATCAATATTATGCCTCATTGATTAATATATTCTCTATTTCATTGTTTGTTTTATTTATTATGTTCTTGGTATTTTTATTCCCCACATATTTAACTATGAAAGTGGATCAGAAGATAGTGTCTGAAAGTGTTTCAACCCTGCAAACAGAGATAAATTCTTTTAAGGCTATAAATCAAAATGCATCTTCAACAAAGATAGATAATGACATAGCTTTATTATCAGCTTCTACTACTAATAGGGTGGTTCAGATATATGAAGATATTAAAAACATTTATCAAGATACACCAAATGTTAAGTTGAATAATATAAGCGTAGATATGTTAAGTAAAAAAATTGCTGTATCTGCAACCATAGATAGTAAAAATACAGCAAGTATATTGGTTGATAAGTTGAATAATGCTAAATATAAAGGAGCGGAATTACCTTTTTCTGTGTTTAGCCAAAGTAAAAGTTTTATTTTTAATCAGAATTTAACATATGAATAATTTCAACAAGAAAAAAATAAGTATAATTATACTAATAATAGTCTTGACCCTATTTGTATTTTTGATTTATGTATTAACTAATAATATAAGAAATTATAGAGAAAAAGTTTTAGATAATTATATTGTATTGGCCCAACTAGAATTGGATAAAAAGGTTATTGACCTGTATAAGAAGGTTTTATCAAAAGATTCTTCTGAATATAAGCTTATTCAAAAATATGTTTTAGCCGATGATAGGAAAGAATTGTTGAATCTTATAAATCAAATAGAGGATTATGCTAGAAAAAATGATCTAATAAGCATAGATTCATCAGCTGTAAGTTCAGTTGCTAAAAGAGAAAATGCTTTGATTACCAGATATAAAGCTAGAGACTTGATAATAAATCTGTCTGTATCAGGGGATATGAAGAGAATAGAGGGTTTTATACATCTCTTAAATAACCTACCTTTAGTTTCTTATATAGAAAAAGTAGATGTAAAATATGATTATTTAACAAATAAGAATGTTGCAAATATAACATTAATAATTTATCAAAAAGATGAAATTAAATAATAAATTATCATTACATAAAATTAAAAAAGAATTTGATCCAAATTCTCATTGGTATCAATTATTGATTTTAGTTTTTGTGTTGTTAATATTGATTATTGCGTATAGTATATACAACCTGTTTTATATCAAGAATCAAATCAATGAATTAAAGGTTGAGGCTCAAAATCAAATAGCCAATGCTACTTCTACAGATTTCTTGGAAAAGACAAAGAGAAATAATAAGTTAATGAAGGATATAAATAACCTAAGTAAGAATTTAGAAAGATATAAGTTAAAGGAGGATGAATTTAACAGACTATTGAATTTAAAGGTGGCCCCTCAGGACAAGTCTACAACCACCGCTACAACTACTGTTGCAACAAGCTCAAAACAGTGATATATTACTGTTACGCTCTTGTAGTTCAATGGATAGAACTGCGGACTTCTAAGCCGTTAATGTAGGTTCGATTCCTACCGAGAGCACTAGATGTTTAGAAAGTTTATACTTGTTTATTTATTAACATTCTCTCTGGTTATACAAGCCTCAGAGAATGTTTCTGTTTTGTTTTTAGGAGATATGATGTTTGATAGAGGGGTAGGTGTTACAGCTCGTAAAAATGGCTATGAATATGTGTTCGGTCCAGCCACTACAACTATAGCAAAACACGATTTAACTGTCGTAAACTTAGAGGGACCTATAACTAACTATAAGTCAAAGCTTATATTGGATAACGGTAAGGCTATATCAGGATTTCAGTTTACATTTGCATCCACAACAGCTTCTGCCATAAAAAAGGCAGGTATAGATATAGTGTCTTTAGCAAATAATCATACTGATAATTTTGGTCAAACAGGACTTAATCAAACTAGAGAATATTTAAGAAATAATAATATTCAATATTTTGGTAGTCCTATAAACACTCTGGATAATATAGCAACAACCACATGTGTTAAAGATATATGTATTGGTCTCATAGGTTGGCATGAATTTTCATATAAAGGAGATGTAAATGTTTCCAATAAAATAAAAGAGTTTAAGGAAAAAGGTTTAGATTATATTATTGTGTATCCTCATTGGGGTGTGGAGTATAAAAATAAACCAAA
>CAZSTO010000019.1:0-13675 GCA_964610005.1 uncultured Candidatus Saccharibacteria bacterium
ATATACCCACCACTTACAACCGCCGCAAGTTTAGTTCCGTCATCTGAAGAAGTGATTGAAACCCAAGATTTTGATCCCGCACTTGTTTTTTCCACCCACGTTGCACCACCATCATTAGAAATATAAATATACCCACCACTTACAACCGCCGCAAGTTTAGTTCCGTCATCTGAAGAAGTGACCGATCTCCAGGCTCTTGAACCTGCATTTGTACGTCCTAACCAAATTGAACCCGAATCAATTGGTGCCGAATCTGCACTTAAAGCACCATAATTATATCCATTTATAATAAGACTAGTTAAATCACTGAATGAAAATTCATTGTATTTAAATAATCCGGTGTGAATAATTTCTAGTGAACTTGCTTCAATATGTTTATTTGATATATCCAGATTATGCCCGCTTATTGTTATAGAATTATCTGAATTTATAAAATTCGAAAAACCAACTACCGTAGTTGATGCAAAAACAAAATCAGAATAACCTCTGGCATCTATAGCAAAAGCTGTAGATGAAGCGTCTAATAGAGTTAGGGAGTGACCTGATCCATTAATAGTAATATTATCACCTGCAATAATAAAACACGTGCTAGATGATACAAGGTCTTGTGTCAATGTGAATGTTGAGGTTGTGGTTGCGTAGAGAGTTCCACAAGTTGAAACATTTCCTGGATATATAGGCCAAGTACCTCCTGGGTATGTACCGTACTCTGTTATATTGTCATTGAAATAAGCTAAGGCTGAGAGTATCAGATTTGTATTATTGACAGTTCCTACATAATTAAGATCAAGGCCACCGGCTGTATTCCTGTTGATTGTTCCCAACCCACCCAAAGCAGATATAGTTGATGATGAGATGTTTAGGTTTGTGTCATTGAATGCTATGTTACCACCAATACCTCCATATGATTTTGATGATGCTTGACCACCATTAGATGTTATAGATCCTATGTATGAATAATATATAGCCACATCTCCCGCATCACCTGCATAACCAGCGTTTACACCTGTACCGGATAAATCATCATTACCTGATATGTTTAAACCTGTTGTATATCCTGAGATGTTTAAATCATTTAATACTAGGTTAGTGTATGCATGTGCACCTTCTGTAAGAGAACCTGTTGGTCCACCTGTTCTAGCTCTAGCGTCTATAGCTACATCACCTGTTCCTGATATTGTATGACCATTACCATTTATGATCACATTGTCAGATGATATTGTTAAACAAGTATTTGATCCACCTGATATATTTTGAGTTAATGTATATGTTCCTGGAGCTGCAAGTTCACCACAGGTTGAGATGTTGCCTGGTAGGAGGGTGTCGGCATGAACAAAAATAGGTAATGATAAAAATACAAAAAATATCATCTTTGCACTTATGAAGTTTTTAAATATTTTTATTAACATTTTTATCTAATATATTTATATTGAATCTGAAGTTGTAGAAGCTTGATCATTATTATTTACAATATCCGAAATAGTTTCTTTCACTGTCTCAATAACCTCTTGAACAACATCAACAACTTTGTCTACTATACTATCTGTAGTTGTTGAAGTCTCAGTTGATGTTGCATTTACATCGACAACTTCAGTAGACGTAGAGACCGAAGAAGTTGATGTATCAACAGTATCTGTTGAAGTTGGAGTAGTTGTTGATGTTGCCTGGTCTATGATAGAAGTTGATATATCTCCATTATTATCAGAAGTTGAAGCCATTACATTATCAGACGCACCAGATTGAAAATTTGAATCTGAAGATGTTGAGACAATATTTTCTGTGGTTGTAGCAAACACATCATCTTTAACAACAACATCCGCAAAAGAGATTATCCTTTTTATAAAGAAAGTTGAACCATTAGTTAGACCTTGAGCTATTATCTTATCCCCAACCTTTATATCACTTAGGTTAAGCACTTGATATTTATTAGTTTCTATTTTTTCTAAATTTTTTATATTTAGAGTATAAGATGTTTTGTTGGAACGATCAGATCCTTGCGCTTGCTCTACGCTTATATTTTCATCACTTATATCAGAAATAATACCAACGACAGAGAAGTTGTTATGTGCAGATGCTATATCATCTTCAGCTATAGAAGATATGCCCCAACCTAAAGCACATATTATTACTAATACAGATAATAACTTTAAAAATTTATTCATATTATATATATTATAACACTATATTTTATATAAAGTAAATTAAAATATTTTAGAAATTTTATTATAAAACCAACTCTTTACTTTTACCCACCAAGAGACCTTATTCTCAACAATCAAATCACTTGGATCATATATATCCATCACAAGAGGAATAGCAAAAGATGAATCTATTCTATATGAGCCCTTCTTGTCAGGTGTCTGTATATTTATCTCTTCATCCATTATTAATCTTTGATCCATGTATCTTATAACCTGCTTATCCTTTAAATTTGTAGATATGTTCAGATTTTGATTTATTGGTAATCTTACCTTTTGTACCAAAGTCTTTATATCTGAATCATAAGATATGTATGAATTTATAACATTACCATTTATTTTTAATTGTAATACGTCCTTAGGTTTCTCTACATTACCACTCAAAACCACCGGTCTAAGCTGTAATTTAGCTAAATCTTGATCCTTATTTACATCTATACCTTGTTTATACACATAAGATATCAATTCACCTGAATATAATTCTTTATTATTTTTTTGATTTGAATCTACAACGAATTGAAATAGATTATTCAAAAAATTAATCGGAAGCTTAGTCAATTTCAAATCAACTAAAGGTTTAATATTTGCCAACGGATTCGGCAAAACTGTGGCACCAAAATTATTTACATTATTTAATAAATCAAAATTTTGTATTGGCTTAAAATCTAATTGATTAATATTTTTTATAAAATCTTTTAGTAGACTACTTCCACCAGAATTACTGTTTCTGTTTGTAACAACATTATTATTGTTATTATTGTTATTATTATTGTTATTGCTGCCAGCATTGGGATCAACCCCACCTCTAGATGGAGGCAGTACAGGGGGTGTATACGATCCTGTTATACCACCACGTGAGCCAGAAGAACTATTTGTAGGGAAAACAAAACCTGAGTTATTTCCGTCATCAAAAGCAACCTTACTGCTTAAATCTATTACGTTTCCAGAATTATGTATATCTCTTATTCTCAAATAATTCAAATCTGTATTGCTACTTATATTTAGATTTACACTTTGACCAGTTGAATTGGATCTTATTGTTAATAGGTTATTTTGATCGGCACCTTGTAGTTTTAAAAAGCCAGAAACTTCTATGTTAACATTTGATTCTATAAATAAAGTATCTCTTGTATTTGATACCTTAACCAAATTGTTTAAATGATTATCTGCAAAGTAAGTTATCAATTGATTTGTTCCTATAAGAGTGGTTGTACCGGTGATTGTACCCATAGCCAATATAAGTTGACTATTGAAATCAACATCGCCATGTATTTTACCAAAGTTACCTGAACCATATCCAAATGTATACTTAGATATTGGTGTAACACCATCAGAAGAATAAACTATACCCTGTATATCACCAGACCAATAGCCCCAATCACCTATTTGAAGATTATTTGTTACAGGAACTGTTCTGCCGTAATAATCTGTATTTAAAACTGCATTACCTGTTATTATACCTTCATTATGTGAACTATTATTAAATCTAGCATTACCAACTATTCTAGAATAGTTGACCACACTATCATTAAATATTACACCTACACTATTCGCTGCTCCACTAAGTGTTGATGATATTATTTTAAAAGGTATTGTTGCAACAGAAGAATCTATTATAGGAGAAACAACACCAACCAGAGTTGCAATATCATAAGTTGAAGGTAAAGCCCCTATATTGAGAGTACAATTATTACTTGTATACCAGTTTGATAAATTATTCCAATATTGATCTGCTGTACCACAGAAATAATAAGCTTGCAGATTGAAAGTTCTACTATCAACATCTACATTAATCGCGTTCTTACCTTTTATATACAGAGTCACCTGTCCCGTAGAGTCTGGAGTCAATATATCAGAACCATTTAAAGCACAGTTAGCTGTACTTGTAGACACAAAATTATCATATGAATAATAACATTCGGTTGCGGCACCCCAAGAGACCATAGGACTCCATATTGAAACAGAACTTGATGCAAAAGGTTTTATAATATCAACATTAACATCAGCTGGACTTTTTGAAGTTGTATATATATAACCAGCTGTGTTTGTTGAGGCTTTAGAATTACCCACAATAAACTTAGTTCCATCAGGAGATATACCCACTGATTGTATATACTTAGTTGTATTAAAAATAGGTTGTGTTGACCATGTATTACCAAAATCTTCTGATATATAAACATAATCAGCCGAATCACTATACTTAGCAGTTACAACTCTTGATCCGTCTAAAGATGTCTTTATATCCCCCCATACATTATTAGTCATCAAAGTACCCCATGTTGAACCTCCGTCGGTTGATTTATATATATTACCCAAACCTTCAACTGTTGCGTATACAATATTTCCATTTGCTGATACAGTCATCTCATACCAAAGTTTTGTACCTAAAGATGTAGTTGTTGTAGCCCAAGTTGAACCACCGTCAGTTGATTTATAAATATGACCATTATAAACTTGTGCAAAAACCGTGGCACCATCCGCAGAAGCAGCTAGAGCACGCCAAGACCTTGACCCAGCAGCAGTTGAAGTTGACCAGGTTGTTCCACCATCAGTTGATTTATAAATGTAACCACCGTCTACAGCAGCATATAATATACCGTTATCATAAGATGATGTTATGGAGCGCCAGTTTTTGGTTCCTAGAGATACAGTTGTTGTAGCCCAAGTTGAACCACCATCGGTTGATTTATAAATATAATTTCCATAAGTTACCGCGGCTATATTATTACCATCATAAGATGATGTAACATCATACCAACCTTTTGAACCAAGTAATGTTGTGGATGTAGCCCAATTTGAACCTCCGTCGGTTGATGTATGTATATAATTATTTCCGGCTATTGCAACCAGCTTTAAGCCATTTAAAGATAATGTAAATGCTCTCCAAACCTTACTTCCTACCACCGCTCTCTCTACCCATTGATAAATGTAACTAGCACTATCATATCTAAAAGATATTGATTTGGTATTACTTGTTCCGTTTACTGATACGGCCTTTACATATAAAATCATATTACCTGTCACGGATGGGTCTTGTATGTCAGACCCACTATTGGCACAGTTTATCGTAGTAGATGAAAACCAATTATCATAAGAATAATAACATTGTGTGGCTTTTTTAAAATCTATTATAGGATTAAAATTTGAAGAATTATAATTTTGTCCCACACTTATTCCACCTATACTGAAATCTATAGTGTCAACATTTCCATTATGAAAATAGACAGAGCCTGAATTTACAGGAGCAACAAAACTTTTCCCATCAGCGGACATGGATATATCATACCAATCACGATCTCCGTAACCAGAATTTGTTATCCAATTAACACCGCCATCATATGATGTGTATACATATGCAGGGTCTGGATCTCTGGCAACAACTCTGATGATATTACCATCAGATGTCATAGAAACACCTGTCCAATATTTTCTATCCAATTGAGTAAATCTAGACCAAGTTGAGCCACCATTTGTAGATACAACAACATAACCGTTCACACCATCATTTCCAACAGCCACTATCTTATTTCCATCAGCAGAAATACTAACATCATATAAATTGGCGGTATAAGATAATACGCCCGTTCTTTCAGTCCAGGTCGTTCCACCGTCGGTTGATGTGTATAAATACCCACCAAATACAACTGCAGCAGCTTTTGTACCATCAGGTGAAATAGAAACACTGTACCAAGATCTAGCACCTGCGGATGTTGATGTAGCCCATGTTGTTCCACCATCGGTTGATTTATATATGTAACCATTATATGAAGCAGCCAACACAGTTAATCCATCAGAAGACATTGATAAACCATACCAACACCTTGATCCTGCAGCAGTTGAAGTTGCCCAAGTTGAACCTCCGTCGGTTGAACCATAAATATATCCTGTACATGATCCAGCCATCATACGATTTCCATTAGCAGACATAGCTGTACTGTAAAAACCAGCAGTTCCCAGACCCTTTTCAGCCCAATTTATACCATCACTTGAAACATGAACAGCAGCTGATGTCATTGCAGCAAGCATTTTTGTGCCACTAGCATTTATAGATGCACTTCTCCAAGAATTATTCATTCTTCTTATAAACCAATTATTACCATTATCATTTGATTGATACATGTATTGATTTAAATAAGCAAACATCTTATCACCACTTCTGGAAACATTTGCCCCTAACCATGTTCTACTTCCTAATACTGTTGACGTAGCCCAAGTTGAACCACCATCGGTTGAGATAAACAGATTATCAGAAGTAGAAGTCTTTGCTATTATTTTCAAACCGTCAGCAGACATAGATATCATATCCCAACTTTTTGAACCTAATGAAGTAGAGGTTGACCAAGTTGTTCCTCCATCAGATGTCGTGTACACATAGCCACCATTAACAATAGCTGCTGCCCTACTTCCATTTGCAGACGAAGAAATATCATACCAGTTTTTGGTTCCCAATGCATTTGTTGACGTAGCCCAAGTTGAACCACCATCGGTTGATTTAAATACATAACCACTTCCACTTGCAACCACATATATTATATTGCCATCTGGTGATACACTTGCACCTCTCCAAGACCTTGAACCTAGAGATGCGGTTGTAGAAGTTGACCAAGTTGTTCCTCCGTTACTAGATATATAAAGATAATCTGAAGTTGCACCTCTAAGACCCAAGACCTTCATTCCATCATCACTAGTAATAACCTTAGACCAAGTTAGTAAACTGGTTGGGGAAATATCTGTCCAAGTTAAACCAAAGTTTGATGATTTAAAAATACTAAATAAACTTGCTGCATATATCTTTGACCCGTCAGCGGGAGCTGAAACATAAGTCCATGGTCTTGTTCCCAATGATGCGGTAGCTGTTGCCCAAGTTAAACCACTATCCGATGAGGTATATATATAATCATTGTAACCAGCTGCGATTATTTTATTTGTATCAGATAAAATATTTATACTATACCAACTTACGGTAGGCAGAGATCCTACACCATTAATATAATCAATCTCATAAACAAAGTTTTTTGATTTTGTATAGATATTATTTTGATTATCTATAACCTTTATATACAAAGTGTTATTACCCTCTGAGGTTGGGGGTAATATATCAGAACCGTTATTTGCACAATTAACCGTTGTACTAGAAACCCAATTATCATATGAATACGCACAGCTGGTTAGAGTCAATAAATTTGTATTATCGTAATCTATGTTTGGCAACCATGTTGTATTTTTATAAGAAATCTGTAAAACCGTTGGGCTGATTATATCTATAATACTTTTAGTATAGTTGAAACTTACACTACGAGCAGAATAACCACCATTACCATATGATTTTATATACAAAGTTTGATTGCCGGAAGTGGGTTCTACTATATCAGAACCATTTAAAGAACAATTAGCCGTACTTGTAGAAACAAAGTTATCATATGAATAATAACATTCGGTCGATGCACCCCAAACAACAATCGGATTCCAGCCCTGAACTGTACTGGATGCAACCGGATAAACTATAGAGTTGTGCACATTAACAGGAAATCTAGTGAATGAGTAAAATAAACCAGATGTAATACCAGCAAACATTTTACTTCCATTTCTAAAAACATGAACAGGTAACCAATTCTTAGTTCCTAGAGATAAAGTTGATGTAGACCAAGTCGCTCCGCTATCAGTTGATGTAAACACATAACTACTATTAGCAGCTGCAGCAGCAATGAATTGCGCATCAGATGTCATACTTATAGTTCTCCATCTCTGAGTAGACATAGTAGTAGTTGCCCAAGTAGTTCCACCGTTTGTTGATACATACATATATCCATTAGTTGAGTTTGTACCACTTAAAGCAAATATTTTATTAAAATCATCAGAGGCCACTATATCTTTCCAGTTTTTCAAACCAGCAGAAGTAGTTGTTGCCCATGTAGCACCAAAATCTGTAGATGTGTAAATATAACCAGGGGAAGAATCTATAACATTACCAACACCTCCGAGAGCGATTAATTTACTAAAATCACTATTACCTATAATCTTCTCCCAATATATATAAGGTGAGACACTTTTCGTTGTCCAAGTATTACCATAATCACTTGATGCTATAACTTTTTTATCCCAAGATACAGTTATCATTTTACTTCCATCATAAGATACAGCAACTGATCTTATGGAATTATGATCAAGTATTTTTGAAGTCCAGGTAGAACCATAATCAGAAGATATATAAACTGTATTAGATGATGTATTTTTAGCGAGAATTATATATTTACCGTCAGCCGATGTTGAAACCGCATTAAGATAAGTTGGATCAGGTACAGAAGTTACCGCTGACCAAGTTACACCGTAGTCAGATGATTTATATAATACACCTGTTGTATTAGCCGCTACAGCATAAACATATTTACCATCGGCCGATGATGTTATACCTGACCAATCACCCGCAAATAAAGGTATCTTAGATGTCCAGACATTTTCTAAACTAGATAATAATCCACCAGAAAATGATTTATAATCTATATTATTGATAACCAAAGAACTTAAGTTACTTAAAGTGGTATTTGAATATACTAAAGTACCAATATATTTTATTATAAGACTACCCGCATTAATGATCTTATTAGATAAATTTAATCCATTTGTATTTATAATAGAAACACTCGATGACGCATTGATGGTTCTTGAATAACCTACAAAATTAACATTTTTAACTGTTAGATTTGAATAATTACCATCGACTGCATCTATAGCAAAAGCTGTAGATGAAGCATCTAATAGAGTTATAGAATGTCCTGCACCATCTATTGTTATATTATCGCTAGCAACAGTAAAACAGGTTGATGCCGAACTTAGATCTTGGGTTAATGTAAAAGTGGTTGTGGTTGTTGCATATAAAATACCACATGCAGATACATTTAAATCAGTGTTTGGCCAATTTCCACCAGGAAAATTATTATATTCGATTAGATTATCTTTTAATAAAGAAAGTTTTGATAAAGTTAAATTATCTCTTTGTAAAGATCCTGAGTAACTCAATATAAGACTACCATTTGCACTATAGCCTGTTATCCCCAACCCACCCAAAGCAGATATAGTTGATGATGAGATGTTTAGGTTTGTGTCATTGAATGCTATGTTACCACCAATACCTCCATATGATTTTGATGATGCTTGACCACCATTAGATGTTATAGATCCTATGTATGAATAATATATAGCCACATCTCCCGCATCACCTGCATAACCAGCGTTTACACCTGTACCGGATAAATCATCATTACCTGATATGTTTAAACCTGTTGTATATCCTGAGATGTTTAAATCATTTAATACTAGGTTAGTGTATGCATGTGCACCTTCTGTAAGAGAACCTGTTGGTCCACCTGTTCTAGCTCTAGCGTCTATAGCTACATCACCTGTTCCTGATATTGTATGACCATTACCATTTATGATCACATTGTCAGATGATATTGTTAAACAAGTATTTGATCCACCTGATATATTTTGAGTTAATGTATATGTTCCTGGAGCTGCAAGTTCACCACAGGTTGAGATGTTGCCGGGCAGGAGGGTGTCGGCTTTTATATTTATGTTTAAAATAAAGTAGATAAAAAATATAGATATCAGCAATATACTATTCTTTTTTAAAAAGACTTTCTTCATAAAATACTTATAATATAAATTATAGCAAAAAAACCATTAATCTAAAAGATTTTCTTTGTGGTTAATTTAACTTATCAACCATCTCTCTAAACCAATCCACATAGCCTCTTCTCCACCGTGGGCTTCATGGTATATATTTAGTAAATCACGTAAATTTTTTATATCTTTTGATGCAAATTTTTTATATCTCCACCATAAAATACCAAAAAATTCTTCTGGAGCATCAAAATTTTTCTTTATTTCATCAAATTGATTTAATATTTTGATTTTATCTTGAATATTTTTATCTTTTTTAGATTTGAAATTCATTATTGCAGCAGCTAAATCAAATTTTTGTTTGTCTATCTGATCTTTTGATAAACCGGTAATATTTGATTTTACATTAAACTCTTTAATGTTTATATCTTTTATTAATTTTATTTCTTTAAAATATTTTTCATCTATTTCATTTTCAGTCAAAATATACAAATGATCGGATTCTGCAAATTTTTTCAAATTTTTTAATACATATTCCCTTATATCTTTTTTCTCTTCTAAAAAATTTTTGAAAACAAATATATGTTTATCAAAAAATAATCCTTGTATTGATTGTTGTGTATCCAATGAATCTTTGTCAAAATTATCAGGATGAAAATAAAATACTTGAGCAAAAGCTCTTTTTTGTTTTAAGACCTCAATCATTTTTTGTGATTGATTCAATATCTTTTTTATATCTGTCCCGTAGAATACGTATAGCATATTTATTTTTAATATATTACCATCTCTCTCCAACTTTTACATTTGTTACTATATTTATATCTGTATGTATATTCCAAATATTCAATACATTTTCCATAATCTTTTGCATCTCTTTTATATGCTTATCCTCACCTTTTTTAATCTCAAATAAAAGTTCATCATGAATAGTGGCCAATAATTTAATCTCATTTTCAAGCTTATTCTTTTTTATGTATTTTTCTATTTCCACCATGGCCAACTTAATCATATCTGCACTCGTACCCTGTATAGGAGCATTTATAGCCATACGTTCTGCTGCGGCTTTTATGAACTGTATATGCGATTTTATATCTGGAAAATATCTACGTCGACCAAATAAAGTTTTAGTAAAACCATCTCTTTCAGCATCAAGTTTACATCTTTGCAAATAATCAGCTAATTCTTTAAAAGTTGAATAATAAGATAGATAGAATTCCTGTGCTTCAGATTGAGATACATTTATAGATTTAGACAATGCCTGAACGCCCATACCATAAAGTATTCCGAAGTTAATCGCTTTAGCATTTCTTCTCATATCTGTAGTAACCCGATCTATGGATTCAAGTTTATACATTTGCTGTGCAACCGCCTTGTGTAAATCTTCACCATTTTTAAATATCTGAGTCATTTTTTTATCGCCAGACAATATAGTAGCTATACGAAGTTCAATCTGAGAATAATCTATAGAAACAAAATCATATCCTTTTTCAGCAATAAAAGCTGATCTTATTTTTCTGCCAAGTTCTGATTTTATGGGTATATTTTGCACACTTGGATTTGTCGTAGCAAGTCTACCTGTCACTGCACCTATTTGTATAAATTCTGGATGTATTCTATTGTCTTTTTCTTTTTTAGCTAATTCCAAAATAACATCTATATAAGTTGTTAATAATTTCGTGTATTCCCTATACTCCAATATCTTAGATATTATTGGATGTAAATCAATCATCTTATCAAGCTCTGATTCTTTTGTTGATCTCGCTCCGGCTCCCGTTTTTTTAATACGTATTTTTGAACCTTTAGTTACATCTAATTTATCGTATAAAATTTCACCTAACTGTTTTGGAGATGATACATTAAATTCTTCTCCCGCGAGTTCATATATATCCTTTTTTAAACCATCAAGATATTTATTATATTCTTTAGATAAATCTTCCAAAAACTTTATATCTATTTTTATACCTGTTTTGGTCATATCTTTCAATATCGGCATAAGCGGTTTCTCTATCTTTTCATACAAATCCCAAACACCCTCCTCTTTCAGATATTGATCAAGAGATTTATGTTTATCAAAATTATTTTCAAAATCTATCCTTTTTGGATCAAGAATATGAGATCTTAAAAGTGATATTTTTATTTTTTCTTCCTCTGTTAAAGGTGTATCATCTTCCACTCCCCAAACATCATCTATAGTCTTTATAGGTGTTTTACCTTGTTGTATATCTATAACTTTTTCTAATTTTCCTCTTATACTTCTAAGCTCATATTTTTCTATAAGTTTATTAAACGCCTCTTTATCAGCAAGTTCATACCATGGTGTTTTTTGCACCAAATCAAAATCAATATCGGCGTCATCCCTTATGGTTGCTAAAGCTTTTGAAAATATAGCATCATCTTTATGTTCTTTTAATAAATTGAAAAATCTTTCAGTTATACCCGCCTTTTTTAATCTTTCATCAGTTTTTGAAAATTCATGATTATCTAAATACTCATATAAATTTTCTATATTTTCGAATTCATTAATAATACTCGTTGCGGTTTTCTCACCAACACCAGGAACACCAATAATATTATCAGACGCATCACCTCTAAGACCTTTAAAATCTATAAGTTGTTTCGGTGTGAGATTATATTTTTCTTTTACAGCATCTTCATTGTATAAGATAGTATCATTTAATCCTTTTCGAAGAGTATAAACCAACACGGTATCATCCCTTATAAGCTGCATAGTATCCATATCACCAGAAGCAATAATCACACGATAATCTTCATCTTGTTTGTGTCCATTACCTGTTACTTTATGAACAATAGTTCCCAAAATATCATCAGCTTCAAAACCTGGTTTATCATATATAGGTATATGTAAATCATTAAAAATTTCTCTGGAAGAATTTATTTGAGTAATAAGATCATCATCACTTTTCTTTCTATGACCTTTATAAGCTTCATATATCTCATGTCTATATGTTGGATGAGGTAAATCATAACAAGCAATAATCACATCTGGTTTTAATTTTTCCAAAATACCAAAAAGCATGTTTATAATTCCAAACAAGGCTCCTGTAGGCTCACCCTTAGAATTCTTAAAATCAGGGACCGCATGATAAGCGCGATGGATGATGGCATGAGCATCTAATAACAATAGAGTTTTCCTATTTTTGGGAGACATATGTTTATTATATCAGAGTTTTAAGGTTTTCATGTTGTGTATTATGGGTTTTTGTTATACTTGACATACACACTCAAATATAGTATAATATATAAATCCTGAGGTAAAGTCACCAAGGGAGCTATCACCCGAACCCTGAATACCATGAAGATCGTGAAAATTGCACTCGCCTTCCTGTTCGCAGGAAGCATCATCGGCGGACTTGTCTACGGACAAGATTCCATCTTACGGGTCCTAAAAGGACACACCTACAATCAACTCCTTACCCCGATCATCGGAGCTTACTACTCCGTTGAGGCAACCAAAACTGTTGATGGACATACGTTCGTCATTGGAAAAAAAGTTGTCCCTCAGATCGGCGGCACAGTGAAGGAGGAAGGCGACCTCATCCAAATCGAGGTGCCAGAGAAGATGGCAGACCACCCAGCAGGTCACTACCTGGTGGTGACCAAGGATCGGTTTAACCAAGACCGAACTTGGTACTTCCGGACTCAAGAAGAACTAGTCCGCCACGCCCTCGAACACTGACCCTCGTGATCCCACATGTCCCCCAAAGACAATCGCGCTGTTTGGCTCCCCCGGGCCACTCAGCGTTTTTTTATTTTCTAAAATAAAAATCGGCCGCCTGTTAAGGCGACCTTTTTAAGAAAAAAAGACAGTCAATCACACATGACTTCGAAGCATGTGC
>CAZSTO010000020.1:0-13542 GCA_964610005.1 uncultured Candidatus Saccharibacteria bacterium
GTAGCATTATCTTTTAGACAACTAAGAGAGATTCTGGCTTTTTCTGTTAATTCTTTTTCTTTGATTTCTTCAATTTCATCTTCGTCTTCTTGACCTGATCTAGATTTATTGTTATTACCCCTCAATAAAGTGTTAACCTTCATTTTAACAGCCAGAGCTCGCAAACCAAATGGGTCAAGTTTTGAGATTTGCAATAAATCAAATCTTCTAACTTCAGCCGACAACTTAAGATTTTCTTCAACTTTAGCTTTCTCTCGACCAGGGATGCCAGTAAAGACTTCGACAGGGAGACCGAGATCTTTTTGGGTGAAAGTTGTTAAGAAACCTCTTTTAGCTAAGATCTTGGCAGCCAGGATGCGATCTTCGGCTGGATATTCTTTGAATTGCAACATGATAGATAATCTATTATCTAAAAATTCTAAGAAGGTTTGATTCTTGCGACTCATCTTGGCAAGTTTCCAAGCGTTGATGATGGCATCAACATCACCCTGAGTCATAACCAACTTTTTCAAACCATTGCCTGTATCACTGTAGGCTACTTGAATATCACACATCGCCTCGATAAATTGAGGGATAGTTACATTTATATCATGATCGGATAATTCAACTGAACCATCTGTTTCGAGTAATCTGGTCATGAATATTTCATAACTCTCTTCTCGACTTTGATAATTAACCTCGAGATTGTTCTGGGCAAATTCACGAGCCATCTCGTTGGGGATCTCACGACGATCTTGATGTTTATCAGACTTAAGGTTAGCGGAGAAGATAAGATGAAAGCCTCTTTTGATCTTGATCTTACCATTGCCTGGTATGTTAACTTCATCATCTGGTTTGGCATTTAAAATACCTTTTAAAAAAGACATTTCACCTTCACCCAATGAGTTAAATTCATCGAAGATACAACCACAACCTTCATCCATAGCTTTGGTTAAAGGTCCGTAAATATCAACAGTTCTGATGGCTCCTGGGCTGTCTTTAACTGGTTCTATCCCCCGAGAACCCCAAACATCTGATTGGCGAAGATTGGGATTACAATAAACCATTTGCGGAGATTTACCTGTGATCTCTTTCGAAGCTCGCTTAGCTAAAGAAGTTTTACCAGTACCGGTTGGACCATGAATAAAGATTGGTCTACCTGACAAAATCCTCTCTTCGATCTGTTCTATGTATTCTTCGACTTCATCAGTTTCGATAATATGACCTTCTTTTAGAATATCATTTTTAAAATCTATGTATCTAGTAAATTGATAGATATCTGGATTTTCTTTTTTGAAAGCAGCAATCTGGTCAGTCTTGGTATTTTCTTCATCCAAAACTTCTTTCAAAAACGGAGCCAGACTTGAGCTTAAAGTTGGATTGGTAAAAATCTTACCGACCATCTTTTTTCGCAAGTCTATAACCTCGGTTAATCGACCTTGAGTCTGAGTCAGATTGTCAAAGATAGTTTCATCTTCTTTAGATAAAGATTCTAAGGCTTGATCTTGATCTATACCAACTCGTTCTTCTGTCACTCCTTCTTTGATTATAGTCTTAGCTTCTTTGAGAGTTTTTGTTTTAGGAAATTTCTTGGCCTCTTGATTTAAATCATCAAGTTTAGAATCTAACTCTGAATTTTGTAGACCAAGATTATCAGCATCTTTTTTGATATTTCTGATACTTTTTCTTTGTTCTTGGATGTTGTGGAAATCCAAACTATCTGCTGGTGATGATTTTTCTTTCATGCTTATAATTATATAAAAATAAGACTATATATAATAGTCTCATCTTTATTGACATATCGAAAGTAATATTTTTAAATTATAATTACAATAACTTCTGTAATAGTTTTGGATTCAAACTATGAGCATAAGCATCCTCTAAAGATATTTCCCCACGTTGTACTAATTCCGCTAAACATCTATTCATATCTATCATACCATCGTGAGACCCTGTCTCTATAACAGTATTAATCTCATGTGTTCTTTTTTCTCTTATTAAGTTTTGAACAGCATTGTTTGTGATCATCAACTCAAATACAGGTATAAGCCCGCCAGAAATCCTAGGAACAAGTCTTTGTGACAAAACTCCAGCTAAAGCATTTGAAAGCTGTAGACGTATTTGATCTTGTTGATTTGCTGGAAATGTATCTATAATACGATCAACAGTTTGAGCAGCATTATTTGTGTGAAGTGTCGATAAGACAAGGTGACCTGTCTCAGCCGCAGTTACAGCCGCTTGCATAGTCTCTTTATCTCTCATCTCACCAACCAATATAACATTAACATCCTGACGTAGCGCTGATATTAAACCAGCCTCAAATGTTTCTGTATCTATACCTACTTCTCTTTGATCTATAATTGATTTTTTCTGTTCATAAACATATTCTATAGGATCCTCTATTGTTATTATATGTTCGGCTCTTTCTTTATTTATTGATTCTATAATAGCAGCCAATGTCGTACTTTTTCCTTGACCCACAGGACCAACAACCAAAAAGAACCCTTGTTTCTTATGAGCAAATTGTTCAAGTTCTACAGGTAAATTTAATTCTGATATAGTTCTAATCTGATTAGGAATCAATCTTAAAGAGATAGATAGAAAACCTTGTTGTCTATATGCATTGCCTCTAAACCTGGCTTTATCTTTATATTTATAAGAGAAATCCAATTCTTCCATAGAATTCTCATCAAAAGGTTTTCTTAGACCTTTTGTCATTAAAGAAATAAATTGTCTTATATCATCATGAGTTAATATATTAGAAGATACTATCGGTATAAGCTGACTATTAACACGAATTGTGGGATATCTACCCTCAGACAAATGTAAATCTGAAGCTGATTCTGTTATAGTTGTATCTAATAATTTATTTAATTCTTCTTCGTGATTCATATTTTTTATTTTTTTAAATTATTTCATATTGAATAATTTTCTTACTTCATCCACTATCTCAGATGGTATAGTCGTAGCTTTTACTATATATGATCTTACTCCTAGGTTTTTAGCGGCATCAATATCTGAAACCTGAGACTGATTCGTCAGAACTATTATAGGAGTATTTTCTAATAATTTTTCTGCTCTAATTGTTTGTAAAAATTCCATACCACCCATAATAGGCATAATTAAATCTACAAATAGAACATCTGGAACAAAACCTCCTCTGACTATATCCAATGCTTCTTTACCATTAGTAGCCAATGTTGGAATAAAACCTTCTTTAGTAAATTTAATCTTATACATGTTAAGTATAAATGAATCGTCATCAACAATCATTACTTTTATATCTTTGGGTTCTTTCATTTTGTTATATTAAAATATTATAAATTATTTACTTCCTCAAAAGGAATACTCTTTTTCAATGCTTTAATTATAGCATCTTCTTTCATCGATAACATACCCTTCTCTTTTCTTAAATAATCATACAGTTGCTCATCTGTTGGTTTTTGCAAAACTATAGACTCAAGTTTCTTATCCATCTCATACATTTCAAAAACAGCCATTCTTCCTTTTATACCTTTAGGACATTCTGGTGTTGGTTTTACAGTTCTTATACTTTTTATTTCTGGTATACTCTTTTTGTATTGTTCTGGTAAATCAGAGAATTGATGCTCTATCATTGACTTAATACTATCAGACACAGGGACTTCTTCTGTGGCGGTTGGTTCAGCACGACCAACAAGTCTCTGAGCCATACCCAATATCAGAGTTGGTGCAATAAGATAAGGGTCTATACCCATATCTATGAGACGAGGAATTATACCAATGGCAGTGTTGGTGTGTATTGTTGATAAAACAAGGTGACCAGTTAGAGCGGCCTGTATAGCAAGCTGAGCGGTTTCTTTATCACGAATCTCACCCACCATGATAATATCCGGGTCCTGACGAAGTGTTGTACGAAGACCTGAGGCGAAAGTATAACCTATCTCTGCATGAACTTGAGATTGACTAATACCTTCCATATTATATTCTATAGGATCCTCTAGAGACAAAACATTTTGAGTATCTCTATCCAACTCCATCAACATAGAATACAAAGTCGTTGTCTTACCTGAACCGGTTGGACCCGATATAAGAACCAATCCATGAGGAGCATTTAAAGCTTTTCTTAACATCTCCAACTGTTCAGGTTGAAGATCTAAAGTATCAAGCTTTTGCACACCCTTATCTTGATCCAAAATTCTCATCACAACTTTTTCACCAAAATATGTTGGAAATGTAGATACACGAAAATCTATCTTTCTACCTTCCGCATGAGCTGAAAAACGTCCATCTTGTGGTTTACGTTTTTCATCCAACTTCATTTCTGAAAGAATCTTGATACGAGCAACTAATGCTTCAATAACATTTTTTGGTAATTCTATACTTGTATTTAAAATACCATCAACACGATAACGCACTCTGACTTTATCTTTCATCGGTTCTATATGTATATCAGATACACCTCCTTCTATGGCATAACGTATTATTGTTGCAACTATTTTCTTTACTGGCGCATCTTCTATGATATGAGTCTCGGTCTTATTCTCTGGATTCTTCAAAACCATACTATCTAGATCTTCATCTAAATCACCAAACTCTTTTTCAAAACTAGTTAGAGCCTCATGCACCTCCCCTGTTAAACCTTTATACATGCCCAAAGCTCTATTAAAATCCTCTTCAGAAATTAAAAATAATTTATATGTTATTCCATTTTTAGAAGCTATAAAATTTAACGCATCTATGGCTTGTATGTTATCTGGATCATATATACCGACATTTAAAACACTATTATTAATATTTAAAGGAATTATTTTATAATGTCTCGCTGAATCCTCCGGAATATAATTTAGAATCTCAAATGGTATATCTTTATCACCTATATAATAAGGTTCTATATTTAAATATTCTGACTTTGCTTTCAGAATATCTACACTTTTTACACCATAGTCACGTAACACAGTATCAAGAGACTGATTGGTTTCCTCAGCCTTTTTCTCTAATACAGTTGCTGTATCTTGATCTATTATATTATTTTTTATTAATAAATTAATATAACTCATTTTTAATTATTAAAACTTCTTAGGTGTTGGTTTTACAGTAGGCTCTGGATTTGTAGTTGCAGGTGGCGTTTGAGTTGTTGTACTAGATGTATTTACATTTGCAGCAGGCACAGTCTGTTGTGTAGGAGCCTGCTGTATCACAGAGTTACCCTCAAAACCTATAGGTAAGAATGGGTTATTACGTCCTGACTCCATAGAATAATTAACAACAAATGGCGTTGTTGGATAATTCAAGGCTTGATAAACCTTGGATTGAAGTATAGATATATCAAGATTTACAGAACTTAAACCAAGCAAACTAGAAACAAAATCTTTATCATATTGTGATGTGTTGGCACCTTGTGCTTTTACATTTGTATTAGACCCTTGACCTAAAGATTGTTGTACATCTTTCTTTGATAAAAACAAGAACCAATAAGCAAAGAAAACACCTATTATTAGGACTAGAATTAATATTGTTTTTTTGTGACTCATTATGTTCATATTCATATATTTATTTTTTATTTACTTTTTAACCAGTATGTTTTTAAAGCTATATTAAATGTATAAACTATATTATTTGGATCTTTAACGCCTGAAGAATTTGGTGCTGAGAAAGATATTGATTCAACATCGAATACACGTGTAGAATTTTCTATTCTTCTTAAGAAATCTAGAAAATCTTGATAAGTTAGAGACACACTAAAACTAAAATCTGCTACACCTAATTGAGTGGCATCAAATGTACCATCTAATACGGTAGTTCCTTGCGTTATTTTAGGATTATCTATAGATATTTTACCTGTATCCCCCGCTGATTTATATAATGCCTCTGTTTTATTTTGAGCAACTAAATCTTGAAGCATATTATCAAAATCTATAATCAATTTTACATTCTCAACATTATCAGGAATCATTTTTTTTATCTTTTCATGATCTTGATCTGTTATGCTACTTCTAATTTTTGACAAACCATCTATTCTAGCTTTAAGTTTTTTAGCGTTTTCTTGAGCTATGTTAAGTTTTTCAACTTCAAGTCTATTTGCCTTCAGTTCTGTCCATTGTGGTTTAGTAAAAAATACAAAAAATGCTATTGAAGCGGCTATTAATATTATTGAAATGATTGCTTTCATAATTAACGAGTTGTATTTAGATTATTTATAATCTCAGAATAACTTATGGAATTAGCTGAAATATTTGTGCTGATACCGAATGTTGTCATATCTTGACCTTTTGTTTTTACGAAATCAGTAATCAAAGTATTCTTAAAAAACTTTTGGGCCTGACCAGATGTAAACTGATTGTCTTGAGCCACTATAGAAGTATAACCTATACCATTAGCTTTTAAATTTAAAGCATAAGTATTATCACTCTTTCTCTTTAAATCAAAGGAAGAAAATGATACTTGTTTTATTGTATTTTGAGCCAATTGATCAAATATAACAGACACGGCGACATGTCTGTTTAATAATGATTTAATAACAGCCAATCTGTTGTTCAAAGACTTTATCTCCTCTATAGTGTCTTTATTAATACTTTTTTGTGAGGCGGCCAAAGAAGCTGTGGCTGAAGCTTTACGAGCTACATCTATTTTATTTAGAGAAAATATAATACCACCAGACACCATACTACAGATAAAAATAAAGAATGATATCAACAGAACAAAACTAGAACTTCCTGAAGAAGATCCTGTGCTTCTTTGTATTTTACCTTTATCATCAACTACGTTATCCAATGATGCTTTTGGTATGAATGAAGTTGTTTGAAATCTTGTTTCCATATTTATAATAATTATATCAAAATCAATCTTGCAATGCACGTAAAGCAAGTCCTATTGCAGTAGCAAAAGTAGCTCCAGTAACTTTTAATGTCTCTTGCAGAGAAACAGGTGCCTCTAATTTTGAAAATGGATTTGAAATTTCCAATTCACATGAAAAATTTTTCTGAATCTTATCAGCAAAACCATCCAAAAGAGAAGCTCCTCCTGTTAATATGATTTTTGAGATTGTCTCATTCTTATTTTTTTGAAATACAGTCAATACAGTTTTTAATTCGGACAATATATATTCCTCATGCATATTAACCAATTCCCTTATCTTCTCCTCTTCTGCTATATTTGTTTTACCTAAAGATCTTTTTAAATGCTCCGCGTGATCAAAAGGAACACCCAAACCTTTAGATATAGAGAAAGTCATTTCTTGACCACCTCTATTTATAGTGTGAGATGATAATAAAATACCATTATCTATTATATATATCTTCACAGAGGAAGCACCCATATCAACTATCATAACAGGTGCTCTTTCACCACCAAGACAAGCACGAGCTGTGGCAAAAGCTTCTACTTCAAAAAATTGTATATTCAGCTTCGAGTCTTGAACAATTTTTGAATAATTATTTAAAACTTGATTATGTATAGCCACCAATAAAACTTTTTGTCTTTTCTTTAATTCTTCCTCTTGGGCTTTTGCATCATCATCTGGTTCTATAAACTCTAAACTAGAATCTTCCAATTGAGGTATAATCGAATAATCTAATGTCACCTCTGATATAGAAACAGGTATGTATTTTCTAGCCTCAAGTTCTATAACATTTCTCTGATCTCTTTCTTCTACTTTTGGTATATCTATAACATTTATTAAACTAAGTTTCAAAGGTATAGCTAAACCACCTTTTGTTGAACTTATATTGGCCTCTTTTAACAAATCTAAAATTATACTGGCATATTGCTCTGGATTTAAAGCTGCTATTTGACCGATCGATAATTTACTATACGGACCTAAACCTAATTCACCATATGTTTGCAAAACTGCTCTACCTCTCTCTTTTTTAACTTGAACAATTTTCAAAGAAGATGATCCTATATCTATACCGATCACACTATTGTCTGGTTGTGAAAATAATTTACTACTAAAGAAAGACATGTTTACTTAAATTATACAACATAATGGGTTTTTATCAAAAATTTAAGAAAGGATTATATTTTCTTTATCATTATTTTATAGATATTTTGCTATAAAGAGATGAATGATGAATAAAAATATTACCACTACAAACGAGCATGAGACCATCTTACCCATACATTATCTAGTCTCATATAAAGATAAAAACATAAAAGAGATCATAGCGGATTATAAGTTTGAAAATGGTAGATATAATAAACTTTTATTAGACATACTTATAGACATTTGTATATATAGCATATTACACAACCCTAACACAGACATCTTATTCACTTCACCACCATCAACCATGTATCACAAAAAAGAAAAAAACGTAGACAGTATGAATAATCTATTAAAATTGGCATCTATTTATATAAATGATTATTTCAATATAAAATCCCATAACGGTTGTATATATTTCAGAGATTTATTCACCATAGATATAAATTACTTAAAAAACAATGGAGCTAGACATATAAAAAATAATAGAAAATCTAGATTATCTAACTCGGATAGATATTGTATTAAGAATAGATTTAAGAAATATTTATATAATGCAAAAATTGTAATAATAGATGATATATCTACAACAGGCGGAACATTATCATCATGTCAAAAATCACTGAAGAATTTCTCCAGTGATTTAGACATAGAATTGTTTTCTATAGCACATTGATTAATCTACAAAAGTAAATGCTTTTCCAGTTCTACCTGCACGACCCGCACGACCAACACGATGAACATAGTCATCATGAGTTTGAGGGACTGTATAGTTTATAACATGAGATATATCTTTAACATCTATACCTCGAGCAGCTACATCAGTAGCAACCAAAACATTTAATATACTTGTTTTAAAATGCTCTAAGGTTCTAGCTCTTTCTCTTTGTCTTTTATCGCCGTGTAAATAACCTACCATAAGACCTGCAGCTTTTAATCTGTCTGCAACCTCTTCAACCTCTCTTTTTGTTTCGACGAATATAATAGTCTTTGTAGCTTTTTCTTTTTCGAGAAGTTTAACTAGGGTATCAAACTTTTCCCTTCTATCTACCTTTATGATATCTTGCTCCACTGATTTTGTTGAACCTGGAACTGTTATATCTATAGTAAATGGATCTTTTTGGAATTTTTGTACGAGAGTTTTTATTCTCGGTGGCATAGTTGCAGAGAAGAATAATGATTGTCTTTCTGGATTCAATCCTTTTAATATTTCTGTAATATCATCTATGAATCCCATATCTAACATATGATCAACTTCATCTAAAACTATTGAGGCAAATTGACTATAATCAATACATCTTCTATGAGCTAAATCTTTTATACGACCAGGAGTACCAATGATAAAATGGTTAACTAATCTTAAGTTTTGTATTTGTCTAAATATAGGCATACCTCCAACACAAACTGTTGAGAATATTTTCAAACCCTGTGCAAATTCTTGAAACTCTTTATTGATTTGCATAGCCAACTCTCTTGTTGGTGCTATAATCATAACTTTTTGATTTTTATCTTTAACAACTTTTTGTATTAAAGGCAATAAGAAAGCCGCTGTTTTACCTGAACCTGTGTTAGCTAAACCTAGAACATCTTGTCCTTTAAGGGCATGCATGATTGTTTGATCTTGTATAGGAGTTGGAATTTCATAACCTTTTTTATTGAGGTTTTCCATTATCATATCGTCAAATTTAAAATCAGCAAATTTATGTTTTACTTCTATAACCTTTGCCTTTACCTCTGACTCACCTTTCTTGGGTTTATTTATGAATTTAGAATAATCTATGCGTTCTGATTGACGGCCATCTCTTCTCTTGCCACCACCAAATCTATTTCCTCCTACCCTATTACCACCAAATCTAGATACTGGTCTTGAACCAAAAGTAGGACGATGACCATATCCACCTCTATCACCACCAAAAGATCTTCTTGGTCTTGAATGAGCTGCTGTATTGTCTTCACTAAATGATGATCTTGTATTAGGACGTCTTATTCTATCAGAAAAACCTCCAAAATCTTTTCCTCCTCTAGATGCTGTATCATAGGTTGAATTTGTTTTTTTGGCTCTACTTGTGTGTGTATTAAAACTATTTTTATTGTATCCATTGTCTCTTGTAGAACTTTTTGCTTTTACAAATTTACCTTTATTAGAAGCTCTAAATGAGTTATCGGACTTTATTGATTTTTTTGAGTACATGTTGACATACACTGTATCATATTTTCTTATATATAGCAATCTACCTTGAAATAGACCTTATTATGTTGATATATATATTATAAACATTTATAATTTATAATTATGGATAAAAAAAGATCAATACAAGATATTAAACCTGCAAATTCTCTAAATCAAAAATTAATGTCAGATATTATTAATATTAATGAAAAACCAGTTAAGAAAAAAGTTAAAAAAGTAGACATCGAGCAGGAACCTGAAGATATCGTAGAAGACATAGATATAACACCGGTATCGGAAGATGACACCCAAATTATAAAACCAAAAAGAAACAAGATCAAAAAGATTTTTAGATTAATAAGAGAAATCAAACCATTTTATCTTATAACTTTTATCATAATCATCGTCGGTATACTTGTTTTAATCTTTGTACCATCAGGACAAAAGGATCCTAATGCACAGGCAAAAAAAGAAGCGGAGATGGTAAAGAAAGAGTTGTCTAAACACATGGTGTTGCCAAAAGACGAGCAAATAGATATTAGAAAAATAACAAATAAAATGGACGATCCATTTTTTAAAGATGCAGAGATTGGAGATTATCTGATTATATTCTATAAAAATCGTATAGCACACATATATTCTATAAAGAAAGATTTAATAATAAATACAGGTGTTGTTTTTATAGATCCAAAGACGGCTACAACAACAAACAAAACTCAATAAAATGATTTCATATTTGATTGGAAAAGTTAAATTAATAAACCCTAAAAGTATTTGTGTTATCACAAATATGGGGGTTGGATATGAGGTACAATTAGATAAAAATGAATTAGAGAGATTATCTATTAATCAAGACATAGAATTACATATATACAGTCATATAAAAGAAGATGCATTTGAATTATATGGATTTATCGATATATCAGATAAAATAATGTTTGAACAATTAACATCTATATCAGGAATAGGTCCGAAGTCTGCATTACAAATACTAAATCTCTCTGGTGCTCAAATATTATATGAAAATGTTATAAAAAATAATGTAAATTATCTAACACAAATATCTGGTATAGGTAAAAAAATAGCGGAAAAAATAGTTTTGGAATTAAAAGATAAATTACCCAAGATCGCATTTAATTTTAATGACAATTCATCGGGCAATATAAATGAAAACATTGATGTGTTTGAGGCCTTAAAAACTATGGGCTATTCTGCCAGTGAAGCTAAAGAGGCTGTACAAAACATACCCCATGATTTATCTCTTTCAGAGAAAATAAAATTTGCCCTAAAGCAAGTACATAATTAATCCAGCGCAAACTGACACATTTAAAGATTCTTTATTACCCTTCATGGGAATTTCGATAATGTAATCTGATTTTTTTAATATATCCTTTCCTATTCCATCAACTTCATTACCAAATATTATTAATACTTTTTCAATATTTTTATCTTTCTTAATTTTTATAAATTCTTTTATTGATATAGACTTACTATCTTGTTCTATGGATACTATGGTGAAATTATCTTTCTTTTTATCTTTTAAAAACTTATTTAGATTATCGATCTTTTCCCAAAAAATAGTTTTCTCTGCACCCAAAGCTGTCTTAGCTATTTCCTTCTGTGGACCAGCATGGGATCTACCAAACCTATCAACTGGCACAGGAGTTGTACCATATAAATATATAGCATCTATACCTAGACAGTCAGCCGATCTAAAAATAGAACCAACATTATAAGCGCTTCTAATATCAGGTAGCAATATATGGACTTTTTTATTCATATAGTGTATTATACATAAATATATAAAAAGTTCATGCGTCCGTAGCTCAGTCGGTAGAGCACCTGCCTTTTAAGCAGAGGGTCGTAGGTTCGATTCCTACCGGACGCACATGAAAAATACACCCATTAGGGTGTATTTTCGTTATGTAAGCAAAGATTAGATAATTTCACCCCCCCTTCTGTAGACGACACGCAAAATAAAAAGCACCTAAAAGGTGCTTTTTATTTATTAGAAAATAATTATTAATAAATCAAAAATAAATTATATAATCATCTTATTCATTAACATACTCATAAGCAATACAGCGTTTTTCTGAGCGGAATCAGAATCTTTACTTGCTACGAATGCTTCCCATTGCGCAACTATAGTTTGATCACCCAATGATCTTACATCATTCTCCAATTTTACACGATCCTCAAAAGATATTGTTCCACTTGTACCTAAAACTTTATCTATGAATAATTTCATAAACTTAGATATTTTAATTCTTTCTTCTGTTTTAGCTGTTTCAGCTGCAAGTTTCTCATCATCTCTCTTCATACCTTGTGTATATTGAATACTGAAGAATATGTTCATACCCACAAGTATCAACATGAGTACGTTTGCCATTAGTCTTGTTTTATCGAATATTCCTGTTTTCATTGATTTATTTTTTTATTTAATTTATTTTTATTATTAATAATATATGTATACATTATAACTCTGTTTTTTTATAAAATAAAGCTATTTAAATACATTTTTGGTCCATTTTATAACCCTCTGAATTAATGTCTGATTATTTGAATCATTTTGCCTTGCCACAGGCTCATAAACATCCAAGACCAAAGGTATGTTTGATGAACTAATTATGTACACACCCTTATTTTCTGGAGACAATACATCGATTTTACCATTATTTAACAAGAAATCTTTGTTAAAATACTTAATCGATTTAACTTTATCAGACATTAATACTATATATGTATTAGTTGGCATTCTAATCTTTTGCACAACACTCTTTAATGAAGAATCGTATGTCACAAAAGAATTATTAAGTTTAAACAAGGAATCGTACACATTGTCTTTGTCTGTCAATAACACAGGCTTAACCTTTAACTTGGCTAAATCTTGTTCATTGTTTACATCTATGCCTTTACTATATAAATAAGTAGTTACAGAATTTGAGTATTTTTTATTTTCTTTCAAAATAGCATTAACAGTAAATTTAGATAAATTAGTCAAGAAATTTACAGGTAATTGCATAAAATCTATAACCGAAGGTGCCTTAATTCCTGATAATGGATTAGGTATGAAGGTTGTACCTATATTTGTATTTTTAATAACATCAAATTTTTGGGTAGGCTTAAAATCTAAAGGTTTTATATTTGGATTAATAAATCGATCCAAAGTCACGGCTATAGGTGAAGCGTTCACGGGGTTATTATTGTTATTAACCGGAGCAGAAGGTGTTGTTGGTGCAGCTCCACCTCTTGATACAGGTAATGCAGGTGCAGTAAATGTTCCTGTTATACCACCACGTGTTCCAGGTGTAGAGTTTGATTTAAATGCGAAACCGTAATTTCCCCCATCATTAAATACTGTAAGATTAGTTAGATCAACCAATGATGCATTATTTCTTACATCTTTAATTCTAATATAATTTATAGTAGA
>CAZSTO010000021.1:0-4137 GCA_964610005.1 uncultured Candidatus Saccharibacteria bacterium
GTCTTTCACAAGATGATATAGAGCGTATGAAAAAGGATGCCGAGATGCATGATGCTGACGATAAAAAGAAAAAAGAGATTATAGATGCTAGAAATACTGCTGATCAAGCTATATATACAGCAGAAAAAACTATAAGAGAAAATAAAGATAAATTATCAGCTGAACTTGTTGCTTCGGTTGAAACTAAGATAGGTGCACTCCGACTTACAAAAGATAAAGATGATCTAGATGTAATAAAGACAGATACAGATGCATTATCCACAGAACTTGGAAAAGTTCATGACGAGATAGCGAAATCAGGAGCTGCACAACCTGGTCCAGAGGCTGGTCCAAGTCAAGAAGGAGGTCAAGCGCCTGAGGGTGATATAAAGGATGCGGAAGTGAAAGAATAAATTTAAATATCACATACAAAAAATCGAGATGATAAATCTCGGTTTTTTTGTTATTATATACCTCATATGTGTGGAATATCTGGCTTTATAAATTATCAAAATCCTCAAGATAAAGGGCTTTTAAAGAGATCTTTAGACATCATCACTCATCGCGGACCAGATGATGATGGAACATTCTATGCTGAGACTTTCTCTATGGGTATGAGACGTTTGTCTATCATAGATATAGCCGCTGGTAAACAACCTATATCAAATGAAGATGATACTGTTACAGTAGTTTTCAATGGTGAAATATATAATCATCTAGAGCTTCGCGTCGAACTCGAGACTAAAGGCCATATTTTCAAAACTCATAGTGATACAGAAGTTTTAGTTCATGGATATGAAGAGTGGGGAGTATCTTTACCACAAAGACTTCGTGGTATGTTTGCATTTTCTATATATGATAAAAAAACAGATAGACTTTTTATTGTCCGCGATAATTTCGGTATAAAACCACTTTATTATCATTTACAAGATAATAAAATAACTTCTTTTGCTTCAGAAATAAAATCTATACTTGAAGATAAAAACATAAAGAGAGAAATTAATAAATCATATATATATGATTATGTTTCTTTTCAATATAATCCAAACATAGAAACATTTTTTAAAAATATTTTCAAATTATCTCCCGGGCATTATTTAGAAATAGATTTAAATACATCTAAATACAATATAGTTAAATATTGGCAATGGAATTTTTTACCAGAGAGAAGTGTAGATTATGAAAAAACTAGATTAGATATTAAAGATGTTTTAATTGATTCTGTAAAACATCATATGATAGCAGATGTGCCTGTGGCCTCTTTTTTATCGTCAGGTGTTGACTCATCTATTATCGCCTTATTGGCACAACAAGAGATGAAAAATCAATCTTTAAATTTGAAAACATATACTATAGGATTTAAGGATATCAAATCAGAGATAGAAGATGTGAAAGAATATGCTGATTTTTTGAAAACAGATCATAAAGAGATTATTGTTACTTTTGATGATTATTTTGAATCATTAAAAAAATGCGTTTGGCATCTAGATGAACCTGTGGCAGATCCTTCAGCTATATCTTTATATCTTTTATCTCGTGAAGTTGCTAAAGAGGTTAAAGTTGTTATGTCAGGAGAAGGAGCTGATGAATTGTTTGGCGGATACGGTATTTATGAAGAACCTCATAATCGCTATATACAACTTATATCTACACAGCCAGAGTGGTTTAAAAAATATTTTTTGAGATCTATGCTTGCTATAGTAAACTTTAAGGTAAAATTATTTCCGTTTTTAGAAAATTTTCCTGGTGTGTCATTTTTGAATCGTGCCCTAACTCCTGTACAAGATAGATATATAGGTAATGCTAATCTCTTTAAAGAGAAGGAGAAGAAGCTTTTATTTAAAGACTATCAAAGTCAAGACTTGACAAAGAAATTAGACTTGCAAGATCAGTATTTATCAAAATTGACAGAATCTGAGTATATGCAATTTGTAGATATACATAATTGGATGAGGGGAGATATATTACAAAAAGCAGATAAGATGACAATGGCCAATTCACTAGAACTTCGTGTTCCTTTTCTGGATATAGAGGTTTCTAAGGTTGCTATTGGATTAAAAGATGAATGGAAATATGAAAATGGTATAACTAAAAAAATATTACGTGATGCATTTTCGCAAGATATTCCTAAAAAAACAAAAGATAGACCAAAACTTGGTTTTCCAACCCCATGGCATATATGGTTACAAAAAGATTCTGATCATGTTCGTAAAATAGTATTGGAAAATAATCTCATAAATGATATTTGTAATATAAAATATGTTGAAAAATTATTTAACAAGAATAATTTAAAAGATAAATTTATAGGCAGAAGAATATTTACTTTATTAATGTTGTCCCTATGGTATAATACTTTTATAAATGATGAGAAATAGATTACAACAAAATAAACAAAAAGGATTTCTTGAGTTAATTGTGATTATTTTGGTCGCTCTTATTTTATTAAAGTTTTTAGATATAGATATAAATGCTATTTTGGCTAAACAATGGGTTCGGGAATTTATATCTTATGTAAAAGAAATGCTAGTATTGGTTTGGCAAGATTTAGTGGCAATATTTAATGCCATTAAAAATAGTAAATAAAAAATTCCCCATAAGGGGATTTTGTTTTACCAATCAGGTAACTCACCTCTTTCTCTAGGGCTTAATGGTTTTGATTCCTGGGAAGGTGGTTTGGTATCGTATTTTTTACTTAAATCAGCGACACCTCTGATCAAAGCTAAGCGCTGACTCCTTTCTCTGGATTCTCTCTGTTTTTGTTCTAAAGATTTTTCATCTTCTATTTGGCTAAGTTTTTCTTTGGTGTCTCTGAGCCATGATGCATACAAATCTTTTTGTTCTGGGGATGATTGTATTGATTCTGGATCTATCTGGGGTAGTTTATCACCACTGATAAAATGCTTTCGCCCTCTATGATCTGGTGGATAATAATCTGGTTCATCACCTGAACTTTCAAAAAAATTTTCATTCATATGTTAATTTTACAATTAATTTATCCAAAAGAAAATGGCCCGTTTTACGGGGCCAAATTGATGTGGTCATTGAACTTAATCTTCTGACCCATGTGATCTTCGTCCTCTATTCAGGTGACCTAAACCAATGCTTTCCATTGGGTCATCAGGAGGATAGATTTTGATTTTTGGTTTCGGTGGTGGGATTTTTGGTAGTCTAACCGGAAGATAGGAAGGCTCTTGACCTGTATCTGTCCAAAATCTGTAATCCTCCCATCCGTGAGGTCTGGTTATAAAGATAAATAACCTACCTCTCCTAATGAGCGTCTGGTTTTTATCAATGTCCATGAATCAATAATAACCGATAATACTATTTAGCGTCAATGTATTTTGAGATTTCTTCTAGAGGTAGACCTCCTGTGATACGTGTATGATTTTCTATAACAAATGATGGTGTGGCTTTTATACCCAGATCTACTGCATCTTGTTTATCTTGTTCTATTTGTTTTATATACTTTTCATTTTTACTTTCAGTCAATATTTTTTCATAATCATATCCTAGGCCTGTGATTAGTTTTTTCAAATATTCATCTTTATCTTTTTTGCCAAGTATAGACCAATTATTGAATTCTTCATATACTTTTGTATGGATTTTTTGATACGCTTCACCTCCAAGAACTTGAGATGCTAGTACTAGAGAAGCTACATCTATAGATGCTTGACCGTGAACAGGGAATATCTTTCTTGTGATTGTTATATTAGGCCCATATGTTGCGAGTAAAGCCTTTGTGATTATTTCTCCATTTGTAGCACATGCTGGACATTCATAATCTAAAAATTCGGTTATATGTATTGTTGTGGTTGCTGTAGTTTTTCCAGATCCTGTTATTTTAGGGTTATATTCTCTGGCTATTTTGGTTTTATCTAAATTTAGGCCTGTCTCTATGTATTTAGAATAATCTTTGGGTTGATTTTGATCAGCAAAGTTATTTTTAACTACTAATATACCACCAAATATGACTATGGCTGTAAATGCTAATATGGCTGTGATTATTTTTGTTTCTGTTCTCATTTATTTATTTAATTTAATTGAATAATATCTGTCTAATAATGCGAGTATGATTATAAAAGTAAAACCCAAAAAAGACATAAAAGGTATTGTTATAAATCCTAGATATTCTACGTATTTTGTAGTACATGATATTCC
>CAZSTO010000021.1:4237-6280 GCA_964610005.1 uncultured Candidatus Saccharibacteria bacterium
TGAATTAATATAATATTTATTATGTTTTTTTGTATGAATTTAATCATGAATATAATTGTAGTATTTGTAAAGGGTATAGAGAAGTTGACATTGGGGGTCGGTGGTTGTAGTATAAAAAACGTGGACATCTGGGAAATCCGGGGGGGAAGAAGGGTGTCCTACAGGGTTGCCGCGCGTGATGACAGCGTGGCGACCCATTTTTTTTATTTACTTAGATAAACTATTAGTGATATGTATAGTACCCCAAGTATCATGGCTATTAAGTTTTGCGCCATGTGTTTTTTATTATCACAATGTGCTTCCGGTAATATGTCTGACGTAGAAACATATAATAATACCCCAGCAAATATACCAAATACTATACCCAATATTTTATCTGGAAATTCAAATATTAAACCGATTAATATTCCAACAACCGGTGCGACAGCGTCTAAAAATAATAATCTCTTAGAATGACTTAAGCTAACAGTATTAAATCCATCAGAGAAATCATGTGCGATAACTCCAATAGCAATCATTAATCCAAATATAGGCGATATTATATATGCTAAACCTATGGCTATACCGTCAAACATAGAATGCAGTATCAAAGCCCAAGCTCCTATTTTCTTAGAATTTAAATGATGATGTCCTGTATGATCATCCTCATGATGATTGTGCAATGAAAATATTTTTTCTAATATATGAAAAATAATAAATCCAGATATAACAGATAATAATATAAATGGAGAATTATTTAATTCTGTGACTTCTGGAATTATTTCTAAGAATATTAATCCAAGTAATGTACCGGCGGTTAACCCAGAGAATATATGTATTAATTTTTTGTATTTAAATGCCACATAACCACCCAATAATGTCGATGAAAAAGCCAATATTGATATATATAATAATGGAATCATATTTTTAGTATAGCAAAGTTGTCAAGTATAATCGAACATAAAATTTTTATAAAGAAAATATAAAATTTTATAAAAGAATATGTTAATATACAAACATATGTCACAATACTATAGCGATGCTATCTTTTGGATAGATGTAGATAAAATAAAACCAAACCCATATCAACCTCGAAGGGATTTTGACCCTGTTGCTCTTCAAGATTTATCAGAATCTATACGTATGTATGGTTTACTTCAACCTATAACTGTTACTCGTGTTGAGACTTTAAAAGGAGACGGAGGATTAGCTGTTCATTATGAACTTATATCTGGCGAAAGACGTACGCGTGCTGCCAAGCTTGCTAATTTGACTCAGATTCCGGCCATTATTCGTGCTAAGGAAGAAGATGCAAGAACAAAATTGGAGTTAGCTATTATAGAAAATATACAAAGAGAGGATCTTAATGTTATAGATAGAGCCAAAGCTTTTGAACAACTTGTAAAAGAGTTTGGTTTTAAACATGCTGAAGTCGCAGAGAAGATGGGTAAAAGTCGTGAATATGTTACAAACAGTATGAGACTTTTAAATCTACCTGATCACATGTTGCAAGCGCTTGGTGAAAAGAGAATAACAGAAGGTCATACTCGTCCACTCTTGATGTTGAGCGATAGACCAGAAGAACAAGAGGCTTTGTTTCAAGATATACTTTTGCGTAAGCTTAATGTTCGTGAATCAGAAATGATTGCTCGTCGTATTGCTAAAGATAGAGCAAGGAAGAAAGAAAAAGAATTAAATCCTGAAATAATAGAATTTGAACATAAATTTAATGAAGTTCTAGGTACAAAAGTTCACATAGAGACAAAAGAGCATGGTGGAAAGATTACTATAGATTATTATGATCTAGTAGATCTTAAAAAAATACTTGATAAACTTCAAAATGAGCAAAGTGAACAGTTGGATGCAGAACATGATACAAGTAGGGCGGAAGTTTTGGTAAATGAAAATGGTGATGTTATAACTATTGAAACTACTGAAGAAGATAAAGAAGAAGATCAAGAGATATACAGTGTGATGAATTTTAGTGTATAAAATCTCATAAAAAATAAGGTCATTCAAAAAAGAATGACTTATTTTTTATTATGCAGTCGCTTTCTTCTGAAA
>CAZSTO010000021.1:6380-13342 GCA_964610005.1 uncultured Candidatus Saccharibacteria bacterium
AATCGACCTGTTTTAACAAATATAGGGAGTTTACTTTCAGGATCAACACCTATGGGTTCATCAGCTTTTATTTCAACACCGTCTATGGTTAATGCACCATCACATTCTGGAAAACGAGAACAAGATAAGAATTTACCATTTTTAGATAATTTAACAGTCATATCTCCTCCACATTTTGGACATTTAAAATGAGAATCACCTAGATTTGTAATCTTAGCAGTATTCGATTTTGATTTTACATCTTTTGAAAATGGTCCATAAAAATCTTTTAATGTATCAAGATATTTTGCTTCACCGTTTGATATAAGATCAAGCTTATCTTCCATCTCTGATGTGAATGAGTCACTAATATAATCAGCAAAATTTTCCTCCAAGAAACTAGATACAACATCTCCTGTATCTGTTGGTTTAAGTGTACGACCAACCTTTTCAACATAAGCTCTTTCTTCGAGGGTTCTCATGATGGATGCAAAAGTGGAAGGACGTCCTATACCTCTCTTATCAAGTTCTTTAATAAGTCCGGCCTCAGTATAACGACTTGGCGGCTCAGTGAATTTTTCAATATTTTCTATATCTATAAAGTTCAGATCCGCACCTTTTTCTATTTTAGGAACAGCAACTTCTTCACCTTGAGAATCAGGATCGGCTTTTAGCCAACCGTCAAATATTATTCTAGAACCATTAAGATTGAACTCTGGAAAATTTTCTTTCTCATAATTTTTGATAGATGTAATTATTTTTGTACGTAGAGTTAACGCATCAGACATCTGAGAGGCAACAGTTCTATTGTGTATCAATCTATAAAGTTTTTTCTCATCATCTGTAGATCCAGCGGTTATTTTGAAAATATCAGAAGGTCTAATAGCTTCATGGGCCTCTTGAGCATTTTTAACTTTTGAAGCAAAGTTTTTTACCTCTAAATATTTTGCATCATAATTTTTTGTTACAAATTGAGCGATCTGGGCCATAGCTTGTTTACTCAAGTTTGTACTATCTGTTCTCATATATGTTATAGCACCGTGTTCATATAGTTTTTGCGCGGCACGCATAGTTCTTGACGGAGAAAAGCCTAAACGTGTTGAGGCTGTTTGTTGAAGTGTCGATGTAATAAATGGGGGACGAGCAGATCTTTTAACTTCAGAACTTTGTATATCAACAACATACCAATCGTTGTTATGTTTATCAGCTTTATTTATTATTTCTTCAGCTCTGTTTTTATCTTTTATTTCTTCATTACATGTAAATTTTAAAACTTCTTTTTTATTATCTTGTGTAGAAAGATTTGCATATATAACATAATAAGCTTCTGGTATAAAAGCTCTGATCTCTCTTTCTCTTTCCATGATGATACGAAGTGCGGGTGATTGAACACGTCCTGCTGATAAACCATAACGAACCTTTTTCCAAATCAAACCTGATAAATCATATCCTACCAAACGGTCCAAGACACGACGTGCTTCTTGAGCACGGAAAAGATTCATATCTATATCTCTAGGGTTTTTAATGGCATCTAATACTGCCTCTTTGGTGATCTCGTTGTAAGTTATACGTTTTGGTTTCTTTAGACCCAAAGCTTCTTTGAGGTGCCATGCTATAGCTTCACCTTCACGGTCCGGATCGGAAGCAAGGTAAACGTCATCAACTTTATGTAAAGCATTTTGTAAATCTTTTATAACCTTCTCTTTGCCTTTTGAGGTCTCATAATGGGGAATAAAGCCACCTTCTATATCTATAGCTTTTTTGTTTGACTTAGGTAGGTCCCTGATATGACCAACTGAAGACATAACTATATAGTCCTTATCCAAGAACCCTTCTAGTTTTTTGATCTTTGATGGTGACTCCACTATGACTAAATGTTTACTCATGCATATAGTCATAACATATATATATAGAGTGTTGCAAATTGGGGATAAGTTTAGGCAATAAAAAATCCCGGTGAATCTTGTATCGTTATGACCTCTGGGGTCTTTACGAGTGTATTCACACGGGCACAGGTATCCTCCTGTTCGGGTTTGCCACTATGGCTTTAGTTTAAGGCGACCACTGTCTAGGTCGGAGGGTTTTTCAACTTATGTTATAGCGCCAGGATTCCCACAAAAGGCGCTCAGGTAGTCTTCATAAAAAGGAAGGCGACGGCAGTAGCCGAAACGCAAGGTTAGAGTTAGAACCGCATTGTTCAACTTACTTGTGTTTTGACTGGTCGAGAGCATCGACCTGTCTTGAAATCTACCATAACAGATGATTTGTGTCAAGCGCAAAATCATACAATAAAAAAGACCTCCAATGGAGGTTTTGTGAGGGGTCGCCTCGGACCGTGCACACCCTTGCCGGTCCGAGGACTTTTAACCCTTACATGAAGCGCCCGTGCCGTTGACTCGGGTCGCTTACGTATAGGATGGTATCACACCAGACCCATAAAGTCAAGGCTTACGGTGTTTGGCCTTGAGTTTAATGGACTTTGGGTCTTGTTGAAATCTTTGACTTTTTCTGGGTTTTTGAAAATCGAAATCGGATCTGATTGGTAGGTTTTTTGAAGCGATAGGTATTAGACCATCGAATACCGGTATACCTCTTGTGATTTCGTATTCAAAACGGTCTTTCTCTTCGGGAAAAATTTTTTCCAATAGTTCGCTTTGATCAGGTTCGATCCAGGTTAACTGAACCTCTTTATCCGGAAATTTTTTCGCCACTTCTTCTGCTATTAATGCTGATACAAGTGTCCCGGCAAATGTCGGACAGTAACCAATAATTCCAATATTCAAGTGTGGTTTCATTTCTTGATAAAAGTTTTCGGGATTCTTGATGAAAAGTTCGTTTCTGGGTTTATTGTCTGATCTTAAGTTGTTGATGTAATGCTCTCTGTTGATAATAATCTCAACTAGAGATATCACAAGGAGACCTGGGGTTAAGAAAGGTATCATGACTTTTGAAAATGTTTAACAACTTCAAGATATCATAAATATATAAATAAAAAAGACCCGTATAAAAACGGAATCTGGTCTGCATGCCTCGGTCGCGGTTACCAGCCACGACCGAGGACTTTAGCAGTGAACCACAGGACCTATCACAGCCTGCATGTTAAATATTAACATCTTTTTTACCCACGTCAACCCCGTACATAACCCCAAGCTGCATAATCATTTCTCTCAATGTTTCTGTATTTACAAAAACTTTTGCGCCTTTATCTATCAGACTGTTTGTACCCTGAGAGTTTCTAGAGAAAATATTTCCAGGTATAGCTAAAACTTCGCGATTATAATCCGTCGCTAAGTTAGCAGTTATAAGTGTTCCTGATTTTTCTTCGGCTTCTATGACTATAGTTATATGTGACATACCAGCCATGAGTCTGTTTCTGACAGGAAAAGTCCATATACTTGAACGGGTGTCAGGCTCGAATTCATTTATGATAAGTCCGCCATGATCTAAAATCTCATGTTTCAGATCAAGATGTGCTCTAGGATAAAAATAATCATCACTTATACCACTGCCAGGTATAGCAATGGTTGGAATATTATTTTTAATAGATAAAGTGTGAACTAATCCATCTATACCATATGCAGCTCCTGAAACTGTAACAACGTTAAAATCTTTTAAGAACTCTATAATATGCTCTGTGACTTGTATACCATAAGGGGAAGCCTTTCTGGGACCAACTATACATACGAATATGTGTTTATCTTTTAGTAAATCGATATTACCTTCATAAAATAATCTAGAGGGTTTATCGGGTATGTTGTTGATTAAATCATTTAATTGTTCTATATTTTCTATTGTATTCATATAGAAATATCATAGCTTTTCTGTTATCATATTCTCATAAAGACTATATAAATAAACAATAAAGAAAATATAAAAATAAAATCATGTTAGATATCAAATTCATCAGAGAGCATAAAGATCTTATAAAGGAAGCTGCTAGAAAAAAGAGATTCTCTTTTGAAGTTGAGTCCTTAATAGAGGCTGATGATAAGAGAAAAACTCTATTGACAAGTATTGAAAATAAAAAGGCTGAGCAAAATAAAATGAGTCTTTTTATTGCAAATCCGCAACATCTTGGATCAAATTATCAAAAAGAAGAATTGATACAACAGATGACTGTTTTGAAAGGTGAGATAAAAAAAGAAGAGGAGGAGTTAGGTGAAGTGATGAAAACCTGGCAAGAACTTATGTTGCAGGTTCCAAACATTCCAGACATGTCTGTTCCAGAAGGTGAGAGTGAGGATGATAATCAAGAGCTTCGTACATGGGGAGAGATTCCACAATTTTCATTTACTCCAAAAAATCACATAGAACTTTGTGAAAAATTAGATATCGCTGATTTTGAGAGAGGTGCAAAAATATCTGGGTTTCGTGGTTATATATTAAAAGGTGCTTTAGCTCAACTTGAATTTGCATTATGGCAATATACTATGAATTTTCTTATAAACCGTGGTTATAATCCGATGATAGTTCCATCTCTAGTTCGCCGTGAGACTTTATTAGGTACAGGATATATACCACAAGGTGAAGATGATTTATATAAGACACAAGATGGTGATTATCTTGCGGGTACTGGTGAAGTGGCTACTATGAGTTACTATGCTGGTGAGGTTTTAGATAAGTCAGAGTTACCAAAAAAGATCATCGCATTTTCTCCATGTTTTCGTAGAGAGGCCGGAAGTCATAGTAAGGACACAAAAGGTTTGATACGTGTTCATGAATTTTTCAAACTTGAACAAGTTATATTATGTGAAGCTAGTCATAATCTATCTGTTGATTTTCATGAAGAGCTTTTGAAAAATACAGAAGATTTAATGCAATCACTAAATCTACCATATCGTGTTATACTTATGTGTACTGCAGATATAGGTTTAGGTCATGTTAAGAAATACGATATAGAAGCATGGGTTCCAAGTCAAAATACTTATAGAGAGACACATTCAGCTTCATATTTCCATGATTTTCAAACCAGAAGATTGAATATCCGATATAAAGATGAGGACGGTAAATTAAAATTTGCTCACTCATTGAATAATACAGCTATTGCTACACCCAGAGTTCTTGTTAGTATATTAGAAAATAATCAACAAGAGGATGGTTCTATAATAGTGCCAGAAGTTCTTGTTCCATACATGAATGGCGTTAAAATCATCAAGTAAAAAAGGAAAAACTTTATATAAAATACTATCTGTAATATTTACGATAGTTGTTTTATCTCTCATTCTTTGGGTTATATATGCAAATGTCTGGAAAATAAAAAAAGTTGATGTGTTAAATGCTAAACATACGGATGTTAATCAATTAAAGGCTGATATAGATAGTTTTTTAAGTAAGAAGCAATTGTTTATCATACCCAATGATCATATATTATTCTTATCAAAGAAGAAATTGAAAAATTTTATATTGAATACTTATCCATCTGTTGAAGAAGTTTATATAGATAAAAATTTTGAAAAAGAAATAGTTATAAAGATTAAAGACAGAAAAGCAACCGGTGTTTGGTGCGATCAAAATTGTTTCTTCTTTGATGATGAGGGGATACTTTTTAAAAAAAGTTTTGAATTTACTGGGGCTGTGTTTACGGTTTGGGGTATAAAAGATAATACTCAAAGTTTGAATTTTTATGATAAAGTTCCTTGTTTAAATATGTGTATAGAAGATGACTTTGTATCATTCTTAAGTAAGAATAAGATTAAGAAAGTTTTGATAGACGGTGAAGAGTTGGCCATGAATACAGAATATGGTTTTGATATTAAGGCACTTAATAACGCCACGACGACTATGAGAAACATGAATTTTTTCTTGAATAAATATGAAGAAAATCTAAATGCCTTGGATTATGTTGATATTAGATTTATGGACAAGATTTTCTATAAGATGAGATAATCTTATAAGAAAATGCCCCGTTAGCTCAGTCGGTAGAGCAGCTCACTCGTAACGAGCAGGTCGCAAGTTCGATTCTTGTGCGGGGCTCATATAGAGGTGTATAATATATCTATGTTAGATAAAATCAAAAACAACAATACATTATTATTAGCGACCATTATAGGTGCAGTGATAGTATTTTTCTCTTTAATATTTTTAGTTTCAGCAAAATCTTTTTCTGATCAAGGTGCTTATGTGGAGGTAAAAGGTTTATCAGAGAAAATAGTTAAAGCTGATACAGCTATATGGACACTCAACTTTGATATAAAATCAAATGATATAGATGGGTTATATGCAGATACAGAGAGAAGTATAAACACCATAAAAGCTTTTCTAAAAGAAAAAGGGTTTGAAGATAGTGAAATCAATGTTGCGCCGATAAATATTTATCAAGATACATATAAAGATGCATCGTTTAGATATAATGCTACAAATCAATTGTCTGTATATACAAATAAGGTTGATTTAGTAAAGGCTACATCTAAAGAAACATTAACTTTAGTTAAAAGAGGTGTAACTTTAAATCAAAATAATATTAATTTTGAATTTTCAGATATAAACAGTGTTAAACCAGAGATGTTAGCTGAGAGTATAAAAAACGCTAAAGATACAGCCAAAAGTTTCGCTAAAGAATCTCGTGCCAGTCTTGGTCCGGTAACAAGAGGAAATCAGGGCGTATTTGATATAACAGATAAAGATCCAGGATCCCCTGAATATAAGAAGATTAGAGTCGTGTCGACTTTAAGGTTTTTGTTGAAGTAAAATGGAAAATCCAAACCCTATAGAAAAAAGAATCAATAATTTAAAACCTGAGCATTTAGCTTCAGGTTTTGAACCTATTATGATATGTGTTGATGATGTAGATCATTATAGTGATTCTTTGATGGGTATGGCAGAGCGTGTGGATTATTACAAAAATGAGTCTGGGGGAGGAAGTTCTCTTCAAGATGATGAAAGAGGTTATGTTATATCAAATATAAGTCAAGATAATAAATATACAACAGAATTATATAGTTGTACTAGTGTGATAGCTGTTGGTGCTGATAAAGATACCGGTA
>CAZSTO010000022.1:0-13126 GCA_964610005.1 uncultured Candidatus Saccharibacteria bacterium
CATGGAGACAAAAAGGTACAGGTCGCGCAAGACATGGTTCTACACGATCACCAATATGGGTTGGTGGTGGTGTTGCTCATGGTCCAAGAAATGATAAAAACTTTGATAGAAAAGTTAATAAGAAAACAAAGGACGCAGCTATTAGAACAATACTTTCACAAAAATTCAGAGATAATGAAATCATATTAGTTGATAATATGACTATGTCAGCACCAAAAACTGCTGATCTTAAAAAGGTTGTTGAGAATCTTTCAAAAATCAATGATTCATTATCATACATGTCTTCAAAGAAACATAATAATGTTCTTTTCGTAACAAATTCTCAAGATAAGAATCTTTATTTGTCACTTAGAAACTTTGGAAATATGGAGACTCAATCAGTACAGGATATAAATCCAATAGTATTATCAAAATATAAATATTTAGTGTTTATCTCACCAGATCAATCAATAGTTACACTAAAGAATAGATTGAATAAATAATAATTAAATATAAATATATGAAAAAAGCTACCTATATTAAAAAACCAAGATCAACAGAAAAGGCTATTATAGCTACTGATAAAAATAAATATACTTTTGAAGTTGATAAAAAAGCTAATAAAGATAATCTTAGACAGGAGATAAAAATGAAATATAAAGTTTCTCCTATAAAGATAAACATAGTAAATACTCCAGCTAAAAAAGTTATGAGAAAAGGTATAGTTGGTACCAAATCAGCTGTTAAAAAAGCAATTATAACTCTTAAGAAAGGGGATAAAATAGAAACTATATAGTTATAAATAGTTAATAATATAAATAAGAATAAATATATGAAAAGATATAAATCAACAACACCTTCAAGAAGACATATGGTAAATGTAGTTTACAAGAATGTTTTAACTACAAATAAACCAGAAAAGTCATTAACTAAAGGTATCAAAAGATCAGTAGGTAGAAACAACACAGGTCGTATAACAACTAGACATAAAGGAGCTGGTCATAAAAAATTGTATAGAGATATAGATTTCAAATACAATAAGAAAAATATACCTGCAAAAATAGTATCTGTAGAATATGATCCAAACAGAACAGCTTTTATTTCACTTGTTCAATATAATGACGGTGAGAAAAGATATATCATTGCTCCAAAAAGTGTAAAAGTGGGTGATACATTCATGGTTTCTGAAAAAGCCGAAATTAAATTAGCTAACAGAATGTTGTTGAAAAACATACCTGTAGGTACATTTGTTTACAATGTTGAGATAAAACCAGAAGCAGGTGGAAAGATAGCTCGTGCTGCTGGAAACTATGTTGAAGTTGTTGCTCATGACAATGGATATGCCCTATTAAAAATGCCATCTTCAGAGGTTAGAAGAGTTATAGATACAGCCTGGGCATCAGTTGGTGAGGTTTCAAATGAAGAGAATCATCTACAAAACTTTGGTAAAGCTGGTAAAAGTAGATGGTTAGGTATAAGACCAACAGTTCGTGGTACAGCCATGAACCCAGTTGATCACCCACATGGTGGTGGTGAAGGTAGACAAGGTCGAGGTCGTCGCCGTGCTATATCTATATATGGTAAGCCAACAGGTAAAGGTCAAAAATCAAGAACACCTAAGAAGTATTCAAACAAGTTTATTGTTTCAAGAAGAAAAGTAGGTAAAAAAAGATAAAATCCATTAAAAACATTGACTAATCAATAATTATTTGTTAAATTTATAACCCATGACACGTTCAATATCAAAAGGTCCATATATAGAAGAAAGGCTATTAAAGAAAATAGCAGGTAAAACTCCTGATCAAGCAGGTGTTATTAAAACTTGGTACAGAGATAGTGTTATCACACCCGAAATGGTTGGTTTTACTTTCGGAGTTCATAACGGTAAAAATCATATAGAAGTATTCTGTACAGAAGATATGGTTGGACACAGATTAGGTGAATTTTCTCCAACAAGAAAGTTTAATAGACACGGAGGTAAAATGCAAAAAGAATTGGATGCTGCTAAAAAGCAAGCTGAGATAACTGCTGCAAAAGCCGCAAAAGCTGCACCGGCTGCTAAGAAAAAATAATAATTAATTTAATATAAGAAAAAACATGAAAGCAATATTAAAAAATTATAGACAATCACCAAGAAAGGTAAGACTAGTTACCGATCTTGTTAAAGGTAAAAAAGTAGACAACGCTTTGAATACTTTAACTTTTACTACTAAAAGAGCAGTTCCTGTTGTTAAAAAGCTTATAGAGTCAGCTATTGCTAACGCGGCACATGCTGGTATTTCTAAAGATACATTAAAAATTAAAAATATTACTGTAGATGAAGGTTTTGTTTTGAAAAGAATGATGCCAAGAGCTCGTGGTACAGGTGCACGTATAAACAAAAGAACATCACATATACATGTAACATTAAGTATTATAGATAATAATAAGAAAAGTAAATAATAATTATGACAAAGATAGTTCACCCATATTCACATAGATTAGGTATAATCAAAGATTGGAAATCTAGATGGTTTTCACTTAATTCTGATTTTAGAAGAAATCTAAAAGGAGATATAATGATGAGAGAATGGATTACTAAAAATCTAAAGAATCAATATATTGGTTTAGTAGAAATAGAAAGAAATTCAAAAGCTATAAAAGTTATAATCAATACTTCAAGACCAGGTATTGTTATAGGTAAATCAGGTGATGGTGTTATAAAAATTGAAAATGCTTTAGAAAAAATATTAGTAAAATTGGGTGAAAAAAATCCAAATCTACAAATAGAAGTTGTCGAAATAAAAACTCCAGAAGCAAATGCTTCAATAGTTAGTCAAATGATTGCAGAAGGTATAGAAAAACGTCTTCCTTATAGACGTGTTCTGAAACAAACTGTAGAGAAAGTTATGGCTGCTAAAGACGTTAAAGGTATCAGAATATATCTAGGAGGTAGACTGGCAGGTGCCGATATGGCCCGTTCAGAGGAGATGAAAAGAGGTAGAATCCCTCTACAAACAATAAGAGCCGATATAGATTTCGCCCGTCATAAAGCGCGTATGCCTTATGGTGATTTAGGTATAAAGGTATGGATTTATAAAGGTGATATTTTTAAAAAAAATTATAAAGATTAATTCATAATTTAATAATAAACATATGTTATTCCCAAAAAAAGTAAAACATCGAAAATGGCAAGTTACTCGAAGAAGTGCTAACGTGCTTGTTAAAAAAGTAGAAACTAGAGGTACAACTCTGGCTAATGGTACTTATGGTATTGTTGCCACAACACAATCTCGTATAACTTCAAATCAAATAGAATCTGCAAGAAAGGTTATATCAAGAACACTTGGTAAAACAGGTAGAATCTGGATCAGAATCTTCCCTGATAGACCTTTCACAAGAAAGGCTGCTGAAGTACCCATGGGTTCTGGTAAAGGTGAGCCAGCTGGTTTCTGTTTTGAAACATATGCAGGTAGAGTATTGTTTGAAGTTGACGGTACAACTGAAGCTTTGGCAAAAGAGGCATTTAGAAAAGCTAATGCTAAATTACCAGTTAAAACAAGAATGATAACAAGATAATTATAAACATATGACAACAGATATTAAAACAAAAAGTAAAAAAAGAATATTAAAGGGAACTGTAGTGTCAGATAAAATGACTGATACTATAACAGTAAAAGTTGATAGATATGTAAAATTACCTAAATATAATAAATATGTGACTGTATCAAAAAAATATAAAGCACATGATGCAGGTAATACAGCAAAAATTGGTGATAAAGTTTCTATAATAGAATCAGCTCCAATATCAAAAGATAAACATTTTACATTAATAAAATAATTAAAAATATATGATACAACCAAGATCAATAGTTTCAATAGCAGATAACTCAGGTGCCAAAATTGGTAGAATTTTCAAAGTTCTAGGTCATGCTGGTAAAAGATATGCACAATTGGGTGATACTGTTATATTATCTGTTCAAAAGGCAGAACCAAGAAAACAAACAAAAAAGAAAGATGTTCATAAAGCCGTTGTTGTTAGACAAAGACAAGCTTTTAGAAGAAAAGACGGTTCATATATAAGATTTGATGAGAATGCTGTTGTTCTTATCGATAAGACAAAAGGTGAACCAATAGCAGGTCGTATATTCGGTCCAATACCAAGAGAAATACAAGAAAAAGGTTATCAAACAATAGCTTCAAAAGCTCCAGAAATTGTATAGTAATATTAAAATAAATTTATGATTAAAAAAGGCCAAAAAGTAAAAATATTAACAGGTGATGATAAAAACAAAACAGGAACAGTTTTGAAAGTTTTGCCACGTCAAAATAAAGTTATAGTAGAGGGCGTGAACGTTAAGAAAAAACACGTAAAAGCAAAGTCATCTAATGATAAGGGTTCAGTTGTTGAAATATCTGCTCCTATACACATATCAAACGTAATTTCAGCGAATTAATAATCAATTAAAAGAAAATATATGTCTCACAAAACAATATCAGCAAAAGAAAAAGTAAAAAATATATTTAACACTTTAAAGGGTGATTTTAAGTATAAAAATAAATTACAAGCTCCGTCTATCAAAAGAGTTGTTGTTACTACAACTATAGGTTCTATAAAAGATCCAAAGAAAAAAGATTTGATGCTTGATAGATTAACAAAAATTACAGGTCAAAAACCAGTTATTACAACAGCAAAGAAATCAATTGCTGGATTCAAATTAAGACAAGGTGATCCATCTGGATATCAAGTTACTCTAAGAGGTGACAAGATGTGGGCTTTTCTAGATAAAGTTGTAAATATAGCATTCCCTCGTACAAAAGACTTTAGAGGTATATCAGCTACAGGTATAGATAATATGGGTAACTTCTCATTCGGTATAAGAGAACATACAGTTTTTCCTGAGACTTCTGATGAAAATATACAAGATGTATTCAGTTTAGGTGCAACAATAGTAACAACAAGTAAGACAAAAGAGGAGACAAGAGCATTATTGGATATTATTGGTTTCTTATTTAAAAAATAAAATTTAAAATCTAAAGTAAATAATAAAAATATGGCAAAAAAATCAGTTATACAAAGAGCACAAAAAACACCAAAGTTTAAAAGTAGAGTAGTTAGACGTTGTTTTAAATGCGGAAGAAAAAGAGGATATATGAGAGACTTCGATATGTGTAGAATCTGTTTCCGTGAAGCGGCAAACGAAGGATTAATCCCAGGTATTAAAAAATCATCATGGTAAAAGTAAAAGTTAAAAATAAGTAAATAAAGATAAAAATATGAATCACGGAATATCACAAATAATAAACAATCTAAAGACTGCAAACATAGCAGGTAAAGAAAAAACAACTTTTGGTTTTTCAAAATTTAGAAAATCTATATTAGATAAATTAGCAGATCTAGGTTTTATTTCAGATATAAAAGTTACAGGTAATGCGCCAATACAATATATAGAAGTTACTCTACTATATGATAACAATGGTAAACCAAAAATCTCTGGTGTACAGCAATTGTCAAAATATTCAAGAAGAATGTATGGATCATACAGAGAAGCACATCAAGTTAAGAATGGTTACGGTGCATTATTAGTATCAACACCAAAAGGTGTATTATCAGATAAAGAGGTTAGAGCACAAAAAGTTGGTGGAGAATTTTTGTTCAAAATCTGGTAATTAATTTAGGTTTAAAGACACCTTGCAAAAGCTAAAGATCTTCCACTTTATAAGTTATAAACTGCAAAAGTTAAAAGCAATAAATATATGTCAAGAATAGGAAAACAAATAATAAAAATACCACAAGGAACTACAGTTAGTTTCGAAAATGAAATATTAACTGTTAAAGGTCCAAAAGGTGAATTAACAAAGAAATTTCTACCATTAGTAGAGATGAATATTAATGGTGATGAAATAACATTTTCTCCAAAACAAAACGATGCTTTTGGAAGATCATTGTGGGGTACTTATGCATCTCATACAAAAAATATGATTAAAGGTGTTAATGAACCTTATGTTAAGAAATTAATATTAGAAGGTGTTGGTTATAAAGGTGATGTTCAAGGTAATACTTTGAATCTATCTCTTGGTTTTTCTCATCCTGTAAAAGTTGAGATACCTAAAAATATAACTGTAACTTCTGAAAAAGGTACATTTACTTTCACAAGTATAGATAAAGAATTGGTCGGTTCTTTCTCAGCAAAAATAAGATCATTGAAAAAACCAGAACCATATAAAGGTAAAGGTTTCAGATATGATGATGAAATTATTAAGAGAAAACAAGGTAAAAAAGCTGCCTAGCCTTAATTTAAATAAATAATATATAAATATATGAAAAGAATAATATTATCAAACAGAGAAAGAATAAAAAACAGAATCAGATCAAAAGTTTCTGGAACTGAAGAAAGACCAAGATTGACAGTTTTCAAGTCAAATAAGTTTACTTATGCACAAATAATAAATGATGCAACAGGTACAACTTTAGTTGAATCAAATAGTTCAAAAATGAAACATAAGAAAATGGATGCTGCCATAGAAGTTGGTCGCGAAATAGCAAAAAAAGCTAAAGATGCAAAAATAACAAAAGTAGTTTTTGATAGAAATGGTTACAAATATACAGGTCGAATATTAGCATTAGCAGAAGCTGCAAGAGAGGCAGGTTTGGAATTTTAATCATAAAATATAATAAATAAAATTATGACAGATATAAATCAAGATACAAATACAAATGAAGTAAACGAAACTCCTGTTGCTCCAACTACAGCCGCAACAGAGGCTCCTAAAACTTTTAGAAAAAATATTAGACCAGGTAATGGTAGACCAATGAGAAAAGGTGATAAAGGCCCAAGACGTGAAGCTAAGCCAAAGCCAGAATTTGAGCAAAAGATTGTTGATATCAGAAGAGTAACTCGTGTTACTTCAGGTGGTAGAAAATTCTCTTTCTCAGTTGCTGTTATTGCCGGAGACAAGAAAGGTAAAATAGGTTTCGGTACAGGTAAAGGTTTGGATACAGCTATGGCTGTTGATAAAGCTTATAGAAAAGCTAAATCAAATATGATTAAGCTTCCTCTAACAAAGACGGGTACTATCCCTCATGACGTGTCTGCAAAATATTCTTCAGCCCGTGTAGAAATAAGACCTGCTCCAGGTAAAGGTTTGGTGGCTGGTTCATCTGTTCGTGATGTTTTGGAAATGGCAGGTGTTAAGGATGTTATCGGTAAATTAAGATCTGGTACAAAAAACCGTATGAATAACGCTAAAGTTGTTATCAAAGCTTTATCAACTTTATCAACTTACAAGAAAGTTAAACACACAAAATAATTTTTGTTATAATTAAATTAAATATATGCAATTACACACATTAAAAAGACATACAAAAAGAAAGACTAAACAACAAGTAGGTCGCGGTAGTAAAAGAGGTAAAACTTCAGGTCGTGGTCAAAAAGGTCAAACATCACGTGCTGGTCGTAAACTTCGTCCTGAGATAAGAGAGGTTATTAAAAAACTTCCAAAATTACGCGGTCGTGGTAAAAACTCAAATAAATCTTTTGAGATTAAACCTGCTATTCTAAATCTAGAAGCATTAAATGTTATAGATGAAGGAACTGTTTTAACTCCACAAAAACTTGTAGATTTGAAATTAGTTAAGTTGTTAAAAGGTAAAGTTCCTAAAGTTAAGATTTTAGCTAATGGGGAAATTACAAAAGCATTAACATTTAAAAAAATAACAATATCAAAATCAGCTCAAGAGAAAATCGAAAAAGCTGGTGGAAAAGTATATGTTCAATAAAATCAAAGCAATATTTACAGATAAAGTAATAAGAAACAGAATATTATTTTGTTTAGCTATATTCATAGTTTTTAGGGCTCTAGCAACTATACCTGTTCCAGGTGTAAATGTTCAAGCTATCAAATCTTTAGTAGATGGCAATAACTTTTTGCAAGTATTGAATTTGTTTTCAGGTGGTGGATTGTCAGCTTTGAGTATATTAATGCTTGGAGTTGGTCCGTATATTACAGCTTCTATTATTATACAACTTCTAACTATGGTATTTCCTAGAATGAAGGAGTTGCAGCAAGAAGAAGGAAATGAAGGTAGAAGAAAATTATCACAATATTCAAGATTGTTGACTATACCAGTCGCTTTGATTCAATCTTTTGGAATCATGACTTTGATTACAAGACAATCTCCTGAAGTATTTGCTGGTATAACACCTTTTGCATTCTTCCAAATCACAATCATAGTTGTTGCATCATCATTATTATTGATGTGGATAGGTGAAAGATTAACTGAGTATGGTATAGGTAATGGTATATCATTGATAATCGCCCTTGGAATCATTGCATCACTTCCTCAAAGTGTATCTAGAATAATGGCTACATATGATCCAAGTCAATTACTAATGTTTATTGGTATAGCAATATTATCTATATTAACTATTTCATTTATCATCTATATCACAGAAGCGGAGAGGCCTATAGAGATTAATTATGCAAGACAGGCTAGATCTTTTGCTACTCAAGGTGCAACAGGCGCACATAAAACATATATACCTATAAAGCTAAATCAAGCCGGGGTTATGCCTATAATATTTGCTATAACATTACTTATGCTTCCTTCTTTCTTAGGAAATGTGATGACTTTATCTGCAAACGCGACAATACAATCTGTGGGTAGATTCATAGCCTTTTGGTCACAAAATGCTTGGGTACATGGTATAGCTTACTTCGCATTAGTATTCTTGTTTACATACTTTTACACAGCTATTACTTTTGATCCAAAACAGATGTCAGAAAACCTACAAAAACAAGGTGCATTCGTATCAGGTATAAGACCCGGAGACTCTACTATGGATTATCTATCACGTATAGTTACTAGAACAACATTTATAGGTGCTCTATTCTTAGCTCTTATAGCTATATTACCAAGTGTTGTACAAGGCTTCACAAATGTCGCTTCTGTACGTATAGGTGGTACAGGTGTACTTATTGTTATCTCAACAATATTGGACGTCTTAAAGAAGATAAATGCTCAATTGAGTATGAGAGAGTATTAATTTCTCAAATATAGTATAATAGCTACATGACACAAAATGTAGCTATTATATTTATAGGAAGAAGTGGTTGTGGTAAAGGAACACAATCAGCCTTGTTAATGGATTATTTCAAATCTATTAATCAAGAAACTCTTTATCTCAGTACAGGTAATGAGTTTAGAAAATTGATAGAAGAGGGGGATAATTTTACATCTCAAAAAGTTGATCAAATTTATGATGAAGGAGGAAGACATCCAGATTTTCTTTGTGTGACTATACTTGGAAATTTTTTCAAGACACAATACGATGCAAATAAAAATCTAATAATGGATGGAGGTCTTCGATCTTTGAATGAAGCAGTTACAGTTGCGGATATATTTGATTTCTACGAGATTAAAAACGCAAAAGTATTTCATTTGAATGTTAGTCATGATTGGTCAGTTGATAAATTGAAAAAAAGAGGCAGAAGTGATGATAATGATGAGATATTTGAAGCTAAGAAAAAATGGTTTGAAGCTGAAGTTATCCCAGCTATAGATTTTCTAAAGGATAATAAACAATTTGAATTTTATGATATAAATGGAGAAAGAGATATACAGGAAATTCATAAAGAAATAGTAAGTAAATTAAATGTCTAAGATAAATATATACACAGAAGAAGAAATAAAAATATTAAAAGAAGGAGGTAAAATATTATTCTCTATTTTAGAGACCTTGAAAGAAGAAGCGTTGGAAAATGTTTCTACAGATACTCTAAATAAAAGAGCTAATGATTTATGTATAGAAAATAATGCTATACCTGCTTTTTTGAATTACACCCCTCATGGTGCTGACAGACCTTTTCCCGGGGCTATATGTATATCTATTAATCATGAAGTTGTTCATGGTATACCAAATGAAAAACCAAGGGTTTTGAAAAAAGGGGATGTTGTCACTCTTGATATGGGTTTGAAGTATAAAAACATGTTCACCGATTCTGCTATAACTTTAGTTGTTGGTGGAAAAGAATATAATAAAATCGGTCAAGAAATGATAGATGTCGCAAATCGTGCTTTATATAATGCGATAGATTTTGTAAAGCCGGGTATAAGAACAGGTGATATAGGTTATATAGTAGAAAAAACTGTAAAAGAAAATAAAGGTGGAAAATATAAAATACCAACCATACTCGGGGGTCATGGTATAGGTCACGGTATACATGAAGATCCTTTTGTGCCAAATTTTGGAAAGAAAGGTGAGGGTGTTATTCTGAAAGAGGGCAATGTTATAGCCATAGAACCTATATTAACTCAAAACTCTACATCTATGAATGTATTAAATGATGGATACACTTTTGTGACAACTGACAAAGGTTTATCTGTTCATGTTGAACATACTATAGTTGTGACTAAAGATGGGTGTGAGATTCTCACTACTTGCTAGATAGATTATAAAAACAAAAGGTCCGGACAGTGTCGTTAGTCGGCAGAGCTAGACCTCAGTGGTTGTTTCCAGGACAAGATTCGGATATTTTCCAAGCCAAAGTGTTTCTATGGCTATGATTATGATATCCATAGGTAAGCATATGCATACAGCTATCTTGTCTAGAGTCATTTCATAAGCAATTCTCATCAAAAGTACAATACTCATATTTTTATTTTACGCCCGTGTCAAGTTATATGTCAATAAAAAACTCCACCCAGTACTAGTCGGTCCTTGTGGACCACGTTTCGTGGGTGGGTGGAATTCGAGATATTCAATCGCCTTCCTCCTTTTCTGCAGGAAGTAGGAGGATGCCGAAGATCAGCATCATGAACTCGATTGAATCCCGAATGGTCGTCATGACAGACGGACTGTCATGGAATTCAGTTGCGGGGTTCATACATTTTTATTCTACTCCTGCGAGTAAATATTTATAGTTTACAGACAGTTTTACGCGTGTTATTGTTTTGATATGAGCACATTATTGAATCAACGTGTCGTGATTGAAGCTCTGGATATTCTTGGTATCAAAAACCCGAAGTCACATGATTTGTATTTACAACTTTTAGGTGCTTATTCTGGTGTGAGAGATTTATTGGTTCGCCCTGAAGATGATCCAGATCCTGTTGGTATACGAGTAGATTCTGTATCTTGCCATTATAAATATATGGCTCAAGACAGTACCCTGCGTCGTGTAAACTTTGTGTTGATAGGTGAACATGATGTAAGTCAACTATTTCTGTATCTGATATTTATGGAGTATGGTCTAATAAATCATATTTCTAGACTCAGTGTAAACAGAGAAACTTCAACCAAACTTATCGCTATAGCATCTGACTATGTCAGTGAGAATAGTCCTCAATTCTAGACATCGCCGGCACAGCCCGGCATTTTTATTTTTCAAACTTTTTTCTGATATAATAAAGACATAATGTTGCAAAATAATTTTGAAGAATTAAATCAGGAAAATAATAATAAAAATATAAATGAGGTTAAACCTGATAATGGTTTTGCATCTTTAGAAGAAGAATTAGAATACCTCAGAAGTGAGGTTAGAAAAAATAGAGAATCTAAAGTAGATGAGGGTGTTATTTTTGAGGAAAACGATATTATAAAAAAAGAAATAGAACAATATCATCAAAATACAGGCAGGGATTTGTTGCATGAATCATATATACAATCAGAATCTCAAAATCAGGAAATAGTTTTGAATTTGGCACCAGAAAGTCATGATAAAAACATGGAAGAGTATTGGACTTTGATGAATAAGAACGGTATATATAACACTTTAAATATCATAAAAAATAATGGCAATCCTCATCTTGAAGATGATTTCCATCGATTTTTAGTTGAATATATAAAAGCTGGTTTAAATATCCCAAATTTGAAAGAACAGGATCCAGTGGACAAAAGTATAAAACAAACTTTATACCAAGTATCATTACCAGATTTTAAGCAAAAGGATGGATCCCAAAAACCATTGAAAGAATTATTGTCTGTGATGGAACAATTTTATTTAGGCATGTCTTCTATAGCTGAATCAGGAAAAAAATTCGCTGACAGTAAAAATAATATGACTATAGAGTTGGCTATATCGGAAGGTAGTGAAGAGTTTGTATTTTATGTTTCTATACCCAATGATAAAAATGATTTATTTGAAAAACATATATTGTCAGTATTTCCAGAAGCTAAAATAGAGATAGAGCACAATGATTATAATATCTTTAATGAAGATGGTGTATCATTGATGTCATCCGCTTCATTTACTAAACAAGATATATATCCAATAAGAACCTATGAGACTTTTGATGCAGATCCTATAAATGTTATATTGAATTCATTATCTAAAATTCAAAAAGATGGTGAGGGTGCCGCTATACAAATTGTATTTAATAATGTCGGAGATTATTATCATAAGTTATATAAGAAGGCTCTTGATGATGTATTAAAGGGTGAAGACTTAAAAAAGACTATAGATATACAACACACAGTTTGGGGGCAATTTAAAAAAGTAGCCAGTGAAATAGGTAAAGAGGTGGTTGATAATGCATTATCAGCTGGTGATGAGAAAAAAGATGAAAATAAAGACAAATACATAGATCAAATAGCGGTAGAACAAATAAAAGCCAAGATAACAACACCTATAATAGAGACCAATATCCGTTTAGCCGTATCTGCAAAAGAGAGAATTAGGGCAGAGACTATATTATCAGATCTCGAGTCATCATTTAATCAATTCGCGAATGCTTTAGGGAATAGCTTTAAATGGAATAGAGCAAGAGATAAGGATTTAAAAGATTTATTTTATAAATTCACTTTTAGACTTTTTGATAGAAATCAAATATTACCAATATCTATCAGGGAAATAACAACGGTGATGCATTTTCCTGTTGCAACTCAATCAACATTTTCCCCTCAACTTAAACAAACCACTGCTGCGACCGCTCCGGCTCCTCTTGATATTCCTCGTGTGGGTGAGGGAGTGTTTTTGGGTAAAAATGTTCATAGAAATATAGAGCAAGATATATATATGACTGCAGAAGATAGATTGCGACATATGTATGTTATAGGTCAAACAGGTACAGGTAAATCTACTATACTTAGAAATCTTATAGTTCAAGATATAAAAAATGGTGATGGTGTGTGTTTTATAGATCCCCATGGTTCAGATGTACAAGATA
>CAZSTO010000023.1:0-12432 GCA_964610005.1 uncultured Candidatus Saccharibacteria bacterium
AAAAATAACCACCCGATATAATACGGACGGTCATTTTAATTTTTATGAAATTTCGTTACGCAAACAAGATCACCGGAATAATAATTGGTCTCTTGGCTGTCTCACGGAATATAAATTTACCAAGAGTATCTGTTGTTATATCTTTAACATAATCTAGGTTTGGAGTATTTCTTGTATCATACACAGCTTTCTCTATAGTTGTACGAACAAGTGTTCTTATCTCACGAAGAAGATCTTGTGACTCTCTTAGATAAACTGATCCACGAGATATAATGTCTGGTGACTTTATCAAACGTCCACTCATAGGATTAAGCATAGCAACTATCACGAATATACCATCTTCAGCTAAGATTTGACGATCACGTAGAACAACATCTTGTATATCACCAACAGTGAATCCATCAACCATTACAACATTGTCAGGTGCTTTAACTGGAAGTTTTACGAACTTATTTCCACCATCTTGTATTTCCAATATATTACAATCATCAGGTACTATAATATTTTCTTTTGGCATACCAAGTTGTATAGCAAGATCAGCATGTAATTTTACATGATAATGATTACCGTGCATTGGCATAAAGAATTTAGGATTCAATTTTCTATGTAGCCATTCTATTTCACCACGATTAGCGTGTCCTGTGGCATGTATGTATACATCAGATGAACGATAATGCATTATGTGCGCACCTGAACGAGCAATATTATCTTTCATTTTTTGTACAGCTTTTTCATTACCAGGAATTATAGAAGCTGAAAGTAATACAGTATCTCTCTCTGTTATATGTATATATTTATGTTGTTTTGTAGAAATACGCATTAGGGCTGAAAATTCGTCACCTTGACCACCTGTTGCTAATACAACTATTTTATCAGGTGCATGATTTTGCATTTCTTGAGCAGTGATAACTGTATGACGACTTAATTTAAGTAAACCTGCTTGAACCATGATGTCGATATTGTTTTTCATACTACGACCCTCGATAACTATCTTTTTACCACATGATTCAGCGGCTTCTATTATTTTAGCTATACGGAAGAAATGAGAGGCAAACATACCTATAATAAGTCTTCCTTTTATGTTTTTAACTATTTCAGCTAAGTTATCATGTACTATTGCTTCAGGAGTAGAGAATCCGGGGTTTTCGATGTTTGTTGATTCACCTAAAAGTAATAAAACTTTTTTACCGTCGAAAACTTTGTAATTGTCTTCCTCTTCTTTTGTTACCTTTCCGTCAACGTGATCAAGCTTAAAGTCTCCTGGTGTTGTTATATATCCATATGGTGTATCTATTATAATACCCATTGAGTCTGGTATAGAGTGAGTCACACCATAGAATTTAACTGAAGTTTGTCCAATTATTAAACTTTCATTTCCTTCTATTATCTTGAATTCTAGTGGTGGAACATGAGGAAATTCAGCCTGACGTTTTTTCAACATCAAAGATGTTAGATTTCTTGTATATATAGCAGGCATACCTATCTTTTCTATTATATAAGGTAGGGCACCTATGTGATCTAAGTGACCATGAGTTACTATCATGGCACGGATTTTATCTTTTCTTTCTTCGAGATATTTTGTGTTAGGTAATATATAGTCTATACCGGGTGTAGCTTCTTCTTTGAATTTAAAACCAGCATCGATAACTATTATGTCATGTTCATTTTCTATAACAGTCATGTTCATACCTATCTCTTCAACACCTCCAAGTGGTATGATGCGCCAATTACCAGGTAAAACATTAGGGATGACTTGTTTTACATTTTGTCTAACATGAGAAGCTGATCCTATATTTGGGCGTAGTCTAGGCATGTTATATCTTTTGTTAGGCTTTTTACCTTTTAATGCTCCTATACCAGAATTTGATGCAGCGTTATTTGTATGAACAGTATTGTTCATATTTATTTTAGCATCTTGTCTTTTTGTTACAGGTTTTGGACTGTTGTTATTTTTCTTTAAACCACCATGATATACACGTGATGGTTGCTTATTATTATTTAAGTTCATTTATTTATTTTAATTGTTAATAACCGTAAAGAGTTACAGTTTAAGATTCGTATAATAGTAACAATTAAGCTAGATTATCTCCACAGATCAACTATCACAGAAGCAACAAATAATATAGAGATTATTATTGTCAGATAAAAGATGAATTTTTCAGCTCCACGACGAGTGTGGAAATGAGCCGATGCTCCGCCACCGAAAGAACCACCTGCATCAGAATCTGTCTGTTGTATCAATACAAGTACAACCATAACTATAGCTAGGAATATCTGTATATAAGGTAGAGTATTTAGAATAACTGTTAACATACAATTAGTATACACTATTAAGTTGGGTTTGGGAAGAGGGGGGGGGTAAAGACTTGATATTTTCTTTGCAATTTTCCAAAAAATATGTCAAAATAATGCGATGCAAGAAAATACAAACTCTAATGATATAAGAAATATAGCTATTATAGCCCATGTGGACCACGGTAAAACAACTTTGGTTGATGCTATGCTTCATTATACAGGTGCCATAAAAGATGATGCCGGTAGTATGGACTCTAACACTTTAGAGCAAGAAAGAGGTATTACTATTTATGCTAAGAATGCCTCACTCACATATAAAGGTCATAAGATCAACATAGTAGACACACCAGGTCACGCCGACTTCGGTTCAGAGGTTGAACGTGTTCTTCGTTCTATTGATACAGTTTTACTTTTGGTTGATGCCCAAGAAGGTCCTATGCCTCAAACACGTTTCGTACTAAAGAAATCATTAGAGCTTGGATTGAACCCAATTATTATTATGAACAAACTTGATAAACCAGCTGCAAATCCTGGGAAAGTTCATGATGAGATTTTAGAGTTGTTTATAGAACTTGGTGCCCATGATTCACAATTAGATTTTCCTGTAGTTTATGCTATAGGTCGTGATGCTGTTGCTAAAAAAGAATTAACAGATGAGTTTGTAAATCTTGATCCACTTTTTGATGAAATAATTTCTCATGTACAACCTGCAAAACCCATAAGAGAAGATAATATATTTGTAGCGCAACCTTTTAACCTTGCATATGATAACTTTGTTGGTCGTATGGCACTTTGTCGTGTATGGAATGGTTCTATAGAAAATAATAAACAAGTATTTATTTTAAATAAAGATAAGGAAAAAAGAACTGGTAAAATAATTAAAATTTTCTCTTTTGAGGGACAAAGTAAAATAGACACAGATAAAGCGACTGTTGGTGATATAGTTATGATTGCCGGTCTTCCAGATATATACATTGGAGAGACTATAACAACTGATGATAGTATAGAAGTATTGCCGTCTATTGGTATAGATGAACCAACAATTGCTCTAAACTTTTTAGTAAATAATTCTCCTTTTGCTGGCCGTGATGGAAAATATGTTACATCTCGTCAAATCAGAGATAGACTTGAAAAAGAACTTGAGGTGAATGTTGGTTTGCGTGTTGATTTTGAAAATGCTTCAGGTGATATGTTTAAGGTTTATGGCCGTGGAGAATTACATATATCTGTCTTACTTGAACAAATGAGACGTGAAGGCTTTGAACTTCAGGTATCAAATCCAGAAGTTATTACAAAAGAGATAGATGGAGTATTACATGAGCCTTTTGAAGAAGTTGTTGTTGATGTACCACAAGAATTCTCAGGCGCAGTTATCGATAAACTTGGTAGAAGAAAAGGTATAATGACACAAATGTCAGAGAGAAATGGTATATCACGTCTAGTTTTTGAGATACCAACAAGAGGTTTATTGGGTTATAGAGGTCAATTTACTATAGATACAAAAGGTGAAGGTATATTATCATCAAGATTTATAGAATTCCGTCCACATGTTGGAAATATAGAGAAGAGAGAGGTTGGCTCAATGATATCTATGGAAAATGGAAAAGCTCTTACTTTTGCATTAGGCAATCTACAAGATAGAGGTGTTCTATATATCGGTGCACAAACAGAAGTTTATGTTGGTATGGTTATAGGTAATACATCAAAAGGTGAAGAGATGGAAGTGAATCCTACAAAAGGTAAACAGCTTACTAACATGCGTGCTTCAGGAACAGATGATGCTATAGTGCTGGTACCACCATATACTATTTCTATAGAAAGAGGTTTGGAAACTATGCAGGATGATGAATATTTAGAAATCACTCCAAATAATGTTCGCTTAAGAAAGAAATTCTTAACAAAGACCGAGAGAGATGTAGCCAAGAAGAAAGGTCTGATATAAATATAACTAATAAAAAACTCTCTATTAAATGAGGGTTTTTTATTATATAATACTCAAATATGCATAAGATAAAATCTTTAAAAACTAATATTATAAATATTTTCAAATATCTTTGGGTAAATAAAACCCAGAAGAAAGTTTGGATACCAGCTTTAGTTATATTAATCATTATTTTACCCATGATATTGGGTAGTAAGAAAGATGATACGGTTTTAACTTATAAGGTGGAATCAAAAGAATTCATACAAAATGTATCTTTAACCGGTAAAGTTATATCCGCTAAAAACGTTGATATGGCTTTTGAGGTTTCTGGCCGTGTAAATAAGGTGAATTTTAAAGTAGGGGACCGAGTTAAAAAAGGACAGGTTATAGCCTCTCTACAAAATGGTGACGCAGTAGCAAATCTACAAAAGAGTTCTGCAAAATTACGTGACATACAAAATGGCGCCAGACCTGAAGAGCTTGCTATAGCTGAAGGTGATTTAGTTGGGGCACAAAATGATGTGAATCTCTCAAAACAACTTCTGGAAACAGAATTACAGGATTTATATAATAGTGCAGATGATGCAATACGTTTTAAAATAGATGATGTGTTTTCTAATCCAAGAAGTGTTAATCCTCAATTCTTGTATTCTATAGATCAAAACTTAAATCTTAAGGATAAGCTTAGTGCTGATAGATTAAAAATCACAGAAATGATGGTAAAATTTAAGGCTGATGTTGATTCCAATAATCATGATTTCAATCAGGTAAAAGTTTATGCAAACCAAATACAGTCTTTTATAAATGATGTAAGTATGGCCATATCTATTTCTACAGAAAAATTGAATACTACTGATTCAAACTATGCAACAATGCAATCTCAGAAAACAAATATATTAACAGCTAGATCAAATTTTAATAATGCTATAAATGCTTTTAATCAAGCACAAATAACTTATAAAAATAGTTTGACATCATTAAATCGTGCCGAAAATGATTTAAAAATAAAAAAATCCGGAGGTACACAAAATGAAGTGGCTATATATCAAGCTGATGTTATAAATGCACAATCATTAGTTCAAAAAACTATCATAACAGCTCCTTTTGATGGTGTTGTTACAAAGATAGATATTAAAGAAGGGGAAATATCTTCTCCAAATACACCGATAATAAGTGTATTAAATGACGGTGAATACCAAATAGAAACTTATGTTTCAGAAAATGATGTTGCTAAGTTAAAAGTAGATCAAGTTGCAAAAGTTACTTTGGATGCTTATGGAAGAGATGTATATTTTGATGCATCTATAATATCAATAGATCCAGCTGAAACTATAAAGGACGGTGTATCTACATATAGAACAAAAATACAATTTATTGGAAAAGATGATCGTATTAAAAGTGGTATGACTGCAAATATAGATATAGAGACAGATAGAAGACAGGGTGTATTATCTATACCTCAAAGCGCTTTGTTTTTAGAAAAAGGTATAAAGAAAGTTTATGTTCTTGAAAATGATAAATGTGTTGTATCAAATACTTGTGCAAGTATTTGGAATAAGAAAAAAGATATGAAAGCTGTTGAAATAAAAACAGGAGAAATAAATAATAATGGAGATATAGAAATATTATCAGGATTAGAAAATAATCAAATAATAATATATGGAAAGAAATAGACAAGATATTAGAATAGGTTTTTTCCTTGCGATAAGACAATTAAAGCATGCTAGTATATGGACAACTGGTTTGATAGTGGTTGTTATGATGTTAACTTTTTTAAACCTCGTTGTTGTTAATGGTATACTTGTTGGTCTTATACAAAGTTCTATACAGGCGTCAGAAGAAAGATATTCTGGTAATGTTATTATTTCAACACTTAGACAAAAATCTATCATAGAAAACAGTGAAGAGATAATAAAAGTATTGTCTAATCTGTATAATGTCACAGATGTGGTGCCTAGAGTTCTTGCTGGTGGAAGTATAGAATCTGATTATAGAAGATTATTAAAAGAGGGTGAGACTCCAAATAAAGCTCAAACAAGTATAGCGGGAATAGTTCCATCGCAAGAAGATAAAGCAACAAATTTATCAAAGTATGTTTTACCTGGAGGAACTTATTTGGATGATAATGATAAAGAAGGTGTATTGGTTGGATCATTTCTTGTAAATGAATTAACTCCAGTTGATGCTATAGGTTTTACACAGCTTCGAAATGTAAAAGTCGGCGATAGAGTTCGTGTGACTATAGATGGAAATAGTAAAGAAGTGTATATACGCGGATTTTTAAAATCAAAAATCAATGAGATTGATGCTAGAGTCATAATGATACAATCAGAGGTTAGAAAATTAGTTGGAAGAAGTGATATAAATGTCTCAGAAATAGCTGTAAAATTAAAACCAGGATCAACAGAAGAAGATGCTGCTAGAGTAAAAGAAATATTATTCGCAAACGGTTATGATTTTGATGCGAAAATACAAACAGCCACAGAGGCTCAACCAAAATTCTTGAAAGATATGAAAGATCTGTTCGGATTACTCGGAACACTTATGGGTTCTATTGGTTTAGTTGTGGCATCTATTACAGTGTTCATCGTGATTTTCGTAAACACTATTACCAGAAGAAAATTCATTGGTATATTGAAGGGTATTGGTATAACTTCAAGATCTATAGAATACTCATATATCATACAATCAGCTTTTTATGCCATCATAGGATCAGCTCTAGGTATGATTGTTCTATACGGTTTCTTGGTTCCTTTTATAGACAAACATCCTATAAACTTTCCATTTTCCGATGGAATATTATATGCACCTTTAAGTGGAACTATGTGGAGAGTTTTGGCTTTATTTATTACAACAGTTATAGCTGGATATATACCCGCTAGGATGATAGTTAAGAAAAATACATTAGATTCGATATTGGGTCGTTAATAAATTTTCAAAAATAAAATATGACAAAAGCAATTATACAAACAAAAAATCTAAGAAAAACATTTACTGATGGGGATAAGGAAACTCATGTTTTAAAAGGTATAGATATGGAAATAAAACAAGGTGAATTCATATCTATTATCGGTCGTTCTGGAGCAGGTAAATCGACTTTGCTTTATCAGATAAGTCTATTAGATCATCCAACAAGTGGTGAGATTATTATAGATGGAAAAGATGTACATGATTTATCCCCAGAAGACAGAACTAGATTTAGATTGGATAGATTGGGTTATGTTTTTCAAGATTATGCCTTACTTCCAGATTTAACTGCGACTGAAAATGTTGCTTTGCCTCTTTTGATGCAGGGTATGGAAAAAGAAAAAGCATATAAAAGATCAAGAGAAGTTTTGGATCAAGTAGGTCTTCAGGGAAAATATGACAATATACCCTCAAAACTTTCTGGTGGACAACAACAAAGAGTTTCTATTGCTCGCGCTATAGCTCATAATCCCGCTATACTTTTTGCCGATGAGCCAACGGCTAACCTGGATAATGAATCATCACTTTTGATTTTAAAAATTTTTAAAGAGTTACATAAAGAAGGTCAAACCATAGTGATGGTAACTCATGAAAAAGAATATACTTCAGTTGCTGATAGGGTTATAGAAATGAAAGATGGTGAAATAGGATAAAAAACGAGGACGGTCCGGTGACGGGTCGTCCTGTGTTGTTAGCGGCTGATGCAGGCCGCTTTGTATTTGTCACGATTGGCATCGATGAAGGTTTTTGGAAGAACTTTAGTCATCCATGGTCCGTTTTCTTTCCCTCTCTCGAGACAGATGAAGTGTATGGTTGGATTTTTGCTGTTTCTCTCATCCACTCGGAATACTCGTTCCGAGGTGAAGACTAGGTTATGATCTAGGTGGTCCAGGCAGCAAGGATTTTCTTTGATAATTCTGTGTATCTCGAGAAAGTCTGCCAGGCTCAGGGTCCAGTATTTATCGATTTCGTCCAGGAGGCTGTGTTGCTCCAATGCGCGGACTTTGTTGATGTTACCCCCGTTAACTTTTGGAGTGGTTTGATGAATACGAAGGCCGTAACGAATGCAGAAGCGATTTATTATTGCCAAAACCGCTATGAGCATTTTCAACTCAAGTTTTGATCTTTTTGACATGATGTTTTTGCTTTCTGTATATACAGTAAAATTTGTCAAATGATATGTCAAGGTTAATATGGTAAAAACCCCTAAAATAAGCTATTATAGCCATAATGCAAATAAGAAATTTCAGTATTATCGCCCATATAGATCATGGAAAGTCGACTTTAGCCGATCGTATGTTAGAGTTGACTAACACTGTTGAGAAGAGAAAAATGACCAATCAGGTTCTTGATGATATGGAACTTGAGAAAGAGAAAGGTATCACCATAAAGATGCGTCCTGTTCGTATGCAATATAAAGGTGTTACTTTTAATCTGATCGACACACCCGGACATATTGATTTTTCTTATGAAGTTTCTCGTGCTTTGAAGGCCGTAGAAGGTTGTTTACTTTTGGTTGATGCAACACAAGGTGTACAGGCTCAAACACTTACAACTTTAAATGCCGCTCGTGAGGCAGGTTTAGTCATAATACCAGTTTTATCAAAAGTTGATTCACCTCTAGCCCGTCTTGATGATATAAAAAAAGAAGTATCAAAACTTTTAGAATGTGATGAAAAAGATATATTAGAAACATCAGGAAAAACAGGACAAGGTGTTGATAAACTTTTAGATACTATTATAGAAAAAATTCCAGAACCTATTTCAGAATTAAATGGAAAAGATCCGCGTGCTTTGATTTTTGATTTTCAGTATTCAAATCATAAAGGTGTTATAGTTTATGTTCGTATGATGGACGGTCAAGTTAAAAAAGGGGATGAACTTGTTTTTGCAGCAAGTGGTGAAAAGTTTTTTGCATTAGAAGTTGGTATATTTGCACCTGAAGAAAGACCTGTAGAGACACTAGAAAAAGGTGCTATTGGTTATATAGTTACTGGTATAAAAAGATCCGGTATAGCAACAGTTGGAGATACTATAATTTCTTTTAGAAATAAATTACCGGCATTACCTGGATATATGAAGCCAGCCCCTGTTGTATGGGCATCTATTTATCCTGAAGATGCTGATGATTTTGAATTATTAAAACAATCACTTGGAAAATTATCTCTTTCTGACTCATCATATTCTTATGAAGAAGAATCATCGGGTACTATGGGTAGAGGTTTTAGATGTGGATTTTTAGGACTACTTCATCTTGAGATTATTACCGAGAGATTAAAAAGAGAATACAATCTTTCTCTTATTATCGCTACACCAAGTATAACTTATGAAGTAACTTTTAAAGATAAGTCAGTGAAGATGATTTATTCACCATCTTTATTTCCTGAACATGGTCAAGTTATGAAAGTTAGAGAGCCTTGGGTACAAGTGAAGATTATCTCACCTGGATCATATTCAGGAAATATTTATACATTACTTTATGACCATGAAGGTGATTTGATAGAAACTGAAAACTTTGGTGATGATAGATTGTCTTTAACTATACTTATGCCACTTCGTGAACTTATGAGAAATTTCTTTGATGAATTAAAATCAGTAACATCTGGTTACGCATCTTTATCTTATGAATTCTTCGCTATGCAAGATGCTGACGTGACTCGTATGGATATACTTGTTGCTGATGAAGTGATGGAAGCGTTTACTAGAGTTGTAGCACAAAGAAGGCTTGATGAAGAGGCTAATAAAGCAGTAGATAAACTTCATAGTGTATTACCAAAACAACTTTTCACAACAAAGATACAAGCTAAGGCTAATGGCCGCATCATAGCATCTCGTACTTTATCTGCAATGAGAAAAGATGTTACAGGATATCTATATGGTGGAGATATTACTCGTAAGATGAAATTGTTAGAGAAACAAAAGAAAGGAAAGAAGAAAATGGCTGAGAGAGGAAAGGTGAATATTTCTCATGAAGTATTTTTGAAAATGATGAAGAATGGGTAAATGTTAATGCGATTGATTTTTGTGTTATTTGTGTTATCAATATATTAGCTCGCTGTATGTCGGCAGTGACTTTCATTCATATAAAATCTATTTCAGGCACGGTAACCTGATCTAGAGGGGAACGGTAACCTCTGTGATGAACTTTAAATACGACGTGGAAAAATAAGAAAATGAATAAGATTGATCGTTTGTTTCGTGAAGGTCGCCTGACTCGTTGGCTCAATGAAAGAATTGATGTCCTGGTTTGTCGTGATCATCCGTTTGTCAATGAACTGAGAAATAAAACAGGACTATACACATTTGCTTTGATCGCCTTATCTTTCATAGCCTCACTTGTTATTTGTCGTTCACTGGCAGGTGATCATGTTCCGGTCCCGACAAATACAACCATCCTGTTTTCATTATATGGGATCATTGCAGGTGCTGTGCTATCAATCATTCTCAATGTTTGGATATCATGGTTTTACACCAGGCGTTTTTTGTTCCATTATCGTAAATTCGTGAGGGTGTTTTCATTGTCGACCGGCAATTTTATGCGTTCGATTCATTATGTCGGATATGATCGCTCTGCGACCACTGATGATGACGGTCCAATTTTCTATGCGCTAGCATCCTTGTTTAAGGAGCTATTGATCATTGAGCGTGATTGCGGGGATGGTTTCAGTGAACATCCTACATGGATAGACATGAGATCGACGTTTGAGGAGTCTTACAATCTCTTTGTTGATCTCGGCCTAGTCAAGGATCCCGATAAAGGCTGGTCGCCTTATAAACGAAGAGCTATCGAAGATTTGAGTACTTCCGAATCTCATCACGATGCTCATTCTGTTGGTTCATTGCCGATATTACCGGCAGAGCAACGCTGATTCAGCATATTCTCCCTCACCCCGGACCAAAAGGTCCCGGGTGTTGTTTTTTATAAATCTTTATGCAATATTTACTATTGTTAATCTCTCAAATTCATGAAAAGAAATAAAAAAATCGCGGAGTATGTGCGTTGCGGTCTCACCGAAGAGGAGGCTGGGCGATGCTGTGATCTACAAGGCAGGCCTTTTGTTGATCAATTGATCAGAAGGTTTACACAGCATCTCAAGAACGTCAGACTGATTCAACCGGAAGTGCTTCATTCATTGGCAATATCCAGGTCTCATCTTGAACAACAAGCCCTGATACGGAAGTATGGTTTTCCTGAAATAACCAAAGGGTTACCCATCGACGGTATTTGCAATTTCGCCGAATGTGCTCTCTGGGTCTTTTTTGAACAGAAAGTTCATTTGGATGCTCCAAAACTTGATTCTGATGGGTTTCGGGTTCCGGACTCGATGTTTGGCGGGCTATCAAAATTGAAATTGCCGGACTAATGTTCTTCACTCCTTCACTCTGGACCGAAAGGTCCTGGGTGTTGTTTTTTATATAAATAAAAATCGCGGAGTCCGATGAGGACTCCGCAGGGAGGGGGAGGTGTGAATTGTCAGTATTTGTAAGGCACTTTCTCGGTTCGCATCATTGACCAGAGTAGATATGTAGTAAGCACAGGATAGGACCAGGGTCTTGTGTCTTGGTGTGACCAGATAGCTATCCAGAAGAACAGTGTGAACATTTTATTGATCCAGATGCTTGGGTGGTTAACCACATTGGCACCATGTATCTTTGTCAGATGATGACTAAAATGCATGAGTGGCCACACCACAAATGATTGGATGATCATGATCCAGGCCGGTGAGGCTGAAGTTGTTTTGATGGATATGAATACCATCATAATAGCAAAGAATACCAGGGTAAAAACGTAGGTGCGAATGGCTTGCCAGTAACACGTGGCAGGGTTTGTTTGAGAGTTCATAACAATCACAATAATAAAACACTGGACCAGATATGTCAATCATGCCTAATACAGTGTTTTATTATTTATAATCTATCAGATTATACAATCATTAATACATAAGCTGCTAACATACTTATGATTATCAGGAATACAACAATACCCCATATGAATTGTAATTTTTGACGATGCTTTGGATTTAAAAACATGATATAAATATAGCAGTAAATGAGAGAATTTCAAGAGCGTAAAAAACAACAAGCAAATCTGCACAAATTTTTAAGTTCAAAATGGACTCTTGTTTTTTTCTTAATACTTCTGATTTTTTTGATAAAAGGTAATATTCGTATATTCAGAAATTACCTGCATGTTAAAGAAAAATATAATCAAGACCTACAATATTATGAAGATTTAAAGAGACGTG
>CAZSTO010000024.1:0-12310 GCA_964610005.1 uncultured Candidatus Saccharibacteria bacterium
ACATTACACATGTAAATTCAAATAAAATATATTATATGATCCTATCTGTATTAATATTGTTATTAATAATAGTGTTTATGGTTTTTAAAAAGAAAAAGCAAAAATCATTAATGATGTTAATGATATTATTGATGTCCTCTGTGGTTTTTGTTGGTGCTCATTCTGTTAAAGCACTTACTGATGTTGAGGTTTGTGGTACTAAACCAACAAATGAATGTATAGAAGACTCTGCTACAAATGAATGGTTTGTTAAGAAATGGGCATGTAATAGATTCTTGAGAGATGCTTGTACAGTTGAAGATATTAGAGCAAAAAAATATTTTTCTTCAGGTGAAGTTGTTGATATAACATCTCCTGGTACAGGTAGTACGGGTGGTCCTATAAGTGCAAGTATAAATATATGTTCAACAATAGCTGGTACTATAGACAACGGATCACCGTTCTATGTTATATCTGATTCCGGTAGATCTGGTTGGACATATAAGAGATTTCATATATATAGATTTGTTAAAAATGAATCCAAGACAATAACTTTTGATCCAGGTGGAAGAAAGAGAAATGTTAATTATGCGACATATAATGGGGGATGTAATGTTACTGTTTATACAAAATATCAAGGAGACGATACTGACTATGATAGAGTTTACCTAAAGATAGTCGAGGCGGGAAGGTTATCTTCCGATGTGTGTCGTTCTGTTGCTACAACAAGAGATGTTTTTGAGAGTAATGTTGATTCTCTTTTGGATAGAAGTTTCTGTGCTGACGGACAGTTGAGGAATACATACATATCGGGTTCAAAAGTATTTTCACCTCTTTGGAATAGTAATGATTTGGATAGGGGTGCTTGGCATGATAAAAGTATAAATATATGTCAATATCTTGGTTATACATCTGCTACTAGACCATCTATAACAGAAAATAAAAGATTTTACGTATTAGCTGAGCAAATGGGTTCATGGAAGTTAATTCGATTCCCGATATTCAGATTTATGTTTGGTCAACCTGATAATAGAATATATGGTGACATAAGTGGCTTAACACCTGAATATGCTGCTAAAAATCTATATAGATATGGTGGTAAAAAAGAAAATGTTCCTGGTATGAAATATGATGGTAATTGTACAATAACTTTTAGACTGGATAATAGGGGTGATGATACAGATAGTTGGAATGCTACATATAAGGTTATAGAAGCTGGTTTAACTGATGATGCAACATGTTATGATCCTTATATTGTAAAACCTACAACAGTGTCTAGTGCTGAAGCTGAAGGTGATTATGTTAGATATAAACTAGATGGTAGAGGCTTATCTCCATATCAGGTTGAGTTCCAGACAAAAATTGATTCAGATGGTTATGATAGTACTTATACACCCACAGCAGATAGATACAATATACCTAGCGGTAGTGATGGTGGTAAATACAGAAACATAGCACCTTTCTTTAAAAACCTCATGGATGCGGGTAAAACATGTAAACCGATCGGTACCTGTTCGGATCCAACAGGAAATTGGATTGGATATTTTGATGGAACAACCTGTACACCTCCAACGGTTACCAAAACTAATTCTTGTGTAGGTAGAGATATGGTCTATAAAGAAAACGGTGTTCAGGTAAATAAGGTTACAAATGACCCTGCTTGTGCGTTTAATGCGTATTGTGCTGTTTCTTCAAGTGATACAAATCTAACTTATACATTTACACCAGATAGAAAAACAACGTTGGGTAATGTTGAATACAGGAAAGATGGTACACTTGTTGCAACTACAAATAAAGATGGTTCATATGTGTATACAAAAGCATTACCAGCAACAAATGATTCAATGACTGTTGAACTTAAAGATCTATATGATGGAAAAATTGTTTCTAAAACATGTTCATATACTCCAACAACAGTAACAGGTTGTCAGCCGGGGGATACTTCACCTCAATGTAATAATACAGTTGTTAATCCTCCTGTTATTAATCTATCTAAAGACCCTAAAGTTTCATTAAATAAAAATGGTAACTGTACAATATCATGGGATATATCAAACATCCCCTCAGGATCATCATGTAATCTTAGTGGTTGGAATATAAATGTTGGTGGAGGTGATTCAACTGTTTATCCAATAACACTTACAGATGGTGCCAGTGGTGGAAGTAAAACGGTTTCAGGTTTGACAACAAATCAGAAGTATACATTAAAATGTTCTGGAACAAATCTGGTTCCTTCTCCGATAACGACTTCAATAATCTGTCGTGTTAATCCAGACGTAAAAGAAAAATAATCTAAACAAAAAACCACCTGCGAGGGTGGTTTTTGTTGTTGTGGAGATGGTGGGAGTCGAACCCACGTCTATATAGTTTAAACATGTAAATCTACGTAATATAGATATATTTTTAAAATTCATTATATGACTCAAAATATATATCGAAACATCATATAATATAATCTTTTATCTCGATTAAGGATCAAGATTACAACCTTAATCCAACTTTGCTATATTACACCCTATCTTTTACACAAAGTAGATAAAAGTAAGATGCGCGACTAGAGGTTATGCTCTAGCAGTTGCGAAAGACATGTTGAACGCGAAAGGCGATACAACAGCTTTTTGTGCTTGTGCACTTAAGGTTCCTCAAAGTTTTAAGAGATTTGAGAATACTCTATTACGCATACATGTCAAAGTTCTATATATCGAATCCGGTCATCCCCGTATTGATATAAACGAGTATACTTTATAAATATTACATTTTTATAACTTTCTGGCAACAATGTTAAATCTGTGTACATTAACATCTTTTCCACCAACAACGGTTTTTTCTATGTTATTCACTTCTTCAATACTAACAATTTTCATACCCTCTAACAAATCTTCAACATCTTTTCTGTCGTGTCTTGTACCTCCTGTCATTATTTGATTGCTTTGGTTTTTGCCTGCTAATGTAACACATAAGACACCATCTCTTTTTAGAGATTTTTTGATTTTATAGAAAACACCATTAAAGTCTTCTGGTTTTATAAAAGGTAATGAAAGTATTGATATAACTAGATCATATTTATTTTCTGGAAAATTAAATTTTTCAAAAAGTTCATTGTGTACTGTTATTTTTTCTCCTTCATCTATTCTATCAACCTCTGATTGTAGTAAGGGGTTTCCATCTAAGACAGACACGTGTTTAAATCCATCATCTAATAAAAATCTTGTATCACGCAGTGAACCTGCCCCTATATCAAGAGCATTGTCTTTATTTTTTGTTAGAAAAGAAGCTAAGATAACCATATTAGGAACCGCAGACTCTCTTGTCTTGTCATAGTACTCTATCCAACCTGTGTCAACTTTTTCATTTTTTTGTTTTTCCATAGTTTAATATTTAATTCGAATCTATTATAACCAATTGATCAGTAACATCTGGTACCGCAGTCAGGTTTGTTAATAGTTTATTTTTAGACCAATACTCGTTTTTCTTACCGTTTATGGGGTCATGTACATAAAATCCTGTTGGGTTATTTACTGTACCTTCAAAACCAACCACTACACGTGCATGCTCACCTCTAAAAGCCTTAATGGTTTTACCGGATTCTGTTTTCCATGTGTATGGTTTTTGTGTTAGGGAAGTATAACCCCAGAATATAACTGGTTTATCATCTTTTATACTTTGTGCAATAAGTTTTAGGTTTATACTTGAGCTTGCATAATGTGTTGCATCTACCTCAAACTTTTTTATACCTTTAACCACTGCGGGGCCATAAACACCATATCCATTTTCTGGTCCTTTTTTATCAACAAAACCAACAAACATTTCATTTGGATCATCCCATATATTATTTGTTGTATCTTTTTGTCTGGGATTATAGTTAAAAGATTTTAATATCTCATCTTCATCTAGATAAATACCATGATATTCTAATACTATTTTTGTAGCAGCGGCTTCACAACTGTTTGTGTATTGTTGTTGATAATAAGGAACTTTTAATAATACTTTTGCATCAACTGTGTTTGAAAGACCAAACAGGCTTGATATTAATAGTAAAAATATGAATTTTGATTTGTGATGTAACATTCTGTTTATTTCTATGTTGGCCTCTCTTTTTTTAATACTTTCTCTTTTATCATGTTTTTTCTTACCACGAGCGAGAGCTATCTCGAGTTTTATCAAACCCTCTTTATTATATACGGAAATTGGTATCAAAGTATTACCAATTGTCTCAGTCTTTTGTTTTAGGTGCTTTATTTCTTTTTTTGTCAACAGTAATTCTCTATCTCTTGTTTCCGAATATGAATCAGGAATATTTTCTTGTTGTAATGGTTTTATATTGGCACCTATCAAAAAAACTCTGTCATGTTTACCTATCTTTATGTATGAACCATCTAATGTCATTTGACCTGATCTTATAGCCTTAACTTCAAAACCCAAAAGAATCATACCTGTCTCTATCTTTTCAAGTATTTCATAGTTATGATAAGCCTTTTTGTTCTGTATTATAGCCATATATTTATATAGATAATACCATAAAATAATGTTAATATCAGTTTATGGTAAAAGTAAAAAAGAGTGGATTCAAAACAATTTTATTAAAGAATATATTTGGAATAATAATATTTTTCTTATTAATATTTGCTATAAGTGATTACTTAAATAAAGGTAACACAGAAAACAAAAATATAACTTTAACAGAATTGGTAAATGATATAAATTTAGAGAAAGTTTCTAATATCAAAAATATTAATGATAAAATAGCGGTTACTTATAAAGATGAAACTGTAAAATTTTCTAAAAAAGAAACACAATCATCTTTAACTGAAACACTTTCAAATCTTGGTGTTGATAAAACCAAACTTGCTTTAACAAATATAGAAATAAAAGACGATAGAAGTGCAGGTTATATAGCAGCTAGTCTGTTGCCGTTTTTGTTTCCTATATTATTATTTGTATTTATAATATGGTTTTTATCTCGCGGCATGAAAGGTGCTGGTGGACAAGCTTTCTCTTTTGGTTCTTCAAAAGCTAGACTTATGCACCCTGATGGCCAAAAACAAAAGATTACTTTTAAAGATGTTGCTGGTGTTAAAGAGGCAAAACATGAACTTGAAGAGGTTGTTGATTTTCTAAAAAATCCTAAGAAGTTTTTATCAATAGGTGCTCGTATACCAAGAGGAATACTTTTGATGGGTGCTCCTGGTACAGGTAAAACTTTGTTAGCCAGAGCTGTAGCAGGTGAGGCAAATGTATCATTTTTCTCTATATCCGGATCAGAGTTTGTTGAGTTGTTTGTTGGTGTCGGTGCTTCACGTGTTCGAGATATGTTTAAAGTTGCTCGCGCTGCTCAACCCGCTATCATATTTATAGATGAGATCGATGCTGTAGGGCGTGTTCGTGGTGTCGGTATGGGTGGTGGTAATGATGAAAGAGAACAAACACTTAATCAAATACTTGTAGAGATGGATGGTTTCGAGCCAAGTGATTCAGTGATAATCATGGCTGCCACAAACAGACCTGACGTTCTGGATCCTGCACTACTACGTCCTGGACGTTTTGATAGAAGGGTAAATGTGGAACTTCCTGATAGAAAAGACAGACTGGAAATACTTAAAGTTCATGCAAAGAATAAACCTCTTTCGAAAGAGGTAAGACTTGAAACTGTTGCAGAAAGAACACCTGGTTTTTCTGGTGCCGATCTTCATTCTATTATGAATGAAGCTGCTATCATGGCTGCTCGTCACAACAGAAAAGAGATATTGCAAAATGATCTTATAGTATCTATAGAGAAAGTTATGTTGGGTCCGGTTCGTCAGACACATGTGATGAGTAAAAAAGAAAAAGAGCTTACAGCTTATCATGAAGCAGGGCACGCAATAGTTGCATCTATACTTCCTTATGCAGATCCAGTACACAAAGTTTCTGTGATATCTCGTGGTCGTGCTGCAGGTTATACCCTAAAACTTCCAAATGAAGATAAAAAAATGCAATCAAAGCTAGAGTTCTTGGATGATATAGCGGTGTCTCTTGGTGGTTATGTTGTAGAGAAGACTATATATGGAGATCTAACCACTGGTTCATCAAATGATTTACAGGTTGCTTCAGCTCTTGCAAGAGATATGGTTACAAAATATGGTATGAGTGATGCTGTTGGTCCTATAGCTTTAGAGCCTGCCGGCGGCCGAGCAATGTTTGGAAATAGTGTGGAAAGTAAAAACTATAGTGAAAAGACAAATGAGTTCATAGATAATGAAGTTTCAAAGATAATGAATGAAGCCTATCAAAGAGTTCAAGATATAATAAATACAAATCGTCCTTGTTTAGATGCTATAGCTGCCGCGTTGGTGGAGAAGGAGACTTTAGAGCAGGCTGAGTATGAAGAGATTGTTAAAGGATTTGGGATAAAGATGGAGAAGGAATAATATTTATTTAATTACATATAATATATCTTATGAAAACCAAAGGCAGAGAAATAGAAATTAAACCTTATGATATAGAAAAAAATTATGGTTCCGTAAAAAGGAAAACATCTGTTGATGTTAATAAGGTTAAAGAGTTGTTGTCTGTTATGTCATCTGTTGATGATATAGAAGTTTTGGAACGTTTTGAAAAAATGTGTAAATCAATATTAGAGTCGAATGATCTTGGATTATCATGGGCTTTAAAAAAAGATTTAGAAGCACACTCAGAAGATGCAGATAAAAATACTTCCAAAATATTTGAAGATATTTTTGATGAGGTTAAGAAAGGTGATTATAATTCTTTGGAGAGAATAATAGATTTTATTTTTCTCTACGATGCTTACTATCATAATAGATATGAAAAAGTTATAGAATATATGCCTGGTTTAGCTTATGATTTTAATGATTTAATGAGACAATTTTGTGAGATTCAAGGTATGGATTTAGATCTAGATAAAATAAAAAAATTGGTAAGTTCCGTAAAACTAAATTTTATTGATGGTACGCAAGGTATAACTACAGGTGTTATGTCAACAGGTGGAGGGTATGCTGCTGATGGTCAGATTTATTTGAGTCTAGATAGTTTTAGATCAAAAGAAGAATTAATATATGTATATTTTCATGAATTGTTACACGTTATAAGTTCTGATTATTCTAGGGTTATTCATGACAAGAAGACGAATCAACCTATAGGTATACAGAAAAGTGGGGTAGATTTTCACACCTCTTTTAATAGTTACAACAGAGGTTTTGTCTGGTTAAATGAAGCCTTTACGGATGTTTTTGCTGTACATATGGTTAATCGTATCAGTAATGAGAATGTTGTTGGTGTTAGGTATAGAGATGAAGAAAGATTATTAAATTTATTATCTGAAAAAGGTCAAATAAATATCTTTGCAAAAGTTGCCAGTGTTTATTTTAGATGTGTTGATAAAAAAAATGTAGATGAAAATTTAAATGATCAGTGGAGACATTTTAGTAAAGAGATTGATACCGTCTTTGGTCCTAGGTTTTTGGTAAAATTAGATATTTTTATAGAAAAAAACGGTATAGAAAAAGCTATAGAAGTTGTGGAAAAATGGGAAGTAGGCAAGGTAAATTTAGATGATTTTAAATAAAGTAAAAACCCTGCATTGCTACAGGGTCGAGGTTCCAACCACCTCGAAAGTGAATTCCTTCTATAAAGGAGGGTTACCTCCCCAAAGGATTAGGAATATCGCTGATAAGATCTCAAGAGCGATTATCCACAAAAGAGCCTTCGTTGTCATGGTTTTTTTTCGACGTAAAGTCGACCAAGAAACATCCCAAGCAGGAAGATAGTGGACAGGTAGAGTCCACCTTTTGCAATCTTGAACCTTGTGGTTTCTTGAAATTTGAGGGCGTCTAGTTGTGCACTCTCAAGATTGTCAAGATTTGTCTCCCACGAACTTGTCTCCGAGTAGGTGACAGCCTCTTTAGGGTCGAGCGGTACATGTCCTGGCAAAGCCCCGAAAAAAGAGATTATCATCACACAAACGGCAACGACAGCAATCGATCTTTTGTTAATTTTCATACCTATATATTATAACATAATATATAGGTAAAAGTCAAGTAGTTTATATTAATACATTGTTCCATTTAGAAAAATGAATATGTTAATTATGATGTACATAATTGAAAAGCGTGATCTTTATATTTGATTTCTTTTAAAAAATTTTGATAAGGTATTCTAAGTCAGAACAAAAATTGTTTTGGATTTTTATATCTATTTTTTTATAAATATTGCAGTTTTATTATTTAGATCAATGGGTTTTAATTTATTCCAATTTAGAACAATTAAAGTATCATCACTATCACCAACAGTGAATGTAAGTAAAACATCTCCTTTTTTAAAGATATCTGGTACGCTTTTTTCTTTGTATGAATCAAAAATAAGATCCATCGAATCTTGTCCTTTTGTCTGTGTGTATGCTTTTATTTTTAACATTGTTTGAAATCCGTTTACTTCTAGTTCATATTCTGTATCAGATAACTTTCTTAAGAAATATTCCATGTTTTGATTTGGTTCGATAAATTCTGAGAAGGTATAAACTTCCTCATTTTTTGTATCTGATTTTGATTCTATATTTGTTGATGTTGCGGTCGTTGTATTTGAGGTATTTTCATTTATTTGTTTCTTATTTAAGAAATAATATATACCTATTAAAAATATTATAATAACAATTACAACTAATATCGTGGTGGCCACTGATCCTTTTTGGGTATTTTTCATAATATCTATTATAAATCTTATTGGGTGAATTGGCCATCTAGGACATTTATTGATTTAATATGATTTATTATATAATATAAACATATGGAAGAATTAAAAGATCTTAGTCAATTACCGGGTGGAAATTATGAATCTGAATCAGAAACAGAGACACCTAAAAAGAAAAAAATAGAAACCCCGGCTGACATGCTGGAATCTATGGGTTTATCCTTTAAAGATAAAGAAAAACCAGGCTATGATGAATTTTTCAAACTTGCCGTACAAAGAACAGGTGTCATGTCTGAAGCTTTAGAAAAAGTTGTTGTACCATTACCAATATTTGAAAAAACTTTTAAGGAATATTTCAAATTGAAAGGTGCTGAAGGTAAGGGCGAGTTTAATGATTGGTTTAATGAATCTGTTAAAAGAGGTAAAACAGGTTTTTATTCACCCTCTAAGAAATTGCCTATATTGTTATATATAAATAGGGAGGAGGAGTAATATTGCAGAAAATCTAAAAAGTGCTATATTATATAGCATCGCAAGCATAGCTCAGTTGGTAGAGCAGTCGTCTTATACACGACCGGTCCTAGGTTCGAATCCTAGTGCTTGCACCAAAGAAAAACACCCAATAAGGGTGTTTTTTTATTACTCCATATGAACCTTTTCATTTTCCTCTAACAGTTTTGTCAACTCAGGTGTCAATCCTTCATCGACTAACTCCTTTGCTGTCTCTCTGGCTGCTTCAACCATCTTTATGTTTTTTATAGCTTCCATACCTATATCACTCAAACCCCATTGTTTATCGCCATACAACTCTCCAGCACCACGCAGCTTCAGATCAAGTTCCGCCAACTCAAATCCGTTTTTAGCATTTTTCAAAGCCTTTAATCTGTCCATGGTTTTTTCACCAGCGTTGTTAGTACATAAATAACAATAAGCTTGATGTGTACCTCTGATAACACGACCACGTAATTGATGTATTTGTGAAAGTCCAAATCTGTCTGCTCCTTCTATGATGATAGTTGTTGAGTTTGGAACATTTACACCAACTTCTATAACTGAAGTGGCTACAAGTATATTTATCTTTCCATCAAGAAAATCTTTCATCACTTTATCTTTTTCATCAGTTTTCATTTTTCCATGAAGTGTGGCGATTTTATATTTTTTAAAATGTTCATGAGATAATCTCTCAGCCTCTTCTTTAACTGATTTTATATTTAACTTACTCATAAGATCTGGATCAGGGTCTTCTATACGAGCACAGATAACATAAGCCTGTCTACCGGCTTCAAGTTCTTTATGAACTTTTTCATACATTTCATTTCTTTTATCTTCGGAAATTATTTCTGTGATTATTGGTTTACGGCCTGATGGCATTTGATCAACAACAGATAGGTCCAGATCACCATAAAGTGTTAAAGCAAGTGTACGGGGAATAGGGGTGGCGGTCATGGATAAAAGATGTGGTGTTTGTATTATTTTATCTTTGGGTTCATCGAGCTTGTTATCTATATATGCTTTTTTATTTACTCTCAAAGTGTCTTTTTTCTTAAGTTTACTTTTTGTTTCTTCATCAGCTATATGTTTATTTGCAAGTTTTTGTCTTTGTTTTGTACCGAAGCGATGTTGCTCATCGATAATAACAAAAGCAAGATCACGAAACACTACTGATTTTTGTATTAATGCATGAGTACCTATAACTATAGATATATCACCTGATGCTATCCATTTTAAAAGTTGGGCTTTAGATATATCGGTGCCTTGTTTTTGTGTTAATAGAGAAGATTTTGAGGGGAATTTTTTACAACCTGATCCTGTTAATAGTCCTATATTTATAGGTAATTTGGCAAACATCTGTGTAAATGATTCATAATGTTGTTTGGCTAATATCTCAGTAGGCGCCATATATGCAACTTGTAAACGAGAGTTTTTGTGATCTTGTGATCTCATGCTGTTTACACGTGAGGCAACTATAGCATAGGCCGCAGCGGCAGCTATGGCGGTTTTACCAGACCCAACATCGCCCTCAACAAGTCTACTCATAGGATGAGTTCTTTTAAAATCATTCAATATAGAATTGATAGCATTTTCTTGTGAATTTGTAAGAGTGAATGGTATATGTGATTTAAAATCTTTTAAAGCATTTTCTAAACCAACAAAAGAATATGATAAAGCTTCACTTGCTTCTTTTTTTCTTTTTGCATTTTGTAGTTGTATATAAAATATTTCTTCAAAAGCAAATCTTTTTTTGGCAGCTTCAACATGTTGATCTTTTTTTGGTGTATGTATATAGATCAAAGCATCATGTAGATTTGGTAGTGAATATTTTTTTAAAACTGATTCTGGAATATTATCTTTTATATCTTTAAAGTCAGGGTGTGTAAATATTTTTTGTATTAATGAATGAATATATTTTGAAGTAATACTTTTTGTTTCTTTATATATTGGTTGAAATAATATTTCTTCCTTTTGACCAAAAAGATTTGTACCCTGAGCTATGGGGTCTGCTTTGGTTTTTTCTATGAGAGGGTTTACTATAACTTTTTGTTTACCTTGTTCTTTGGCTATGCCTGATATTTTTACAATATCTCCGTCCTTAAACATTTTACTTATATAGATCTGATTGAACCAGGTAAGTTTTATGGAACCTGTATCATCGCGAAGTGTTGTATTTACCATCAAAACTTTTGTTTTAAAACTCTTTTGAGAATCTATGTTGTAAATCTCACCGTATAGGACAACGTTTGTGTCGGGGGTAATATCTTTTATATATGTAGCCTTAAAAGCATCACCGTAACGAGTTGGGAAGTGATATAGGAGGTCAGATACAGTTTTTATACCTAGTCTGGATAGGGCTGTTTTATGAGCTGTACTTATGTTTTTGATGATGTCTGTAAGGGGTTTTTGAAGCATTGGGTATATTATAGCATGATAGGTTTGTGGTTTTTATGTTATAAATAGATCATGAAAAATACAGTTCAACTCATCTCCAAAGATTTAAAAAAACTCTCAACCAAACCTCGACGTGATATATGTCAAAAATTTTTTCAAACCCATAAAGGTGGTTATGGGGAAGGTGATGTTTTTATGGGTGTAACAGTCCCAGATACTAGAAAAATATTTGCAAAATATAAAAATGAAATATCTCTAAAGGATGTTCAACAATTATTGAAGAGTAAATATCATGAAGAAAGATTAATAGCTTTATATTTCTTAGATCATTTGTATAAAAAATCAAAAAATAAAGAAGAAAAAAAGGAAATATTTGACATCTATATTGACAATGTTGGTTTTAAAAAAGGTATAAATAATTGGGATCTGGTTGATACATCAGCATATCATATAGCGGGGGATTATATTTATAATTTTTTAAATAAAAAAGAATTAAAAGATTTTACAGATAAATGTATAAGTTCTAAAGATATGTGGATGAGGAGGGTTATAGTTGTTGCAACTTTTTATCAGATTAAAAATCATTCTAACAAAGAGATATTTTATATTTCCAAAAAACTTTTTAAAGATGAACATCATCTTATACATAAGGCAATAGGATGGATGCTTAGAGAGTCTGGTAAAAGATGTAGTGAGTTGGATCTTATAAGTTTTATAAGAGAAAATAAAGAAAAGATGCATAGAGTAACATATAGTTATG
>CAZSTO010000025.1:0-11993 GCA_964610005.1 uncultured Candidatus Saccharibacteria bacterium
ATATAAACTCAAATCTTATTGGTCTTATTATTGTTGGAAAAATATTGATGGCCGCCCTTTCACGTGTTGATTCATTTGGTAAAGATATGCCGCCATTTTATCTATATATAGATGAGTTCCAAAATATAACAACTCCATCTATTGCAACTATTTTATCTGAAGCGAGAAAATATAAATTGTCATTGACTGTAGCTCATCAATTTATAGATCAATTGGAGGATAATATAAAGTCCGCTGTATTTGGTAACGTAGGTAATATGGTTGTGTATAGAACAGGTGCTGAAGATGCAGAATTTTTGCAGAAACAATTTGAGCCTGTATTTACAGCTAAGGATATTATGAATATAGATAATCTAAATGCCTATATAAAGATGCTGTCTCATGGTAAACCAACAAAACCTTTCAATATACGTGTGGACCATATGCCAAGAGGAAATATGGATATAGTAGATAACTTAAAAGAATTATCATATCTAAAATATGGTAGAGATAGAGAGGCTATTAGAGATGAAATAGATGAAAAATTTGCTAAGGATAAAGAAAAACCAAAACCTAAAGCAGCTGGAGGATTTGCAGGACTTGATGGGTTTTAATAATTAAAGTCTAGGTAAAATTTACTATCTTCATCCGTTTCATAAGTATTTATAAGAGGGGAATATGTTTTCACAGATATTTTATCCTTAGAAAATGTATATATTCTAAGTAATCCATTACCACCATTTTCTCTAGATTGATAATCTTGAACTATCTGAGGAACTTCTTGGTTACAGATATTTTTTGTTATTATTTTATTCTCTCCATCTTTACCATGATAATGTCCAGACCACACCATCTTTATATTACAATTTTTATATATGAGTTTATCCCATATCTGTTGACCGGAGTTACCGTTTTTACTATATTCATGTCCTTGGCTTAATTTATCATCATAATCATGTAAATATTTATGAGTGGTTAATATAATGTACTTATCTTTATCTTGATTGATAATATTTTGTGCCCATTCAAGTTCTTTATCATTAGCCTCTATACTTAGGTTTAATAATAATATTTTTTTACCGTATACATTTATATTTTGAAAATTATTTTCTTCATATGCTGGGAAATATTTTCTGAAAGTTTTAAAACCTGATTCTTTTTTATGTGCTATATCCGAATCATGATTACCGGGTATTATACCGTATGGGATTTTGCCATTAAGTTTATCCATACAGGTCTTTGCATTTTCCCATTGTTTTAGATCAGATCCACCATCATCAACTATGTCACCCATATGTGAGACAAAAACTATGTTTAATTTTTCTTTATTTTGCAAAATCCAATCTGTTTGTTTACAGAATATTTGAGGGTATAGCTTTGAATATATTTGAGTATCTGGTAATACTATTATAGAGAATTTGTTTTTTTCTAATCGAGAATAGATAAGTGAGGCTATACCAATGAGTATTATTATCAATAATAGTTTTTTCATAGGGTAATTATATCATGGACTCGACCTTTGCACGGTCAGTACACCTTTGTGGTTTTTTCGAATTTTTCAAATTTTCGAAAATATAGGATAACCCTTTCGAGTCCCTAGAAACCATTCTGGTTTCTCCTGGCTCACTTTAATAAAAATACTGTATAGGATTTTATCCTATACAGTATTTCCATAGTGCCCCAGGCGGGACTCGAACCCGCACAGCGTTACCGCCAAAAGATTTTAAGTCTTTCGTGTCTACCATTCCACCACCAGGGCATAAGACTTTTCCGGCTTATTTTATAAGGACGGGAGGCGTAGGCCGGATTTGAACCGGCGAATATCAGTTTTGCAAACTGCCGCGTTAGACCACTTCGCCACTACGCCTTGAGGTTATTTATAGCATTTTTCCTATATAATCTCAAATATCTCTTGTCTGTGTTTTTCACCTCTATCTATTTCAAAATGCAAAAAGGGAAGTATACCTATTCTTGATTTTGCTTTTATATCATCTCTTATCTCACTTACATTTCTGTTTAGAAAATCTATAACTGCGTTTTCCTGATTTTCTGGCAATACAGAAATACGTATAGTCACATTATTACTGCGATCTGCTTGAACTATTGATGTTATAGTTATTAAAGATTGGCCACCAGAATTTCTTGATATATAGTCATCAACTATTTTTCTGATAACTGACTCAGCTCTACCTTTTGTTATTTGTTTGTCTCTAGGATTATTATTTTTCATATTATTTTTCTACTGTTGAAAATGCTGATATAACGTCACCTGTTACTATTTCTATTTTTGCTTCAATCATGATACCACATTCATATTCCGCTTCAACACTTTTTACTTGAGCTCTTGCTTGTTGTAATTCTACTATTTCACCGCGGCCTATTTCATTGTCACGTCTAAGTATTTTTATCTTATCACCAAGATTTATACGTCCGGTTTCTACGCGACCGCCTAGAACCTGTTTTGTTTTATTTGCGTTAAATACTTTCAATACTCTTAGACTTCCATGAACTTCTTCTTCTGTTATCTTAGGCGCGCGTTTTTTAGCTTCTTCTTCTAACCATTCAGATAATTTATAAATTATATCAAATGTTTCTATGGTTAAGCCTAATTGATTAGCAAGTGTCTTAGCTCTTATATCTACTTTGGTATTGTAACCAAGTATTATAGAATCTTGGCTACCTTGGGCCAATTTAACATCATTCTCATTTATATCACCTGTATCTTCACGTATAATTTTTATATTTATATTATTAAGTTTTATTTTACCTATTTCTTGTTTAACTGCGTCTAAAGTACCAATACTATCTGTTTTTAATACAACAGGTAATATCCAAGTGTTGTCTTTATCAAGTCCATATAAGACTCTTATGTTTTGAGGTATACCAGTAGTTTTAACAGCATCTGTTTTATTGATCTCATTTTCAAGATCAATCATTTTCTTTTGTTCAGCTGCTAATAATTCTGCAGTTTCTTTATCCTCACACATTTTACATATATCACCAACACGAGGCGCTGAAGTCCAACCTACAAGTCTTACTGGTTGGCCAGGTTCAAAAGTTTTTTGAGGTTTACCTTCAAAATTTTCTATTATTCTAACAGGTGATATTTCTCCACCTGAAACTATAAATGATCCAGATTTTAATGTACCATTTTTAACTATCATAGTTGCATGTATACCACGAACTTTATCACGACCAGATTCTATAACTATACATTCTGCGGGTACATCATAAGCAGCTTTTATATCATTGATTTCAGCCATCAAGCCTATCATGTCAAGTAGGTCGTCAATACCTTTTCCTGTTTTACCAGAGAAGGGAACAAAAGATATATCACCACCATAACCCTCAACAAATATTCCACTTTCGGCTAATGATTGTTTTGTCTTCTCTATGTCAGCACCTGGTTTATCTATCTTAGACATACCGATAAAGAATGGTACTTTAGCATCTTGTATTGATTTCAATGCATCAAGTGTTTGTGGTTTAACACCATCTTCAGCAGAAACTATAAGTATAGCTATATCGGCTGAACGAGCGCCACGATCACGCATAGAAGTGAATGATTCATGTCCCGGTGTATCTAGGAAAGTAATTTTACCTTCACCGTGTTTTATCTCATAAGCTGACATCTTTTGTGTAATACCTCCAACTTCACGATCAGCTATGTTTGATTTTCTTATATAATCCAAAAGTGTAGATTTACCATGATCAACATGACCCATGATTATGACAACAGGGTTTTTTATTCTAATATCATTACCTTCAAGTATTTGTAATGTCTTAACATTATTATGTGATTTACCACTTATTCTTGTTTTCAGAGTTGGAGCCTGTTTTACTTTTTTCTCTCTTGGACGTTTGTAATACGGTATGTATTCAGGTTTAGTGTCTTTGGTTTCTTTTTTGAAAGTTTTATTTTTCGCAAAAGTTTTAGCAAAGGCTATACCTCTTTCTTCGATTTTTTTCTTTTCAATCTCTTTTTTCTTTTTTTCTTCTTCCGCTAATTCTGCCTTATCTTGTTTTGTGATAATTTTAGATTTAAATGATAGTGGGGAATATACATGAACCTCTTTTTTTATCTCAGGTTTTACTTCTTCAACTTTAACTTCCTCTTTTTTCTCTTCAACCGCTTCTACATTTTTATGTAGTTTTTTTTCATAAAATTTTGAGGCATTTTCAAACCATGACTGATTTTCTTCAGATTTTTTGTCTTCTGTCTTTTTGATCTCCGCATCTAGATTCACAGAGAATGTTCTAGAATTGTTTCTTGTTATTTTAACAGGTTCTTCTATCTTTTTAGTTTTACCCTTAGTTTTAGGGCTTTTTACAGGTTTTTCTTCTTCTTTTTTGTCATCATCAGCGAAAACATTACCAAAAGCATTACCAAAAACACTACCAAATACACTATCGTCATCTTTATTTTTATAAACTATCATAGTATATTAAATATACACTTTTTTCAAAAAAATACAATATTTTCAATATGTTTTCAAGATTTAAAAAATATTTCGATTATGCATCCATAACCCCTGTAAACAGGAGGGTTTTAAGGGTGATGAATAGGGTTATGAGGCATTATTTTCATAATCCCGGCTCTTTGTATACTCATGGGGTAAAAGCCTTAAAACTCATGAATAATTCACGTAAAAACGTGGCTAAACTATTGGGCTGTCATTCTGATGAGATTATATTCACTTCTGGTGGTACAGAGTCCAATAATATAGCTATACAGGGCGTGATAGATCGATGGTATGAAAATCATGATTATGACTATATTGTTTTACCTCATGTTGTGATCACAGAGATAGAACATCCAGCTGTTAGAAATATAGTAGAAAATCTCGCAAAGAAAAAAAGAATTACTTTTTCAAAAATAAAAGTTGATAATCAAGGTTTAATAGACACAAAAGATTTTAAAGAGATATTAGAAAATAATAAAAATATTATTTTAGTATCCATTATCTTAGTAAATAATGAGATAGGTGTAATACAAAACCTAAAACACATAAATTCTATCTTAAGAAAACATAAGCAAAATAATCATCCTCTTATACATGTTGATGCATGTCAGGCTGTGAATTATCTTGACTTGAATCTTGACAAGATGAATGTTGATTTACTTTCAATAGATGCGGGGAAATTTTATGGCCCAAGAGGGGCTGGCGTTTTATATGTAAAAAGAAACACTCCTATCAATCCTGTTTTCTTTGGTGGAGATCAAGAGTTTGGTTTAAGACCTGGTACTGAAAACCTGGCCTCTATAGTTGGTTTAACTAAGGCTTTAGAAATAGCAGTTAAGAATAGGGAGAAAGAAAATAAGAGATTGAGTAAAATGCAAAAATATATTTTCGATGAAGTTTCAAAGATGGAGAACGTTTATATAAATGGAAATATAGAAGATAGAGTGGTTAATAATATAAACATATGTTTAAAAGATAAAGATGCTGAATTTTTACTCTTTAAGTTGGATAAGTTGGGATATGAAGTTTCAACAGGGACAACATGTCAAAATAAAAAAGAAGATTCGAGATCTTTGTCCGTTGATGCTTTGGGTTATGATTGTGGGGGATCAAGTTTGCGAATAAGTTTGGGTAAATATACAAATTGGAGGGAGGTAAGGGGGTTGTTGGGGGTTATTTCAAAGATATAGTTTTGGTGTTATAGTATATTTATGAAAAATATTTTAATCTTATTATTAATCGTGATAATAGCTGTATTATCTATAAAATATCTTAAGACAGAAAAGTTAAGTGTTGTTGAAGATTATAAATTTTCAACATCTACAGTAACTGCATCTGTAGCTACGACAACTGTAGTACAACCTTCTAAATCTTCAGAATCTGATATATATGAAAATGGTAAATATTGGGGTCGTATAAAGAAGTCAGGTATAGTAAATGGTAAGCTTGTTTTAACTATAGATTTTATACAATCATTTGATAATAAAAAAGACGCTCTGGTTGCCTCAATAGAAAATGATTATTGTACCATTAGTTCATCAGATGTTTATTATAAAACTAAACAAGATTTTCTAAATGCGGCTAAAAAGATAAGTGAAAATGAGGTTGATGATTTTATGGGTACCACACGTTGTTTTCCAAATGGTTTAGTTTATTTTATAAACGCTAGTGATAAATTGAGAGATAAAAATGTTGCCGATAATTTTGTAGCAACCGCCGTTTTTGTTGATCGTAGAATCGGGGAAGAAGTTCAAATAAAAGATATTAATACTTTAAATAAATTATTAAATAATCCAAATGAAAATATTGAGGATTCAGAGTGGCAATTGACTATAAAAAACAATATGGTAACCAATTTGAAGCAATTGTATAGACCATAATAGAAGTTAATAAATAATTTATATTTTCTTGAGGAAGATTTTAAGAGTGTTTTTGTAGTATGGAGGGATGGAGAATGAATATAAAAAACCTAAAAAATCACTATTTATTTCTAAACAGATCAGGAATTTAAATAATAAAGAAATTAAATACTTTAAAAGGTTACAAAAGATATTATGTAAACAAAGTCATATTGAGACTATAGGATATGTCCCTAGGAATTTATCTTATGATAATAAAGTTAGGCCTCTAATTTTGTCTAGGGAGATTGTAGATAAGATAGAGTATGATCATGGTCTTATTTGTCCGGAAAATATAATTATAAATATATTTGATTGGGAATATGCAACAACTAATGTATTAGGTAATCCAGATAAGATAAATCTTATAAAAAATATACCAAATTCAGATAATTATTTATTAATAGCTGCTATAAGGATCAATGGATTTTTTATGCTTACTCATTTCGAGACTAAAACTTCTGGTGATACAAACTTAAAACGTCTCCTCGGTAGAGGAAACGTTTTAAGTAGGGGGCCTTCTATAGGCCTGTGATACCAATCTAGGCTCTTATGCCAACCAGAGAAGGCTTCTGGCGTCAAAGGTAATGAGTGTATTTTATCAAATATGTTGATGATGTCAAACTGCTTATTTTACAGTATTAGCAGATAGTTTTTTATGGATACCATAGACCAGGATAGATGCACCATAAATGAATGAGAAAATTCTCAGAATTATGGTATTTGTATCCCATTCACTAGTGTCATCTATTATCCTATATACCACAAAACTAAATGTAATCATGATAATAAAAATTAAAACCCGGTTTTTAATACTGATAGGTTTAGTATTAAAATGCCTATTTAATTCTAAAGTGTAATATAGGGGGAATAAGATTAATAGTAATAAATATAAAGAATATATTGTATTTGTTATTGTATTCAGGGGTGATAAAGAGTACATACAAAATATATTACAATTTGAATTCAAGAGCCCGTATATGCTGTATATAAATATACTAGCTATTGTTAATAAAATTATAGAGGCAATTGATTTTAATAGTATGATAATAATTCTATCCATATTTATATTATATAGACTATAAACAATGGTGTCTATTTTGCTATAATAAACATATGAAAAAATATTTTCCACATGCATTACTTGCAATATATATTATTGAATTTATTTGGCTCGGTATAAATCCATATTCAAGAGATGTGTGGTATGCCGAGAATGGTCCAATATTTTTATTGGTAGCAGTGATTACATTTTTATATTATAAGAAGGTTCGTTTTTCCAATGTAACTTATTTTCTAATATTCCTTTTACCTTTTTTACATACAATAGGAGGACATTATACTTTTGAGAGAGTACCTTTTGATTGGTTTAATAATTTGTTCGGATTTGAGAGAAATATGTTTGATAGAGTAGGACATTTTACAGTAGGCTTTTATGCATTGCCGATAATGGAATATGTTTATAGTCGAGGGATTATTAAGAGTAAGTTGGTTACGTTTTTGCATGGGGTGTTTGCTATAGCGTTTGTGGCTGTGTGTTATGAATGGATAGAGTGGATATATGCAGTGAAGGAGGGAGGAAGTGCGGGGATTGCGTTTTTAGGGTCACAAGGTGATGTGTGGGATGCGCAGAAGGATATGTTGATGGATGTGATGGGTGGGGTTGTGGCGGGGGTGGTGTGGGTTTTTAAGGGGAAGTAAACTGTTGAAAATGTGGAAAATAGGAGTATGATTTAAGGTATATGAAGAATATAATTAGATTAATAATACTTACTGTATTTGTTTTTATTATATCATTACCTTTAACATCCGATGCTTATGTTTCAGTAAGAGGTTATTATAAGAAAAATGGAACTTATGTGGCACCTCATGTACGAAGTGATCCTAATGGATTAAAATATGATAATTATAGCTATAAACCGAGTCAAGGACTATATAATACAACCTATGGAACAAGAGGGTCTACTTGGAATACCCCAACTTATGTGACAGATCCTTATTATTATGTTGGACAGTCTATTTATAAAACAGGATTGACTAATACTTATACTTCTACATATATTCCAACTTATACCCCGACAAAAACTGGCTCTTACTACACAGCGACTTATACTCCAAGTGTTTATGAAAATTTTAATACGGTAACAGAAAAAGTTTATACAGAACCTGTTGTTGTGCCGGCAAATGCTAGAAAGTTTGGTGATACGTGGTATTGTAATGGCGGGTATAAAACCCTGTATGATTCTTCTTTAAAGAAAACTGGTTGTGAAAAGATAATTGCTCCAGCGAATTCTCATATAGTCGATGAGAATTGGCAGTGTGATGTTGGCTATGAAAATTTGTTTGATAAGAATGTTAATAGAATAGGTTGTAAAAAGATAATTATCCCTGAGAACGCTACATCTTTCGGTGATAGTTGGATGTGTAAGGTAGGTTATGTGACTATATATGATAAATTTAATACCAAGATAGGTTGTAAATCTAAAGAAAATTAATCTCTATGACAACCATAAAAGACCTAACCAAGAAAATAATAAATTTTAGAGACGCCAGAGATTGGAAAAAATTTCATAATCCAAAAGATTTGACCTTATCTATGTCGCTTGAGGTTCATGAGATTCTGGAACATTTTCAATGGAAGACTGAAGAAGATATAAAGAAACATGTTTTAAAGAGTAAGGAAGAAATTGGTCATGAGTTAGCAGATGTTTTATCATATCTTATGATACTTAGTCATGATTTAGATATTGATTTAGAAAAAGCTTTTTTAAATAAATTAAAGAAGGTCAATGATAAATATCCTGTGAAAGAGATTAAAGGTAAACATACTAATAAGTATGGGAAATAGTGTATTAACCTTTACCTTTTAATTGTTTTGTTAATAATAAAAAATCTTTTTTGGTTCCTTTAAATTTCTTTAATTTTTCTAATAATTTTGTTTTATTTTGCTGAGTTTTTATCATATAAAAATCATACAAAAACCTTGTTGAAGTTTTGATTAAGAGGTGATAAATTTAAGTTAATGATTAAAAGCTTTTAAAATAAAGGTAGATCAGAAAAAATAAAATTTTTAAACACAAAATATGATAATATATCAATCTGATAAAAGGGCTTTTATAGATAATGTATCAAACAATAGAATTGATGATATTATAAGTGATCAATTTTTTTTAAAAGCAAAAAGACGTTTTGCTCCCAAAGAGATGGATTCTTTTAGAAACTCATTAAATTTTATGGATAAGGTTTTGTCTGATGATGAAATACCTGATGATGCTGGTATATGTATTGAATATAATATTCCTCAAACTTCCAAGAGAATTGACTTTATAATAACTGGACAAGACTCAGATAAAAAAGACCATGCGGTTTTGATAGAGCTTAAACAATGGCAAAATGTTAAATTAACAGGAATGGATGGCATTGTTAATACTTTTGTTGGAGGAAAATTTCGTGACACAAGTCATCCTTCTTATCAAGTATGGTCTTACGCAACTTTGCTGGAAAGTTTTAATGAGGCTGTTTATCAAAATGATATAAAATTAAAACCTTGTGCATATTTACATAATTATAAAGAAGATGGGATCATTAATAATGAATTTTATAAAGGTTATATAGATAAAGCCCCGATTTTTCTTAAATATGACAAAGATAAATTAAAAGATTTTATAAAAACTTTTATAAAATATGGTGACAAAAAAGATATTTTATATACCATTGATAATGGTAAAATTAAACCATCAAAAGCCTTAGCCGACTCTATAGTTAAGATGTTAAAAAAGAATAGTGATTTTGTAATGATTGATGATCAGAAAGTTGTATATGAAAATGTACTCGCGATTGCAAAACAAACTACAGATAAGAAAAATGTGATTATAGTTGAAGGTGGTCCTGGAACAGGAAAGTCAGTTGTTGCTGTAAATTTATTAGCTTCATCTAAGGATGGATTAAATGTTAGATATATTTCTAAGAACTCTGCACCTAGAGATGTGTTTGGGAGTAAACTATCGGGAGAGATGAAAAAGACTGTCATATCAAATATGTTCTCAGGATCAGGATCTTTTACTGAAACAGAAAATAATGCTTTTGATTTATTATTAGTTGATGAGGCACATAGACTTAGTGCTAAATCTGGAATGTTTAATAATAAAGGAGAAAATCAAATAAAAGAAATTATTCAATCAGCCAAAACATCTGTATTTTTTATAGATGAAGATCAAAGGGTTACTTTTAAAGATATTGGTTCAAAACAAGAGATTATAAATTGGGCAAGTCATCATAATGTAAATGTTTTAGAGATGAAATTGAGTTCTCAATTTAGATGTAATGGTTCAAATGGATATCTGGCTTGGCTTGATGATGTATTACAAATAAAAGAAACCGCAAATGAGGTATTTGATTTAGATTATGATTTTAAAGTTGTTGATAGTCCCAATGAGTTAAGGGATATAATTTTTGAAAAAAATAAATTGAATAATAAAGCTAGATTAGTTGCGGGGTATTGTTGGAATTGGGTTAGTAAAAAAGATAAAAATTTAAATGATATTGTTATTGGTGATTTCGGTATGAAATGGAATCTGGCTTCAGATGGAAATCTTTGGATTATTGCAAAAGAATCCGTAAATGAGGTTGGCTGTATTCATACATGTCAAGGTTTGGAGGTAGATTATGTCGGCGTTATTGTTGGAGATGATTTTGTGATAAGAGGTGGTAAGGTCGTGACTAATCCTAAGAAAAGAGCTAAGACCGATAAGTCTTTAAACGGGTATGGAATATTAAGAAGAGAAAATCAGGAAGCTGCTGATATAAAAGCTGATCTGATTATAAAGAATACATATAGAACTCTGATGACTAGGGGAATGAAGGGGTGTTATGTTTATTTTACTGATGATGAGACTAGAGAGTGGTTTAAAAAATTAATTTAAATAAAAATATGATTGAACTAAAAGATTTAGATAATTTACACGAAACTAATAAAAAATGGGTTTCTGAGATAAATAATAGGGTAAAAAAATTAAGGAATTGCAGATTCTATTTAGAAGCATTTTATTTGTTTGTACAGGTTGTGGAATCTAGGCTCAAGGAAGTTATCTTACTGCAGGAATATTGGGTTGAGGTCATTTTACGTAAATATAATTTATCTCTAAATATTGATCATCTAAAAAAGTTAGATAACAAGACTCTTGGGGATATAATTAAGATTTTTGATCATTATTGTCCAAATAAAGATCTGATTAAAGAGCTTAATAAGCTATCTTCTTTTAGAAATAAGATTGTGCATCATTTAATTGATCATAGATTAGAAGACGTTAATAATGAGTCAGAAAAATTTTATAGAAATTTCTTTGAAATAATTATTGACATATCTAGATATGAAATTAAAATATATAAAGATATATTGAAGAATTCAAAAAAAGAGTTAAATAAAATTAATAAAAAAATCAAAATTGCTGAAATGGGGTAATTGATTGAATCTTCAGGGCATTTTCTTATTTATAATTATCATTTTATTCATACCCTATAACATAAAATCTAATCCTAAATCTTCATAATTTCTTTCATAAAACTTTAACATCATTTTGTTAAATTTTTTTAATGAAGAAAATAAACAAAAAGATAACAATATTTGAAGATAAAGAAATACGCCGTGTGTGGC
>CAZSTO010000026.1:0-11840 GCA_964610005.1 uncultured Candidatus Saccharibacteria bacterium
GCATTGAGCTTCAGCTTGGAATCGTCCGAGTTCAAGTTGAACACGTTCGGATTGCTATCGCGATCGGAAATCGTGTATCGTTTCATCAAAGCCACCACACCCAGAGAGTTTTACCAATCCAAGCGTTGAATATTATTCGTGATATATAATCACCTAAAACAATACACCAAGTATCTTCTTTTTTTGAAGTTTCTATATGCACCTCGCTACCCTAAGCCTTGACCGAGGATATTCTGAATGCATAGATACTGGATTGGGCATCGGGAAGCCTTAGCCGACCGCGTATTTGCCTACTACCGTATATTAACTTAACACAGATTTTGATACAGAAAAACTTCACCACAGTCTTTCGACTATGGTGAAGTTTAAGAACAAAGTTCAAATGGTCAAAGGGCTAGGTTTAAGTAACAAAGTATTAAGAACTAACTTGCGAGAAATACAAACCGACGGTCAGAGTACCACTTGCAGGACGGATCCGCACGGTCGGCACCGAGCGACAGCCTGGAATCGCCCGAGCTCAAGTAGAACACGTTCGGAGAGCTATCGCGATCGGAAATCTGCTTCATGGCAATAAATTTCAAATCTTTTCCTGAATAAGAAAGCCTAAGCTGTGGACCGACTTCGGCAGGACAGAGTTTCAAACCAAGTTCTTGTGCTGTTGCATATATCTGATCAGTTGTAGCACCCTGAGGGAAGCCAAGCTGTCCGACTGTAAACTGAACAAGCCTGTATTGTTTTTGTTCTTTTGAATATTCTGTTTTGTCCAATAAGTCTTTTCCATAATCTCCTACCCATATGCCCTTGGATTCTAGTTTTTCTTTCGCTTGTTCAGCATTTTGCATTGATGAATCAGTTTTTAATTCGTAAGTAAATATCTTTTTATCTGGAAATGATTCATATAGATGTGTTATGTTTGGAAAATCTTTTATTTTTTTCCAAACCTCAACATTCCATGGACCTATGTAAGCTTTTGTGTTTTCATCTACCTCTCCCACATTTGTGGCAATTTGTTCTTGCTTACATTCGAACATGATACATGTATCCTCTTTGATGTTTCTCTGACTTCGTATTTCCTCGATTCTCGGATCTTTCTGATATCCAAATCCCTCGATTGTGGAGTTGATTTCGTAAAGAAACTCAAGTTCTTCTCTTGAAAGTTGTACCTTTGATTTAGTCTTCTTTTCTATCTCTGTCATCAATCTCATATCCCCACTCTTCTTCTTATACTTGTCAGCTTCTGAACCAAACTCGGCTAGCTTACCTTCAAGTATCTCATTCATCTGAGGTTCAAGTGCTTGATGTTGTAATATCCCTCTTACCTCGCCGATCTGGTTTCTTCCATTCATGCGTATGGCTATTCTGGGTTGAACAGGCTCGTTGTTCGCATTGTATGTATAGTACACGTAAAAGTCTCCAGAATTTATCTGCGTTTCGGATGTGGATCGTCCCGCAGTACACCAGCCTGTACCCTTTCCTTCAAGAGATTTGTACAGTCTGTCAGCGTCCCTTGAATTGCCTTGCGAATATTTTATCCATTCACCTTTTAATTCTTCTCTACCCTCCATTGAAGCCGATAGTGATTTCGTTATGAGTTCGGCATATAGTTTTGGAAAGCTCTTTGAAAATTCTCTTTGTATCTCTGGATCTGTTTTCAGAAGCTTGTTATCCTCTGCAACTTTTTCATACATGTCACATATCTGGGCTAGAGGTTCTCTATATACATCGGGATATGGTGCAACCGTTGTATCTGTTCTTTCTTTAAATTTTCCAAGTGATTTATCGAATTGTGACAGCTTGGTTATATTTCTAAATACAAAGTATTTAAACCATGTTGGATATACAGCATCTTCGCTTGAAAGATAATCGATCCAATTATCAAGCGAATGCTTTTGATCTTTGATAACGGTTTCAATCATTTGTCTTCTCATGTCTTCTGGTATATGTTCCGCCTCTACACCCTGTTCTCTTGCTACCTGTTGCTGTAATTCAAAATATGATTCTGGAACTTCTTCAGGCTTGATGATGAACTCATCATAGATATACGGTTTTAAAAACTTAAGATTTCTTTCACGAACCCTTTCATCTGGATTTAAAAAAATCTTTTCGATTCTGTCCATATACACATTTATTCTTTCTGTTGGATCATTTGGTATTTTTATATCAAACAATTCTGGGTCTATCTTTTCTCCTGTTTCTAATTCAAGTTCTTGCGCATCCTGCAAAGCTCTTTTGTTTAGCCTTTCCTGCTTTTCGACCGAATCTTGTATTTCTTCAGTTTTCTGAAGTTCTGGTATTTTGATATGTAAGGGGTGTTTTTCCATATTCTTCATATTACAATATTGAAAAGAAAATTGAAACTACAAAAGCCGCACCTTATATCTCCCTCAACACATCAAAGCCATTAATACTTCCGGTCAAAGTTAAACCTATTACCTTTTCTGTTAAACTCTGTTCTTTACATTTCTTCGCTACCTCATTCAAAGTAGAACCCGAACCGGTAAAATCATCTATCAACAATAAAGTTTTATACGGTTTACTTACTTTTGTTGTAACAACCATAGTATGTTCCGCATTATAAACACGATCACTTAAATCTTTTAAAGACTTTTGCTGTATCAATATTCCTGTCTTTAATTTTTCTATTTTTATCTCAGGTAAATTCAGATTCAAAAACTTTTTAAGCTCTGTCATTATTTGATATTTTCTTGGAACAGTCGGTGGTATAAAGGCTATAGCATTTGGTTTTTTATATTTTATATAATCATGTATTTGTTTATTTAATAAATCAAAAACTCTTTTCATCAAAACTTTGTCTTGAGTCTGTTTTGCATGAAAGATCAATTGGGATATCTTTGTTTTACCGAATATAGGTAGACTATATGGATATAAATACCAAAGCTCATCAAGATAAGATCTATCTTTAAAAGTATCTTTTATCTTAGAAGTAACATCTATGGCGTATTTTTCTCTTTCTGATTTTTCAAAAGGTAAAATAGATTCATAATATTCTTTGGCTTTTTGTTCTACATTAAAACCTCTCTTATTACACCAATTTACAAAGGCTTTTATACCGTACTCTTCTGTTCCATCTGGAAGTATGTTGTAGAAATTGTTTTCTATTAAGTCTGTTTGAGCTGAAGTTAATTTATATGAATTTACATCGCCACCATTCAAAATAAATATACTGGTTTCAGCTTTAATTACAAAATCTTTATTTAATACATAAAACACCCTAGGAGCAGAACCTTGTTTTTTTATTTCCCCTTTTTCAAGAAGATCTTTAAGGGACCTTTGTATCATAGACAGACTCACACCTAAAGAATCAGACAAATCAGTGGGTCTGGCTTGTTTATATCTGTTTATATATTCTATTATTTTATCAGATGTATTCATAGTTCATAGTATACTATGAACTATGAAGCAGTGTCAATCACCACTAATTCTTACTACATCCTCTCAACAGTTCTTATCCCCAAAGTATACAACCCCTTACTCAAAACCTCCTTTGTCTTAACACAAAGATCTAGAAAATCTTTATTAACTTTATCCCCTTCTATAATCTTATTCTTATTATAAAAAGCATTAAACTTAGAAGCGAGATCTATTAGATACTGTGCTATGTATTGTGGTGCTGATTCTTCTATGGCTTTATAGCAATAATTCTCATATCGCCACAATGTTCTCTTTAATAATATTGATTCATCTGTCTGTTGATTTTCCACTTGCTCTAATCCTTCAACTTTTTTCAAAACAGAATTTATACGAACAATAGCATATTGTATATAGGGACCACTATCCCCTTCAAGTGATAAAGCTTTCTCTTTATCAAAAACTATATCTTTTCTAAAGTTTTGTTTAAGTATCGAAAATTTAATAGCTGCCACAGCCACATCACGAGCAATATTTTTCTTTTCATTTTCATCAAATTCCCTGTCTTTCATTTTCTCATATGAACCTTGCATCATATCTTCTACAAGTTCATCTCCAGCAATAATCTTTCCTGTTCTTGAACTCATCTTCTCACCAACAAAACGCATCATACCATGACCTATATGATTCATCTTTGAACCTATTTCTGGCATAAGCATACTTATGACTTTAGTTGTAACTTTAAATGCATCATTCTGTTCATTGGCGGTGATAACAAAACTTTTGTCAAAATTCCATAAGTCATATTTTTGTTTTGCTAAACCTATTTCCTTTCCTTCATATGTTGGCAAACCTTTACTATTTATAAATACACGAGTATGTAAACCAAAATCTTCACCTTTAAAAATAATTGCATCATTTTCACCTTTAGAAAAAATAGTATTTGTTGATTTTAGGTTTTCATTAATTATTTCTAAACCAACGGGTGCTGATTTACTCTCAAAGAAATAATGATCGAACTTTGTTCCGAGTATATCATATAATTCTTCAAATTTTTGTAATGACCATTCACGAGCTTGATCATATAAAGCATTCACCTCTGCATCTGATCTATCATAGATTTTCTGATTCATCACCTCTATCTCCGCAACACATTTTTTATATTCCTCACTATCTTCACCTTTCTCTTTCGCTTCTTTAAGTTTAGTATTACCGATCACATAACATTGACCGAGATATTTAACTTTATCAGTTATAGAAATATCATCAGCATCCGGCCATGAACTTTCCATAAAACGTAACCCCCACATAGTTGTAGCTAGATGTTTTCCGGCATCACCTTGATATGAATATCTTTTTATACCTGCTCCAGCAAGTTCTGCTATACGTGAAAGTGATTCACCGATAGTATTACTCATAAGATGACCTATATGAAATTCTTTCATCGGATTTGGATCAGTGTATTCATATGCAATCTTCTTTCCCGTAAAATCTTCATGATTAATATTTTTACTTTCTGAAATTTGATAATTTTCATTTAAATAGAAATTAACATAAGCATCAGCTGCTTCTATTTTCTGAAAAATATTTTGATCTAGATTTTGATTTAAATACTCTGTTAAATTTATAGCTATCACTATAGGATTTTTACCCAAAATTTTAGAAGTTACCAAAGCGAAATTTGTATATAAATCACCTCTATTTATATCTTTATTTATATCAACAACAAAGTTTACTTTTGATATATCTTCTTCGGAAACATTATTTATTTTCAAATAAGAAATACAATGATTTTTTATCAAATCTGCTATTTGTAACATATGACATCAATATAGCAAAAACCCACCCGGATGTGAACCCAGATGGGAGTGATTGTCAGTTTGTCGAATGTGAAATTCAAGCAAGAAAACCTGACGGAAACTTGCCTGCAGCGACGGATTTATTGGAGTACTCAGAGAGGCCGGTGACGTCTGTTACCTGATAACCCTCAAACAGCAGATCCGTATTGGGCATATCAAGACCATACTCAACCTCAACTCTGATCCATTCACCAAATGCAGGTTCGATGAACTCATCAGCTTCGAGTATGAAATATTTTCCATCAAGATTGACTGTCTTGAAGTGCCTAGTTTTGCGAATCTTTCGCATATTCAAATCACGATCCTTGCTTTCATGGGCAGAGACATACTCGAAGGCGGTAACCGGAGAATCTGTCTCCATACGAACACCAAGCAGGTCGGTATCTTGCTTTTCGGTCATGATAAATGAACTGTGCATACCACCAGGATAATCAACCCGGCGATAGCGCGATCCATCCAACATATAGAATTGCTCAATACCAACATGATGGACAAAGCCCATCTTTTTCAAGAAAGACCGATCTGGGTCGTAGATCATGAAAGCCATCTCTTTTTCAAGTCTCGGCTCTCCTAGAGCATCCACGATCACATTGACCAGGTGATGAAGTTTCTGATCAAAGTCATCGAAGTCATTGGTGATGATATGCGGATGAGTACCGTATTGCTCATAGACAGACAACAGCCTTCGGTCCGCAACAACAGCCCCGGCAACATCTTCGAACCGAGCCGGATTATTTTTGGAAAGAGCCTCATACAGATCCGGCCTATCAACAGCAAGAGATTGAAGAAATGCAGTGACATCAGCATATGCCATATCAGCAATATCAAATCTCGCCTCTTTGGTCATCGCTTCAAAATAGTTAATGCTTTGAACATATGCGGCACCATCGAGAGAACAACGATCTCGCACAATCATGAGTTTCCTTTTCTGTCCAATCGGATGTGATGCGATGGCATTTATCAAAGCCATCATCAATGAGTATTCATTTTGAACCATCATCATCCACTGACACATGTCGCCATTATAAACACCTTGCTCGGCGCGGAAGCCTTGGTTGCGAACAATAGTTGCAGCTTCCGGCAACAAGATCACCTGATAACCGCGCTTAGTGAACTCGACATCAAGATGAATCAATGAGCTGGTTTTTCCGGCACATGGACCACCTGTGAGAGTGATAATACGAATCGTCAGCCCAATAGATGAGGCATAACGAATCAAAGTTTTAATCCTGGAAGGGTCAAAATTGATCAGACTCTTCATGAAATCAATCTCGCTATTTTGTGTAGGTTTCATTCTGTTTTTAATATAACAAAACACCGCCAAGGCCGAAACCTTGGCGGATGGAAGTTGTGGTGTTGGAGTTGGGGTTCAAGTGATAACCAACTTATCTCGAAGCTCAGCCTGAACTTCATCGATATCCTTATCGGCATCGATGACGATTAGGCCTTCTATCGAAGATAAATTCTTGTCGTTGTGATAATAGAGATTGAAACCAGACCTAACCCTCATCTGCATATTACCTTCTTCAAACTGTGTCAGATCTCCATCCTTTACACCACGAAAACCGATTCTGGACTGAGCCACCATAACACTGGCCTTCATATACACATGATGGATGCGGACATCTTTGTCGGTGAAAAGTTCCAAAAGCCTATTCTTCCAAAAAAAGAAGGATTTCTCAAACTCGGGACCAAGACCACGACCTGAAATTTGATATGCATAAGTCGAGACAAACGATCGATCAATAACAACCACCACATCCTCATCAGCATGAGGAAGAATATGGTTCATCCAGAGATCAAAACGATACAACCAGAAGCACATCCATTCATCCAGGACAGACATTTCTACAGTACCTGCGGCAGCTCTACTCAGTATTTGTCTATAGTAACCATCAGGTTCCCTAAACTTCAACTCATCTGGAATAGAAAAGGTTTGAGCAATAAACTCAGAAGCCCTACTCTTACCCGAACCATCAATACCTTCAGTGATGTAAATTTCCATATTGTTGCTTTCTAAAAAAACAATACAACACACCTTATACAAAATCAACCTGCGCCCTAAACCCTACCACTACTTCCAAATCTCCCATCCCCTCTATCCGACGGTGTTAATTCATCAACCTCCACAACCTCAACCTGAAACACCGGCATAATCAACATCTGTATAATCTTATCACCAACCTTAAATTCATGATCCTGATCTGACAGATTCATAATACCAACATGTATTTCTCCTCTATAACCTGCATCTATTACATTTCCATAAGTCTTTAAACCGTGTTTATGTGATAATGAACTTTTATCAAACATAAGACCAACATGCCCTTCCGGTATCTCTATCGCTATACCAAGTGGAATAGTTTTTCTCTCACCTGCTTTGACAATTAAATTTTCTGGAACATATAAATCCATTCCTGCATCTCCTCGATATGCATAACTCGGAACTTTTGCATCTTGATGTAATTTCTTAAACTTTAATTGCATATATTTAAAAAATTAATATTGAGTAATTTTTTTATCTAAAATATCTAATTTTACTTTTGTCTCTTTGAAAATCCTTTTTGATTGTGTGGCTGATTGATAATCCGCTTTTGCAACAACTCTTTTTATACCTGCATTAATAATAAGTTTCGCACATGTATAACAAGGTGTCATTGTACAATACAAAGTTGAGCCCTCAAGAGGTATACCGACACGAGCAGCTTGAACCAATGCATTTTGTTCCGCATGAATAGTTCTTATACAATGTTGAGTTACACTTCCATCATCATGAGTAACTTTATGCATCTCATGTCCAATCTGATCACAATGTTTTGCACCTATAGGTGATCCAACATAACCTGTAGTAAGTATACGTTTATCTTTTACTATCACACATCCACTTCTTCCTCTGTTACAAGTTGCACGATGTCCTACTGTGTCTACTAATTCCATAAAATATTCATCCCAATTCGGTCTTGTATCTTTTTTTAGATTTTCTGTTTTTTTAGCCATATAAATTATTATAACATTTTAATTAATAGAGTATAAATAACACCAATAAACCTAATATTATTCTATATATTCCAAAGAAATTTAGAGATATTCTAGTTAAGAATTTCTTTAATATATATAAAGTGACTGCACCAGATATGAAAGCAATAATAAAACCAAGTGCTAATTCTCTATAATCAATGATCAAAGAAAATAATTCTCGTGATTTATATGCATCATATAAAACTGCAGCACCTAAAGTTGGTAAAGCTAACACGAAAGTATATTCAAACATTGCTGCTTTATTTATTTTCCTAAAAATACCAGCAATAATAGTCGCACCTGATCTCGATACGCCAGGAACAATAGCTATAGCTTGAGCAACTCCAACAATAAATGCATCTGTTTTTGTTAATTCAAATTTCTCTGAATTTATAAAATGATAATTTCTCATGTATCTTTTCTCTAAGAAAATAAATATCAAACCACCAAGTATTAACATGATACTCAATAGCAACATATTCCCTTCTAATAAATGCTTGAAACTTTTATAGAAAATAAAACCTAATATCGCACTCGGTATAAATGATATACAAACATTTATAAAAAGATTTTTATTTGTTAAAAGTTTTTTAGCAAATATGGTTGTGCCAGCCAATAATGCACCGAGTTGTATAAATAATAAATAAAATTTTATATATTCATTTGTTAAATCAAGATGAAATATTTTTGAAGTGATAATAAGATGTGCGGTTGATGATATTGGTAAAAATTCTGTTAAACCTTCTATGATTGAGATAAATATTAAATGTATGTTCATGTGTTAGATTTTAACATATTTTACTTGGGTTTTTATTGAGTTATTGTTTTATGCTTGACTGTAATCTGTATATGTTATATAATATATAAATGGTCTAGGTGGACCTTTTGAAAAATGAACACACTCCTCACTTCCCTTGTAGTTTCCCTTTTTCTCTCATTCGCAGCTGATGCTGCCACGCTGATCCAGGTGATCACCGGCGATGGTACCGTTCTCAAACGAGAGCTCGGTGTTGAATCCGAGTGGTTAGACATCATTCATTATCGGGATAATAACAAGATTGGAATGATTCTATCATCCTATTATCCAGAATACGGTTACAACTTTGCAGATGCCGTATTCATTGTGGCGGCACCAACCGGACAAACACTTCAAACCGGATCCTACTTTGAGGGAATCTGGGATCACAATTTTCACCCAGATAAACCACAACTTGAGTGGGGTGTATATGACGGTATTGGCAATTTCGGTAACCCTAACGGACCATCATGGTTCCGGGTTATCGAGGTTAACTACACATCGCCCGGATTCTACAACTCTATGGCGGTCGATGCCAACGATGGGAATGGAAATCTAATCTCAATGAGATATAATTCCAATGCTCCCTTACCTATACCCGAACCCGCGCCCATTCTTCTCTCTTCACTCTCCCTCCTGTTTTTCTGGCGGCGTCGCCGAAAACTTGAAGGAAAGTGAAAAATCAAACCGCGAGTGGCCTCAATGGCTGCCCGCGGGATTTTTATTTAACTTTTAATATTATTAATTAGGACAATTATATTCTTTCATCTTTTTCTGTGCCTCAGAAATATTATCCTGTATTTTTTTAATTCTGTTATTAGAATCAGATAGACTATCTTTTAATACCCCTAATTGAATCTCCAACTCTTTTATTTTATCCTTATTTGGTTTTTTTGATTTTTTTTCTTGATCTATTTGCTGTTGTATTATTAATATTTCTTTTTGTGTTTTTACTGATAATTCTTTTGCATCAGCAAGTTCCTTCTCCCAAGACTTAATACCATTATTAAAACTTATACATTTATCATTAGATTCATAATATATAATTTTATCAGAATTCATTGTAACACTGCAGACAAAACTTTTATCACCATCCTGTGAACCAGATTCACAATTATCTTTATCTAAAAACAAAGAATATCTTTTACTATTAGATACTCCGGTTATCTTAACCTTTGTTCCAGCTTTATAACCCTCATTTGTTGGTTCAGGATTTAAAGTAATATTAATAACACCCTCAACATTACCAACACTATTTTTAATTCTTTGTACAACTAACTTGTAAAATGTACCGTTAACTATTCGGTCTCCTTTTTTTCTAAATAAATATGTCACCGTTTTATCATAATCCATGGTTATAACACAAGTATTCTTACCTTTACATTCAGGTACAGACCATACAACTTCTGACTCATAAAAATATTTCGATTTCTTATCTGGATATGCAGTAAGCGATACAACCGTGCCAGCTTTATACCCTTTATCAGGTATCGGAGACGGTCTAGCCACAACATCTCCAGTTAGGTCACCCTGTCCTTTATTCAAAGTAAGTTTATAAAACGTTTCAGGTGTTGTTGTTGATGTACCACCAGACCAACATGTATGCACCCCTTTCACGGTCTCACATCTACATGATGCAAACATACCTAAACAAGAACATTCTGGCGCAGGGCCAGTACATTTCCAACCTGTGGTTGTTGTAGAGAAAGTAACACCATTAGTTACGTTTGTAACCAAAGCTAAATTGTTATCTGCATTAGTGAATAATTTATCTTTTGCGAAAAACAATACTCCAGCCAACACTAACACTAAAATTATTATATATTTCATATTTTTATTTTTAAATTATTATTTATTAATAGCCTCTATTTAATTCTACCCATCTCATATATGAAGGACTCTGCACTCTTTGTGATGCATCGCCCCAGACTTCAGCATTATTAATATTTGGAACACCAACACTCTCATCTAATAACAATTCTGAATCTTCTATTATTTTATGCGTTCTCTCATTTGATGGTAAAGCCATTATCTCACCTGCTATATTTGCCAATATAACTCCATTTTGTTCATTATATGTTCCTGATTTTATACTTTCAGGGTTTATATAAACACCATTTTCACCAACACCTCTAAGAAACAGATTATTAACATTTAAACCACTCTCTCTTATAGCTTTTTGAGCTAACTCTCTTTTCATCTCTGGAGTCTCTGTATCAACAGGAACTCCGATAGGATTTTCAAATGACATAATTTTATATTTTTATTTATTTATTTTTAATATCTAAATTATACAACACATGGGGGGGGGTCGCAATAGTATTCAATTACACAAAACAAAAACACCGCCTAAGCGATGTCTTTTGTTTTATTAATCTATTACCTCTACTCCTAGTGATTTACAAGTACCTTCTATCATCTTAACTGCACCTTTTAGATCGAATGCATTCATGTCTACCATCTTTCTAGCTGCTATCTCCTCTACTTGTTTTCTGGTTATCTTACCAGCTTTCTTTGAGTTAGGTGTACCTGAACCTGTTTCTATACCTATAGCTTTTTTAACCATCTCAGCTGCAGGTGGAGTCTTCATGATAAAATCAAATGATCTATCCTCATAAACACTTATAACCACAGGAACTGTGTTTCCAGCCATGGCTTGTGTAGCATCGTTAAATCTCTTTACGAAATCAGCGATATTTACTCCGGCAGGACCAAGAGCAGTACCAATAGGTGGTGCTGGTGTAGCTTTTGCAGCCGCAATCTGTAATTTTATTATTTTTGTTACTTTTTTATTCATA
>CAZSTO010000027.1:0-11716 GCA_964610005.1 uncultured Candidatus Saccharibacteria bacterium
AAAATAAACAAAAAGATAACAATATTTGAAGATAAAGAAATACGCCGTGTGTGGCATGATGATAAGTGGTTTTTTGTAGTTGAGGATGTTATCCAGGTGCTTATTGAATCGAAAAACATAAAAGATTATATAAATAAGATGCGTAAGCGTGATCTTGAGTTGGACAAAGGGTATGGACAATTTGTCCATACCCTTGACATACAAACAAAAGGTGGTTATCAAAAAATGAATTGTGCTGATATACAGGGTGTATTTCGTCTTATTCAATCTATACCCTCACCCAAAGCTGAACCTTTTAAACTCTGGCTCGCTCGTATTGGTCGGGAGAGATTGGAAGAGATTTCTGATCCTGAACTGGCCGTGACTAGAGCTAAAGATTTATATGAAAAGAAAGGTTATGATAAAACTTGGATAGATAAACGTATGAGAGGTATCGCCGTTAGAAATACTTTAACAGATGAATGGAAAAATAGAGGTGCGAAAGGTTCTCATTATGCAATATTGACTGATGAGATATATAAAGCAGCTTTTGATAAAACAGCAAGAGAGTATATGGATTATAAAGATCTCGATAAAAAAGATGGTGATAATCTCCGTGATCATATGGGTGATATTGAACTTATATTAACTATGTTAGGTGAGGCTACAACCACAGAATTATCAACGACAAAAGATTCTCAAGGCATTATCGCATTAAAGTATGATGCCAGAACAGGAGGTGAAGTTGCGGGACGTACCAGAAAAGATATTGAAGAAAAAACAGGAAAGAAGATAATCTCCCCTAAAAATTTAAAAAATAAAAGAAAGAGTATAAGACCTTAAAATCTCCCTTAATCTATGCTAAACTCACTTTATGCAATCAACATCAATAGAAAACAAAAGACATTCATTAGCCCATGTATTAGCAGGGGCTATTACCAAGATATATCCTGATGCATTGATGACGATTGGTCCTGCAGTAGAGAACGGTTTTTATTATGATATAGATTTTCCTTCAAATGCTCCAAAGGAAGAAGATTTTCAAAAAATACAAGATGAGATGAATAAGGTTGTTAAAGCCTGGGGCACAAATCCTCAAAGTTTTGTACAAAAGAAAGTTTCAAAAGAAGAGGCCGAAGAATATTTTAAAAATAATCCATACAAACTAGAACTCATAAAAGAGATAGCGGAGAAAGGTGAAGAGATAACTCTATATGTATCAGGTGAAGGTACTGAATACGCTTTCACAGATCTTTGTCGTGGAGGTCATGTTGAAAATACTTCAGAGATAGAAGAGGGCTCATTTGCACTTGATAAGATCGCTGGTGCATATTGGAGAGGTGATGAGAAAAATAAAATGCTTGTACGTATATATGGTTTAGCTTTTGATACAAAAGCAGAACTTGACACCTTCATTGACAACAGAGAAGAAGCAAAGAAAAGAGATCATAGAAAACTTGGAAAAGAATTAAAATTATTTACCATCTCAGATCTTGTTGGTTCTGGTCTTCCTTTATTTCAACCAAAAGGAACAGTTTTGAGACAAGAGATGGAAAAATATCTATGGTCACTTCATAAAGATAAAGGTTATCAAAGAGTGTGGACACCGCATCTAGCCAAAGCGCAACTTTATGAAGTATCTGGTCATGGTCAACATTATCTTGATGATATGTTTGCTGTTCACGGAGGAACTTCAAAAGAAGATTTTTATCTTAAGCCTATGAATTGTCCTCATCATTATCAATTATTTTTGGATAATCAATTTTCATATCGTGATATGCCGATAAAATATTTTGAACCGGCAACTATATATCGTGATGAGAAAACAGGTCAACTTTCAGGGCTTGCACGTGTAAGATCTATTACTCAAGATGACGGACATCTATTTTGTCGTGCTTCACAAGTTAAAGAAGAGGTTGATATTATCGTAGATGTTATTAGAAAATTTTATACAACTATGAATATGATAGAAGGATATTGGGTTCGTTTATCTACTCGTGGTGATGATAAAACGGGTTATCTTGGATCTGATGAGATATGGAATACGGCTGAGACAGCTTTAAAGGATATATGTAATGAGAATAATCTGCCTTACAAAGAAGGTAAAAATGAGGCTGCTTTTTATGGTCCAAAACTGGACTTCATGTTTAAAGATGCTATCGGTCGTGAATGGCAACTTGCAACAATACAACTTGATTTCAATGCACCTGAAAGATTTGATTTATCTTTTGTAAATGAAAAAGGTGAAGCTGAAAGACCTGTAGTTATACATCGTGCTATTGGTGGATCTATAGAAAGATTTTTGGGTGTAGCTATAGAACATTTCGGTGGAGCCTTTCCTCTATGGCTTTCTCCAGTGCAACTAAAGTTAGTACCAATAGGTGAAAGACAAATGGATTTTGCTTATGATTTATTTAAAAAAATAAAAGCAGAAGATATACGTGTGGAGATAGATCAAAGTAATGAAAGTCTTGGTAAAAAAGTTCGTGGTGCTAAGATGGAAAAGATTCCTTATGTGATAGTTATAGGAGATAAAGAGATGGAGAGTGGAACGTATACACTTGAAGGAAGGGGTGATGAAAAAATTTCAGGATTAAGTTTCCAAGATATGGTAAAATTCTTAAAAGAGGAAATAGATAATAGAGCTTTGTAAAAAAATCGACCCCGCCAGAGTATGGCGGGGTTTTGATTATGTTATAATTAACCCATGAAATCCTATACTATAGTCGGCGATAATTCAGAGTCCATAGATAAAATTTTCCAAAATAAAAAATATAAAAGAGATGATAAAAACCCTGATATAGTTATCTCATATGGTGGAGATGGAACTTTATTAAAAGCAGAACATCTGTATCCCGGTATACCAAAATTATTTCTTAGAAATAGCCGTCTCGGAAAATTAGGTTTTAAAGAAAATAATGAAAAAGTTTTAGAAAATTTTTTCAAAGGAAAATTAAAAATAAAAAAATATTTTAAAATTGAAGCTAAAATTGGAAATAAGAAATTATTAGCGACAAATGAATTTGTTTTGAAAACTAAAAATCCAAGACATAGTGTGCGTTTTGATATTTATATAAATGATAATGAGAGACTTGATCATGTTATAGGTGACGGACTTATAGTTTCTACACCACTTGGTTCTACTGGGTATTATAAATCCATAACTAGATCCACTTTTCAGCTTGGCATAGGTTTAGCATTTAACAACACAACAGAACATTACAATCATATTGTTTTAAAAGAAGATGTAAAAATAAAGACCCTTATTATTCGTGGTCCAGCATTTTGTTATGTAGATAATCATGATGATGAGATAGAGGTGAATGATGGAGATGAATTGATTATAAAAAAGGGTAATAGTGTTTTTAGAAAATTTGAATAAAAAACATCCGCGGTGACCGATTAGGGTCCCGCGGGGTGGGGTTTTATGTGAGCCAGGCAGATCTGTAGAGTGACTCGAGATTGGCTTCCATGAATGTTTCGCGAATCTCTTGGTAAACATTCTTTTTGTGTAAGCGATAGTCTCGTTGTATCTCGATGAACCAGCGATAGACGATATTGGCAATGGGATTGAAAGTGCTTGCTCTCATCAAATCCTCGAGACTTTTATGCCCCTCTAGACATCTTCTGACAAGTTCGAATTCGTCTATGCGTAGATACTTAGAGATGTCTACCTTGACCACCTCTGTAGATCCGTTTTCTTTCTCCAATACGATAACAGGAACATCTTTAGGGAGACCTTTTAAGTTTCCGACCTGGATCTTTGGTATGAAGATTCCACTAATGTTATGATGCAGAAGTATGATGAAGGTATAACCTTTTCCTGCAGAATCTTTGAAATATGTTGCGTTGAGGGTGCGACATTCACAAGGCACGATATGTTTGAGTGAGTTGGAAGGCGAGTGCATGGTAGTTGTTCTTTCTGATTTAATCTTACCTTTAAGGTGTTTAAAGTCAAATAAAAAACATCCGCGGTGACCGGTTAAGGTCCCGCGGTAGGTGAGGTTACTCCATGATTTTGTTCAGGAGTCTTTCGATGACAGCTTTCATGGCTTCAGGTACCACCATACCAGAAAGTTTCTTCTGCACTCGATGAAGCCAGTTAACGAAGCAGATAGCTTCTAGGTTGCCAGCGTATACATCGGCGACGATACTAGCGTAATAACCACCAGGATTTTTCTTTTCTTTGGCTTTGGTGATAACTTTTCGTAGCCAGATTTTTTCAGGCACTGACACAAGCAAGCTTGATTGAATTGAATCCGTATCGGTTTTACCATCTGGCTTCTCGAAGATAATCGCCTCTCTGCTGGTGTTGGTGATAATGATTTTCAGTAGTCCGACTTGGCTACTGACTTGATACCACACATCTCCAGTTTGAAATGCTTTGCGAAGTCGAAATGCGGGCGGGAGCGGAGGAGCGGGTTGCATGATTGTTTAGGGTTGGTTCAACACATAATACATTACATGTCAAACGTATTAATGTCAATAAAAACCCAAAATATGTCAATAAACCCATATTTGACAGTCATGTTATACTCTATTTATGCCACCATTAAATAATTTTACAACACGTGCCAAAGAGGCTATACGCCGTGCACATGAACTTGCAATAGAAAGAGGACAGACAAATGTCACCCCTCTTCATTTATTGGTATCTTTATTAACTCAAGAAGATACTGTAATTATTTCTATATTGGAAAAATTAGAAGTCGATTACATTTCTCTAACAGACAATGCTTTTGAGGCTATAGATTCAGCTGGATCTATCTCAAATACTCTTTCTCCTGCATATCAACTTTTCTTAACTCCAGACCTTATAACAGTGATGGAGCATTCAGGACAAGTTGCTTTAGATATAAAGGATAATTTTGTTTCTGTTGAACATCTATTCATAGCATTTTTTGATAGTTTAAATCCTGCAAGAGAGCTTATAGAAAAATATAAAATAGACAAAACAAAATGTCTTGATACTTTATCTTTCTTACGTTCACAAAAACAAAATAATCAAGTTGAACAAAATGAGGCTAAGAAGTCAAAAGCTTTAGCTAAATTCACCAGAAACTTAACAGCACTTGCTCGTGAAAATAAACTTGATCCAGTTATAGGTCGTGATAGTGAGATTGCTCGTGTCATACAGATATTGTCACGTCGTACAAAAAATAACCCTATACTTTTAGGTGAAGCTGGTGTGGGTAAAACTGCTATAGTTGAAGGTTTGGCCAATCGTATTGCTATGGGCGATGTACCAGAATCTTTAAAAGATAAAGAATTACTTTCACTTGATATAGGCTCACTTGTTGCCGGTACAAAATATAGAGGAGAGTTCGAGGATAGATTGAAAAGTATTTTAAAAGAGATAGATAAGTCCAATGGTAAGATTATTCTTTTCATGGATGAGACTCATACTATAGTTGGAGCCGGTGGGGCCGAAGGATCTCTTGATGCTTCTAATATGTTGAAACCAGCTCTTGCTCGCGGAGAACTTAAAGCTATAGGTGCAACAACACTTCGTGAATATCAAAAACATATAGAGAAAGATCCTGCTTTACAAAGACGTTTTCAACCTGTATATGTTGATGAACCTTCACAAGAAGATGCTATCGCTATACTTCGTGGTCTTAAAGATAAATATGAATTATTCCACGGTGTTCGTATACTTGATGAAGCCATAGTTTCTGCTGTAAATCTATCAAGTAGATATATCACAGATAGATATTTACCAGATAAAGCCGTTGATCTTATAGATGAAGCTGCGTCTACTTTGAAAATTTCTTTAGAAAATAAACCAGCTGCCATAGAAGACGCACATAGAAAGATATTGCGTTTAGAGATAGAAAAACAAGCTTTACTTAAAGATCCAGAAAATAAAGAAATAAAATCTCGTATCAAAGATATAGAAAATAATATTAATGAGATCAGAGATAGTATTTCTGATGTAGAAGCAAAATGGAATACAGAAAAAGAATTGATTGCTGGTATAAAAGAGTTAAAGAAAAATATAGAAGAATTAACTCAAGAATCAAATAAAGCCGAAGCACATGCTGATCTAGTAAAAGCTGCTGAGATACGTTATGGAAAACTTCCTATCATGAATACAGATCTTGAGAATAAACTTAAGAAACTTCGCAAACTTGATGTAAATAAAAGAGTTCTAAAAGAAGAGATAAATGAATCAGATATAGCAGCAGTTGTTTCTTCTTGGACAGGTGTGCCAGTACAGCGTATGTTGGAGGAAGAGATGAAAAAACTTTCTCGCATGGAAGAGACTTTGAAATCAGAAGTTATAGGTCAAGATGAAGCTGTCAAAAAAGTTGCAGACACCATAAAAAGATCACGTGTCGGTATACATGATCCAAATAGACCAATAGGCTCATTTATATTCTTGGGTCCAACAGGTGTAGGTAAAACAGAACTTACAAAATCATTGGCCAAATTTATGTTCAATGATGAAAAAGCTTTGATACGTGTAGATATGTCCGAATACGGTGAAAGACATACAGTGTCTAAGATCATAGGTGCGCCACCAGGTTATGTTGGTCACGATGATACAGGTGGTACTTTAGTTGATAAAGTTAAGCATAGACCTTATTCTGTTGTATTATTCGATGAGATAGAGAAAGCTCATCCAGAGATATTTAACATCTTACTTCAAGTATTAGACAATGGTCGTTTAACTGATTCAAAAGGAAGAACTGTAAACTTCAAAAACACTATTATCATAATGACATCAAACATCGGCGCTCAGTATATTGATAAGATGCAGACCATAGGCTTCTCAGCTGCCACGGATGATAAGATGGTATATGAAGAAGTAAAAGAAAAAGTGATGGGTGCTCTTAAAGATAGTTTCCGTCCAGAATTTTTAAATCGTCTTGATGAGATTATACTGTTCGATGTTCTATCAAATGAATCAATACGTAAGATTGTTGATATAGAGATAGATAAGATCAATAAAAGACTTCTTGAAAAAGATATACATTTATCATTCACAGACGCAGTTTATGATCTATTAGCAAAAGAAGGTTATAATCCTCAATACGGTGCTAGACCACTTAGACGTTTGATACAAAACAAAGTATTAACCCCACTTGCAAACATGATGATAGATGAAGGTCTTAAGGCAAATAGAAAAGTCCTTATAGGTTTAGATAAAAATAATAATTTAACCTTTGAAAATAAATCTATGAAGGAAACTGTACATAAGATTGTCAACAAGTCTGTCAAGAAGAAGGTGGTTAGGAAATAAAATTATAAAATAACCCTATGAAAGTGGGGTTATTTTATTTTAGTGAAATGATATAATATAAAAATGTCTAAAATCAAATTACACAGATATGAAGATATTTATCCAAGAATTAAAAAAGCCTTTGATGATCATAAAAGTAAAATAATAAATATTTTTCCTCATGTAGATGTTCAACATGTTGGGTCTAGTGCTGTTCCCGGTGCTTTAACTGTTGGTGATCTTGATATTCAGATTCGTATAAACAAGGAGGATGTACAAGCTATGAAAGATTTTTTACACACAATATATCATCCTCATCGTGAAGACTTATGGAATGAAGATTTTTTTATATTTTGTAAAAAAGATGACGATATACCAATGAGTATACCTGTGACGGTTATGGGCAGTAGATTCGATGAGCATTATAGATTTAGAGATTTATTGATTTCAGATCCTGAGATATTAGATACTTATAATAAATTGAAACTAGAATTTGATGGTAAGGAAGAATCTGAGTATAAAGCGGCAAAAGCCAAATTCCATGGACCGAATGGTACAAGGTTTCAAGATACTATATAATATAAATATGAATACAGAGATAGAGACCAGATTTCTAGATATAAATAAATCTGAATTAATAGAAAAGCTAAAGTCTTTAAACGCTATAGATAAAGGCGAAGTAAAATTAGATGAGATTATTTTTTATGATGATTTAGAAAAATCTTTAAGAGAAAAATATCTAGTTAAACTTAGAAAGAAAGGAGATAAAATCACTTTAACTTATAAATCAAATAAAGATAAAACAACAGATGGCGCCACAGAGATAGAGTTTGTTGTATCTGATATGGATAAAGCTAAATCTTTTATGGAAACCATAGGTTGGACAGCTTATCGTATTGTTGAAAAATATCGTCATACATTTGAACTTGATGGGGTAACTTTGGATATAGATACTTGGCCACAAATACCACCTTATGTTGAGTTGGAAGGTGATGATGTTGAATCATTAAAATTGATGGCAGGAAAATTAGGATTTGATTGGAATAATAAGTTTGATCAAGATCCTAGATTTGTATTTAAACATTATGGTTATGATTTTGATAATATTAGAACTGTAACTTTTGATAAATTTGAATAAATATATGAAACCAGAATCAATCGAACATTTAATAGAAAAAGAACCTAAAAATACAATGATAGTGGTCATTAAACCTGACGCTTATTTTAAACATGAAGAAATAAAAAATATTTTTAGAGAAAATGGTATAGATATAAAAAGAGAAGTTGTTAAAATGCTTCCTTTAGAATTTGTGAACGGTGAGATGTATACAAATATTCCACAGGAAGTACAATTTGAAAATGCTAAACATTTTTCTCAAGGCCCTAGTGTTGTATTAGAGTTAGAAGGGGATGAGGATTTGATGGAAAAAGTTATTAAAATAACTGGTGAAAAAACTAGTCCATCAGAATGTGATGAAGGTACAATAAGAGAATTATTTGGTGATAAGGATGGTATAGATATGATAAATGGTAAAAAGTATTATAGAAATGCTATACACAGAGGAAAGAATGCAGAAGAAGTCATGGAGGATAAAGTCAAGTTTGAAACTGTGTTTGTTGGGGAATAATAGCTAAATTTGCCTTTTATCCAAAAAAAAGATATATTGTATACACAAAAGCGCAGATGGCGGAGTGGTCAATCGCATCTGACTGTAAATCAGACGACTTCGGTCTACGGGGGTTCGAATCCCTCTCTGCGCACCAAATTAATAAATTTAATTTAGAAAAAATATGGCACAAAAAAAAGTAGTAAAATTAAGACATAAAAAAACAGGTCAAGTTATATATATGAAGAAGTCTGGTAAACCAGGTTCTTCAACTATGCCTAAGCTAAAACTTAAAAAATACAACAAGGTTACAAGACAAAGAGAGGTTTACGAAGAATCAAAAAAATAAGAAACTAAAGATGATCCCAAGGGGTCATTTTTAATTTGTGGGATTCATGCTAGTATATACTCAGTTTGGTTTTAAGGGTCCATAGTTTCAATGGTAAAACATCGCACTCCAAACGCGCAGTTCTCCGTTCGAGTCGGAGTGGGCCCGCAGATCTTGTTTGTAGTAGGTATATTCATCGTGATACAATTTAAGTATGAAAAAAATTTTAATAATATCAACTATTTTAGTCATAGTCTTTTTATCTTATTCAGTATTTAAAGAAAATAAAAAGGAGAGATTGGTTCAGAGTCAACATGTTTTTCTGCCGGGAAATATCTATGAAAATAAGATTTTTAAATTTAGCTTGGTTTATCCTGAAGGTTCAAGGTTTGGATCAGCTAATCCTGATCTAGGATTTCAGACAAGATTCTTTATACCTGATGGTAAGAAAATCGGTGGGGATACTGAAAACGTTGGTATTTACGTGAAGCCTTATGATGGTACAACAGAATTGTGGGTTGAGAAAATTAAAAATTCCTACTCTAAAAATGGAAAAATAGATGTAAAAGATTATATGATTGGCGGTATAAAAGGTTACAGACTAATATATGTCAGTGATTACACTTCTATGCCAGGAAAGAATTCAAAAGAAGTATCATATATTGTAGCTAATAAAGGTAATATATATGAAATAAATTATTTTCCATTGGTAGAAGACCATCTAAAAGATATAGATAATATAGTAAATTCATTTAAATTTACTGAGTAGTTTTATGCTATAATACTCCCATATGTCACTAACAATTTTAATATTGTCCTTTATATTCGGTGCTACTATAGGTAGTTTTCTGAACGTGGTTATATTTCGCTATAACACCAATTTAAGTATCTCAAAAGGTCGTTCAAAATGTTTTTCTTGTGGGCGTCATTTAACAAAAAGAGATCTTATACCAGTATTTTCATATCTGATGTATAAAGGTCGTTGTCGTACTTGTAAGTCAAATATATCTGTACAATATCCATTAGTGGAATTATTAACTGGATTAATGTTTGTTCTAATAACATATTTTTATTTCTTAAATGGTGCAGGTGTATTCATAGGTAATAATATATTTGATAGGGCAGATATATTATCTGCTTTAGTTAAATTACCATTCATAAAGTATTTATTTTATATTTTCGATTTATCTGTACTGTCTATATTGATTTGTATATTTGTATATGATTTAAAACATAAAATCATACCAGATTTATTGGTGTATGTTGGAGCAGGTATTGCTTTATTGAAAATGATTATTAGTTTGATAATTTTTAAACCAGAAATGATCACAGTCTTTTCTGGATTATTATCAGGACCATTAGTTGCATTACCTTTTGCTTTATTCTTTATCGTCTCAGGCGGAAGATGGATGGGTTTTGGTGATGCTAAACTTGCTTTAATATTTGGTTGGGGATTGGGAACAGCCTATGGATTCACAGCGGTCATGTATTCTTTTTGGATAGGCGCTATTGTTGTCTTAGGTATAACATTGATTAGAGAAATGCTTGAGGCATTTTCTAATGCTGATAATAATGCTTTCGGAAAAAGAATTAAGTTTTTGCATCATAAAAAATTACAATATTTTGCCAATAAAATACCCGCTTTTAAGTTCAGATCCGAGATTCCTTTTGGTCCGTTCATGATAATAGCTTTCTATATGATATATTTCTTAGGTAAAAATCTATTATGGTGGGTCGTTTAAGGCGCTAAAAAACCTTTATTTTATATAGGTATTTCAAGGACATAAATATTTACAGTATTTATGTCTTTGTTTGTATGGAATATGTGAGTAAAGTTGCTTGACTTTATTATCGTTTCGAGTATAATAGACGACCATACAGTGTGGAAATTGAACACAAGATCATCGACGGTCTTGAAGGGTTTCCCAGGATAGAATTTTGACAAAAAAACATACATCACAATTGTACGCAATACAAGTTATATATAATGAAACAGCTCAGAATATTTTATCCAAATATTTTGACTAATTAATCAAATCCTTTCTTTTGTTCTGTTTGAGTTTTTTAATTAGAGTTTGATCCTAGCTCAGGATGAATGCTGGCGGCGTGGATAAGGCATGCAAGTCGAACGGAGACACTTTGAGATTACATCAAGATTTGTCTTAGTGGCAGACGAGGTAGTATAACATAGGTATCTTCCCTTAAGTCAAGAATAACATATCGAAAGATATGCTAATACTTGATAGTCTCTACGGAGTAAAGTTTTAACGCTTAAGGACGAGCCTATTTGATATCAGCTAGTTGGTAGGGTAATGGCCTACCAAGGCAATGACGTCTAGAGGAGCTGAGAGGCTGACCCTCACCGATGGGACTGAGACACGGCCCATACACCTACGGGTGGCTGCAGTCGAGAATTTTCCGCAATGGGCGAAAGCCTGACGGAGCGACGCCGCGTGGTTGATGAAGTACTTAGGTATGTAAAAACCTTTTATGAGGGAAAAAGTTTATTGATTGTACCTCATGAATAAGGGGTTGCTAAACTCGTGCCAGCAGCAGCGGTAATACGAGTGCCCCAAG
>CAZSTO010000028.1:0-11589 GCA_964610005.1 uncultured Candidatus Saccharibacteria bacterium
AATAATCCATATAAATACACTATAAAAAGAAATGATGGAATATTTTTCTTTAATTTTCGTGCCGATCGTGCAAAACAATTAACAAAAGCTATTTTAGATAAAAAAGAAGAATTGAATCTGCATTTCGTTTCCATGACAAGATATGGAGAAGATCTCAATACCGATGTAGCTTTTTCTCCTGCAAATATAGAAACAACTTTAGGCAAAGAGCTTACAAAGATCGGTGTTAAACATTCACATATATCAGAATCTGAAAAATTTCCTCATGTTACTTTTTTCTTAAACGGTCAAAGTGACATTATTCAAGAAGGTGAGACTCAGGTTAAGATAGATAGTAGAACAGATATCAAAACTCATGATGAAGCTCCAGAAATGAAAGCTAAAGAGATAGTAGATGCTGCTATAGAAGCGTTTAAGGATAATGATTTTGTAGTGGTGAATTTTCCAAATGCGGATATGGTAGGACATACTGGTAATGTAGAGGCTGTTATCAAAGCTGTAGAAGCTGTAGACAGAGAGAATAAGAGATTAGTTGAATATATACAGAGTATAGGCGGTGTGGCGTTTATAACCGCAGATCATGGCAATGCTGAAGTGATGGAGGATGATGAAGGTAGAGTTCATGTGGCTCATACAACCAATCTAGTGCCGTTTATAGCAGTAGGTTTAGGTGATGTTACTATGCGGTCCGAGGGTACTTTAGCGGATATAGCACCGACTGTGCTTGGGGTTTTTGGTATAGATCAAGTGGAGGGTATGAGAGGAAAATCTTTGATGTTATAATACAATATATGACTCAAGAAATACCAAAACTACAAACATTAGAAGATGGTACGGATTTATATGACGGCATGATACTTTCTGCCTTAGAAGATCCTTCTTATGATCTAGATACACTCGATCTTTTTGCTCTGCAAGAAATATCTAAGAGAGTAGAAGAATACCTTGATGTTGTAAATGATGTAGACATCGAGAAGAGCCAACAGTTAGATAGGCATATGGGTAGGCATATGAATAAAGTTTCCTTAAAATATTTATATGAACAAATTAAATTTATTATGCGTGGAAAGGAATCAGATTTAGATAGATATGATGCCACAATAATAGCAGCATTAGATAATCCGAGTCTGTTAGATCAATTAGCTACAATTGATTTAGAGGTTATAAAAAGAAGACTCGTTGCTTATTATGCTGTATTGGATGTAGATATTGAAGAAGAAAAAGAAAAATTATTTGATAAATTAGGTCATTATTTAGCTAAAGACTCTGTACATGATTTATTAGAATATGTTGAAGAATTAATATTTACAAATTAATAAAATATATGTCAGAAATTGAACAAAAAATACAACTTATAAAAACTCAGATAGAACAACTTGAAAAAGATATGGCTGAAGCTGAGGAAAAAATGAAAACCGCAAAAGAAGAAGATAAGGCTTTATTGATACATATAATATCAAGTGGAGAAGTGGAGTTGAATAGATTGAGAGGAGAGTTGGAGGAGTTGATGAAATAAATAAAATTAGTTATCCACATACAAAATATTTGACAGGTGAACTTGAGTTCACTATACTTAATACATATCAATAATAATTAATTTATGTAATAAGTATATGAGTACAAACAAGTTAATCAAAACAATATCAAGACAGATAGAAAAGGTTAATGACACCATAGATATAAAGATCATCAGAGGTGAATCATATAAAAAAGAAGCTCTCAGACATAAGTTTTTATTACATTGTCTAGAAGATGCAAAACGTGAGATGAAAAGAGAGGGTGGTGTAAAAGGTATGGATCAGCTTATGGGTAAGTTTGCTCACATGATATCTTCATTTATATTATAATAATTCAAGATGATAAATTCATACAAAAATAAAATCATAAATTTCTATAAAGATCATAAACGTATGCCTGGATATGCTGAGCTTATGGATATGACAGGATTTAAGTCCAAAAATGCTGTTTATAAATTAATAAATAAATTAGTTGATTTAAATTTTCTAAACAAAGATTCAAGTGGAAAGATATCACTTGTGACTGGTGCAGGTGAGATACCGTTTTTGGGTTTGGTTGAAGCAGGTCTCCCATCTGAGGCAGAAGAAGCTGTTTTGGACACTATAGATATAGAAGATTATCTCGTAGAAGATAAGACACAGACTTATATACTAGAAGTTAAAGGTGATTCTATGATAGAAGAAGGTATAAAAGAAGGTGATATGGTTGTAGCATTAAAAAGGAATCACGCTCGTGATGGAGATATAGTCATAGCTGAAGTTGATGGAGGGTTTACGATGAAGTATTTCAAAAAAGAGGGTAATAAAGTTTATCTAAAACCAGCTAATAAAAGATATAAAAATATTTACCCTACAGAGTCATTGAATATAGTTGCTGTGGTGACAGGGGTGATAAGGAAATATTAAATAAAAAAAACCCGCCATGGACCTTGAGGGGTCCAGGCGGAGGGTAAGGGGTTGTTTGGGGGGGGCGATCGATCACTGACTGAGTTCTTTTTGTGCAAACTGCACGCTTGTGGCATTGATCAATGTAATCGCTGCCACTGCCTCTGATTGAGACATGGGGGTCTCAGGAGTCTTCATTGACATCCTGACGATAAACTTCCTGACTTCTTCGTCAGGGTAGCACGCCGAGATCGTTTGCAGGAATAACCTGCCATTGTTGATTCTTAGTTGTTCTGCCATTTTAAGGTGCCGGGTTGCTTGACCGGTGTATGTATTATATCACAGTATAAACTTTTGTCAAATTTGTAAAAATATCAATATAAAATGATATAATCATAGACATGAATCTAGAAAAACCAAAAACACAAATAGAGGGAACAGATCTATATGATGGTATGATATTTGATATCATTGAGCATGATAACAATTCAGAGTATTTATATAGATTTGATAAATTTTCTTTACAAAAAATATCAGAAAGACTACAGGAGTATTATGATACTATGAATGATAATGATTATACTAAGGGGGAAGAATTAACATCTAGATTAGGTACATTTATTAATAAATATACATTTAAAGCATTATTAGATCATGTTAATTTTATTTTGACACAATTGGAAAATAATTTAGATAACATCGACACATTGATGATAAGTGCTTTTGATAATCATGAGTTGTTAGAATTTGTTGAAAGTGATAAGTTGATAATATTTCAAAATCGTATGAAGGCATATCACTTTATTATCTCTGGAGCTGATGAAGGTTTAAAAGATGCGCTATTCAATAGGTTGGGCAGAGATATTCATCCTGATGCTGTTCATGATCTCATCTTATATATTGATGCTATATTGGAATCTAGAAGTGGTAATTTTAAAGAAGAATAGCCCTGACTTTTTATTTTTAAAATGTTATATAATATATACATGAATAATTTAAAGAAAATCATTACATTGTTAAGTGTTTTAGTTTTATTTTTTATTATAGTTTTTACAATTATTCCAAATAGAAACAAAAGGCATTTAGAGGTTAATCCTGATGAGTTGATAAATATATCAACAACAACCGAAAAGACAGTCAATGAATCTAATGATTTTTATAATATTAATATTAAATATCCGGTTGAGATTAGGGATATCAATAGAGATGTAGAAAAATACATAAAATCAAATCTAGAATCCGTGAAGTCAGAATGGGCGATGGATGGTGATTTGTATAAAAATGAATTGAAATTAAGAAAAGATTTTCCTGATAGACCTATTGTTAAATATGAATATAATGTATCTTATGAAAAAGTAGAGTCAAATAGTTTGAACACCGTTTCTTATATTATAAAAAGTTATACATTCACAGGTGGTGCTCATGGTAATACCGCTTTACAAACTTTTACATTTAATAAAAATGGATTGGTTACTATAGATAATTTATTGGATTTACAAAAAGGTAATGATAAAAAGATAACCTTAATCTTGGCAGATAAATTACAAAAAACTTTAGGTGAACAATATAATGAAGATATGTTGAAAGAGGGGCTGGGTTTATCGGGTGATAGTATTGGATTCTTGTATCAAAGTAATCTTATGAGGTTTGTAATCTTGGATGAGGGTATAAAGTTTATTTTTGATCAATATCAAGTGGCTCCATATGCATCTGGTAATCCGGAGGTGTTGTTGAGTTGGGATGAGCTGGATGTGTATTTGGTGAGATAAAATTAGGCGAGCATTACTGCTCGCCGTTGTTTTGAGTCGTGGTGGTGAATATCAGGCCCCGGTGGTATCGAAAGGACTTATCGGTTGCTTGATGCTGTTGATGAAGGTGATGATTTCAGCAGCTTTTGAGTATTCCTCCAATCCTCCGGTTTGAATAATTTGCTCTATCCACCCAGATAGAAATAGTTCCTGCCCACCTGTGATCTCTGTTTCAGAGTCAGTGATGCCGTTCAAAAGTCTCTCGACGAAATCACTGATGTTTCTGTGATTAGGGTAAGACACATTGCGAATGAAAGATAAGTATTTTCCGATGGTGTTTTTCATTTAACTTGATGGGGTTTGACCTGATTATAATGACATTTATATATAAAATAGTCAAACATAAAAAAACGCCTCACCCAGAGGTGTTTTTAATTAGAGGATATGTTGTATAATAAAAATTATGAAAAAAATAAAAATATCAATATTTATTCTATCGTTAATATTTGCTATAAATGTTAAAGCGGAAGAATCGACACAAACAATATTCAATAATGCCTTAGATAAATTCGATGCAAATTTTAAAAGTAATTTATATAGAACTGATACTTTAACTGAGTTTTTGAAGAAACAACGTATGACCAAGACTATATATACCGGTGTTTTTGTTGAAAATAACGGTACAACTACATCATTTGAGACAGTCACAAATAAAAATGTTTTTGCTAAAACTGTGGATTTAAAAAAGAAAATAACTTATGTCAATGAATACGGAGAAAGTAAGTTCTTCCTGGACAATAAAGAATTGGCTACAACAACTTATTCAGATGTATCATATAAATATGTTGGCTCTACATTGTCAGAAACTTATATATCGTCACAAAAAATATTAGATAGTAAAATGTTAAATATATCTAATTTGATAGATATTAAATTAAAGAATAAGGGTGTATCGGATAAAGTTAGAAAAAACGCGCTGTCAAAAATTCAATCATCACAGTATATTAAACTTAATCAACAGGAGAGTGTTCAAGATCTAAATACATTATTGGGGTTAAAGAAGATATCCGAGAATCCATTTGATGAAATTAACTATAAAAAGATAGAAAGTCTTTTATTTCCAAATCTAAAGCAAATATTGAAAATCAAAGAAGATAAAGGTGATAGTCAAATTACTTTGACATATAATCCTAGTCCATATAGTAATAAAGAGGCTACAAAAATATTTAATACTAGGAAAATAGTATTATCTATAGATACAGATAAACTTGCTGATATAAATATTAATGCTATTAAGTCAATAACTGGTGATATAATTGGTAGAGATCAAAATGTGTCAAACTATAAACAATTATTAAAGAATCTATATGGTGAATTAGAGATAGTTGTTGAAATCGATAAGAACACTTATGACGTGAGAGATATATTTATACCAGAATATGAATTCAAATATACTATCGATGATAAAAAATCAATTTCTTATGTGTTTATGTATAAAATATCTGAGGCTATTACAGATTCGAGTACCATAAATTTACCTAAAAAATACATAACCCCAACAGCGATAAAATCTCTTATAAAATAGTCAAATAAAAAAAACACCTCTTCTCGAGGCGTTTTTAATTTTCTGCTTATCCTTGTAATGCGCCTTTTCCTGCAAATACCGCCTTCTTACCAAGTTGTTCTTCTATACGTAGAAGTTCATTATATTTTGCAACACGATCTGTTCTGCAAAGTGAACCTGTCTTGATCTGTCCACAACCTGTACCTACAACTAGATGTGATATTGTTGTATCTTCAGTCTCACCAGATCTATGTGATATCACGGCAGTCATACCAGCCTTATGTGCCATTTTTATAGCTTTAATCGTTTCTGTTATTGTTCCTATTTGATTAACTTTTACAAGTATACTATTTCCAACTTTCATATCTATACCTTTTTGTAATCTTTCTATGTTTGTTACAAACAGATCATCGCCGACTATTTGTAATTTTTTACCAAGAACTTTTGTGAATGTTTGATAATTTTCCCAATCATCTTCAGCTAAACCGTCTTCTATAGAAACTATAGGATATTTTTTACACCAATCTTTATATATATTTATAAGTTCATCCGCTGTAACAACTTTACCTTCACGCTCTAGATTGTATTTTCCATCTTTATAAAATTCTGTTGAAGCAACATCCATAGCTAAAGCTATATCTTTGCCTGGTCTATATCCAGCTTTTTTTATAGCTTCAAGTATTATTTCTACTGCTGCTTCATTTGATGGAAGTGATGGGGCATATCCACCTTCATCACCAGTAGTTGTGGTAAGTTTTTGATCATGTAACATCTTCTTTAGATTGTGAAATACTTCTGCACCCATACGAAGCGCCTCTTTAAAAGATTTTGCACCTATTGGCATAATCATAAATTCTTGAAAGTCTGTTGAATTTTCAGCATGTTGACCCCCGTTTAATATATTCATCATCGGAAGTGGTAAAGAAAGTTTTTTACCTGTTTTTGCAATAGAAGCAAAATACATGTATAGAGGTTTTTTCATTGATGCTGCGGCAGCGTGTGAGAAGGCAAGTGATACACCAAGTATAGCATTTGCTCCAAGTGAAGATTTTGTTTTTGTTCCATCTAGTTTTATCATAGCTTCATCAAGAGTCTCTTGTGTCCATGTTTTATTTATCAAAGCTTTACGAAGTTTTGTATTTACATTTTCTACTGCTTTTAAAACACCTTTACCAAGATATCTTTTTTTATCACCATCACGAAGTTCAAGGGCTTCATAAGAACCTGTTGAGGCACCACTTGGAACAGCGGCTCTGCCAAAAGATCCATCTTTTAATAAAATATCAACTTCGACAGTCGGATTTCCACGAGAGTCTAGTATTTCACGGCCAATAATGTTTTTGATTGTTAAAGACATATGTTGATTTATGTATTGATTAAATTATTTAATTAATGATTAATACATGATATCATATAAATATGAGGTTTTATACAAAACTATTGATATTGATATATATTTTGACATTCAGTCAAGTTACTTTTGCTAAGATTATTTCAGCTGATAATCTTATTATTCCAACAGGTTTTACATTTTTAAAAAATCTTGTGTATAGAAGTACATTAGCACCAGATACAAGATATTTACAAAATCTTTTAAATATGAATACAGAAACTAAATTAGATGTTCCAGAAGGAAGTTGGGGTTCTAATTCTAATTTGGTAGATTCTTTTGGTGGAAAAACTAAATCAGCTCTAGAAAGATTTCATATCGTTTACAATAAAGATATACAAAAAGTTTATAAAGATTCAAACCCAAATGCCACAACAACATTTACACCGAATTCTCTAATTTTAGATTTTTATACAAGATCAGTAATGAATGATTTAGTTGTTAAATATCAAAAAGAGAGAGATGGAAAAAATGCTACAACCACATCCACCACAACCTCTACAACTCAAGATAGTTCAAACAGTTCTGTTTTAGCAGCCTTAGCTGCTCTAGGAGCTTCTTCATTATTAGGTGGTTCTGGTAATGCCGCATCAGGTATTATGCCTTTCGGGGGAAAATCAACCTCCATGGTCCCATGTACATGTAGTGGAAATATATTGCTATATGTATTGGATGCTAGAGGTACAACTTTGCCTCTCATATATCAACCGGGTGTAACTGTTTTGTATAAGATGGGTAATCCAACTTCTGGTACAAATATGTTAGGACAATATGTCTCAGGAGGACAATGTCTCATATATGTTGGTAGTGGTTGTAGTAGTGGAGGTACTCCTATAGGTACTATGATACAACTCGGTACATCCTTGTCATCTGCCGGTTTTTAAGTATTATTTCGTATATGTCTTTTATAGATAAATTAATACAAGAGAAAAAAAGACCTCTATTTGTTCTCGCACCTATGGCTGATGTTACAGACATAGCTTTTCGTACTGTGATATCACAAGCGGCTTCGCCAGATATATATTGGATTGAGTTTGTATCTGCTGATGGTTTGATACGTGCTACAGAAGAAGGTAAATATAAACTCAAGAAAGATTTACTTTTTGATAAAGATAAGCAAAGACCTATTATTGCTCAACTTTTTTCATCTACATATCAATATATGTATGAAGCTACAAAACTTTGTATAGAACTTGGTTTTGATGGTGTTGATATAAATATGGGCTGCCCTGATAAATCCATAGAGAAACAAAAATGTGGTGCCGCGATGATTAAAAATCCAGACAAAGCTATAGAGGTCATAAAAGCCGCCAAAGATGCGAGAAAAGATTTTGGAAATAATGATTTCGTGGTGACTGTAAAAACTCGTGTCGGTTATAATAAAGTCGAGATAGATACTTGGATAAAAACTTTGCTTAATCAGGGGGTTGATCTTATAACTATACATGCTCGTACTCGTAAAGAGATGTCAAAAGTTCCAGCTAACTGGGATTATGTCAAGCAGGTTGTCAATATGCGTGATGAATTTGCAAAAAATAATCCTGATAAAAAAGTTCCATATATATTTGGTAACGGTGATGTACAAAGTATAAAAGATGGATATGAAAAATGCGATCATGCAAATGCTGATGGTGCTATGATAGGTCGTGCCATGTTCGGTAATCCATGGTTTTTTAAAGATATAGAAAATGAATATACACCTACGAGGGAAGATAGAATAAAATTTTTAATAGAACAAGTAAAAATATTTGATAGAGAATTAGGTGATGTAAAATCTTTTGCGGTAATGAAGAAATTTTTTAAGACATATATGGCGGGTTTTGATGATGCAAAAGATATAAGAGGTGAGATTATGGAGATGAGTGAGGCAGGGGAGGTGATAAAGTTTTTAGAGGGAAAGTTATAGTTTTGGGTATTCGGACTTGATTTTTTACTCAAAATATGTTTATATTATAAGTCCTGATGGCGAAAAGGTATCGCTGTCTCTTACACACACATTTATACACGCACATTCATATTATGTCAGAAAGAAGAAGAATTGGAATTATTGAAGGGGCTGCGCATAGGCTTGATATCGATTATGGTCGTGATGTTACCAAATTGATTCGATCTATTGTGATGCCGAAATCCGCTCAGGACCAGATTCTGTCGGTTGTTGATCAGCATTATCAAGGTTGCAACCAGCATCGTGTCATTCAGGTACGTGATGTCAATTTCACCGACCAGGTTGATGTTCATTACGCTGCTAAGCGTATTCGGCGACACAAGTTGGAGGATCATTGGGAGCCTGTTGGGCTCATGGAACTCTTGTGCTATGTCAAGAAGGTGCCAGGTGTTTATCTAGGTCGAATGGTATATGCCCTAGGACACATCTATACGGACCACGGACAACCTCATATTTTGTCCGTGACTGATAACAGGGGTGCTATTGACTTCGAATTGATGGCGCTCCGTCCAGATCAACGGTTTTCTCACCTGGCGGTTTTCCCGGAATTCCGGGTGATCAGCTGACCAATCTCCTTATCCCTCCCTAAACCCCTGCCAAGGTCCTTGTGACCGAGGCGGGCTTTTTATTTATATTTTGTTTATAAAATCTTTATCAAAAATCTATAAGTGTTTTGTTAATATCTTTTTGTGGAGAATAATTATAATAAATGGAATATTTTAAAAAAGAAAATAAATAACAGAAAAAGAGATTTGCAGTTTTCTGAAGGTGAAATATGGTGGTCTTATTTTGGATTAAATGTAGGCGAAGAAGCTTATGGTAAAGGTGGTAATTTTCGTCGGCCGGTTTTAATTCTTAAAAAGATCTCTAAAAATTCTTGTATAGTTTTACCTACTACTACCAAGACCAAAGAAGGTGAAAGGTTTTATAAATTTACCACTAAGAATATCGAAAGAAGAGCTATGTTGTATCAAATCAAGTATATTTCAGCTAACAGGCTTGATATAAAAGAGTCGGAAATAGATCTAGATAATTTATTTAAATTAAAAATATCTCTAGCTAGATTGCTAAAGATATCTTCATGGTCACCAGACAGTCATAACTGTAAAGGTCTGGATCATCGGGTTACCCCAGATATGCCATTATCTTATCAAATATCCAAACCCTGTCAAATTTGTTATAATTATCGATATATGCAACAACACACATCACTTTATCGTAAATACAGACCATCAAATTTTAATGAAGTATTAGGTCAAGATCATATAGTATCCATACTTAAAAAAGCTATTGAAAATAAGAATCCTAATCATGCATATATATTTACAGGTTCACGTGGTATAGGTAAAACTTCTATTGCTAGAATATTTGCTCATGATCTTGGTGTACAGGATGTAGATATTATAGAGATAGATGCGGCATCATATACTGGTGTTGATAATATACGTGAACTTATAGAAAATGCATCTATATTACCAATGCAATCACCGTATAAGGTTTATATACTTGATGAGGTGCATATGTTGTCTAAACAAGCTTTCAATGCCTTTCTAAAGGGTCTAGAAGAGCCACCAAAGCATGTTATATATATACTTGCTACCACAGAGCTCAATAAGATTTTAGATACCATCATCTCACGTTGTGAGGTTCATAATTTTAAAAAACCAACTATAGAGATATTAACTCAGGTTATAAAAGACGTGGTTAAAAAAGAGGGTTTAAGTATAGATGATGAATCAGCAAAACTCATAGCATTATCTGGTGACGAATCTTTCCGTGACACTTTATCTGTATTACAAAAAGTCATATCAAGTGTTGATGGTAAAAAGATAGAAGGAGTAGAAAATATATTAAATATTCCAAGTAATAAAATAATAGAGAATATAGTAGATAAAATAGTGGCAGGTGAAAGTGTTTATGAAGATATAGATAAGTTAAAGACAACTAACACGGATGGAAAAATAGTTTACGATTTATTCGTGGATGAACTTCGTATGAGATTACGTTCCGGAAAAGACAAAGAAAAAGTTATTACTTTACTAAGTAAAGCAATAGAGAACTACAGACATATAAGATTTGTAGATGCTTTTGTGGTGTTGGAGGTGGTGGTTAACAGTTAATGTATAAAATAAATTTTCTTTCACCGAAAGACTTTATTTTTTATATAAATTTTTAATTCTTTTTTATCAATGCAATTATTCCAGAGACTAGTGTTAACCCAAAAGATATTTTAACGGTTGTAAACCAAATATATCCTATATTTTCATACATAACAGTATTACCTAAAGATTGAGAAAAAATATATGAACTCAAAAAAGCCAATAAAGTTATAAAAAACAAAATTCTATATGATGTACCAAATTTAGTTTCTGCTATGTATTTATTAAGGATCCAAAACACGAAAGCTCCAAGAATAATAATTAGAAATCCAATAAACCTGTCTCTACTAAATGTTCCTGATAAATAATTGGATATCCCAACTATTATATATAGTACTAAGAAAGTACCTGTAATATATGATGTAATTTTTTTCATAATTA
>CAZSTO010000029.1:0-11305 GCA_964610005.1 uncultured Candidatus Saccharibacteria bacterium
AAAGGCTGGCTGTAGAATTCGGTATCGCAGATTGCGAGAGGATGGAAAACACCTTTGAGCCACCAAACCCAATACCACCTCGATCAGAGATCACGGTCTATAAACTAAGGAAAATTGCTTTGTTGGCTATGACTTATTACCAAGAAAAATCACCTGATATTCTGGCCGTAATTCAGGTCATCAAGGAGCATTATCACTGGATGTTGTCCAACGATGTAATGCGTGAGAGACTCAAGATCAATGACCGCTGTCTCATCGAAACCCTTCTTTGACTGACCGGTAATGATGAACCAACCCGTGCCTGCCCACAATGTCCGGTAAGGAAAAAATAAACCGGTCATGATAAATAACTCAAAACGCGAGCCCTTAATTGGTGCTCGCGAGTTTTTATTACCACTTTATAGAATCAATCACCTTCTCCATTGTTTCTATATTCATCTGATTCCCCTCATCAAAACCATAAGAAATATTTAATAAGATATCGTCTTTTTTAAGGAGAATTGTTACATTATTTTTCTTTGTATTACCTCCTATACCACTCAGATTTAAAATAGTATATTTTATACCTTTAACACCATTTATCTCAATATCTTGTGTGTCAACTTTTTCGGCTGGTATTGTCTTTTTATCTATAAATCCATCCAATGGAACATTTTTATTTACTTTTTGAAAATTATAATAGATTAAAATTCTATCAGATTCTTCATTTGATTCTCGTCCTTTTATTAGAGGATAATTTGATATAGCAGTATCACCACCTAAATACATATCTACACCCCTCGTATCTATAGGTTTATCTGAATATTCATTATCTATAAACCAATTATTTGGATATTTTACAGAATATTTATAAGTCTCATTTGTATATGTATTCCATGAGAAATATTTTGTATATACACGATATGATATAGCAGATACAATAATCAATATTAACAATGATAAAATAATCTTTTTCATATTTGGATTATAACATAATATAGTTGATTTTTAAGCTTTTGTGACTATACTTAAGGTGGCAAGAACCCCAACCAACAAAGTCATGGAAAACTTAATAGCCCGCTTAAGAAGCGTTGTCGAAAATTCAACAAGTCAAAGTCAGGCGATACTGAATGTTGCATACGATTTGGGAATACAACTAAATATCAGAGACGTCTGTGGCATTTTCGAAGCTGATTTTCCAGAAGAATTTTCACTCCTACAATTTCGGAACGCGATAGCGTCTGGTATTGTTAGATATTTCGACCCTAGCAAAAGAGGTAAAGATGTAAACAGGATACCTGCCTTACAATCAGCCTATGGCAAACTTGCCTCGCAAGAAGTTCTCACCGCCAAGGAAATCCAGTCCTATCACACTATGATGTTTCTTCTTCATCCTCAACCGGCAAGGACCTCAGACACCGTCGGTGATAGACATTCCTGACCTACCCCACCCTCACAACAAAACCGCCCGGACCCAAAAGGTTCGCGGCGGCTGTTTTATTTAATCAACTTAATTCCCAACTCTTTCAACTGTTCTTCTGGCATCGCCGCTGGAGCATTTGTCATAAGATCTCTTGCCTCACCTGTCTTTGGAAAGGCTATAACCTCTCTGATGTTTGGTTCATTTTGAAGTAGCATCACCACACGATCTATACCAGGAGCAAATCCACCATGTGGAGGACATCCAAAAGTAAAGGCTTCAAGCATGTGTCCGAACTTAGCCTGTATTTGTTCTTCTGATAGACCAAGCAATTGAAATACTTTATTTTGTACTTCTTTTTTATGTATTCTGATACTTCCTGAAGAAAGTTCATAACCATTCAAAACAAGATCATATGAGTTGGCTCTGATTTTTAATAAATCATCTGATCCAGCGCTAGCCGCCATAAATAATTCTTCATCATCTGGATGCGTTGAACAAAAAGGATGATGTGCCGCTGCTATAGAACCGTCTTGCATTTTCTCAAACATTGGAAAATCAACAATCCAACAAAAAGCCAACTCATCAGGATCATCTTTATTTACACGTAGATCAGGTTTATCTGATCCATATTTTTCCATCGCTTCTCTATATGTAAGTCTTGTAAATGGATTGGTTGAAAGTTTTTTGTTTGGATATAATTTTCTAACCAATTCAATAAACATTTTCTCTGTGTATTGAAGTATAGTCTCTTGATCTATAAATGACATTTCAAAATCAAGTTGCGTAAATTCTGGCTGTCTATCACCTCTTTGATCTTCATCACGCATACATCTAGCTATTTGAAAATATCTTTCAAAACCTGAAACCATTAATAATTGCTTAAACTGTTGTGGTGATTGTGGCAAAGCATAAAAATTACCATTATGTAATCTTGAAGGAACCAAAAATTCTCTTGAACCTTCCGGTGTACCTTTCATAAGTATAGGTGTTTCTATCTCTATGAATCCATTTGTATGCATATAATCTCTAAAGAATGAGATTATTTTATCACGCATGATTATGTTGTCATGAACTCTTTTGCCACGAAGATCTAGATATCTGTATTTTAATCTAACTTCTTCATTTATAGCCAATGAATCATGTATATTATATGGAAGAGTTTCTGATTCATTTATTATTTCTATTTCATTAACCTCAAGTTCTATATCACCATTAAACACATCAGGTTGAACATTTCTATCAGGTCTCTTATTTACTAAGCCTTTAACTTTTACAACATATTCATCTCTGATTTTTTTAGCGACTTCTAAAGCCTCAGTTTTATTTGGTAAAACCACAGCTTGTATTAGACCATCTTTATCTCTTATTTCTAAGAAAATCATTTTACCTTGATCGCGACGAACATGTATCCATCCAAATATTTCAACCTCTTCACCAACATGTAAAGATAATGAACTAGTAAAAATTCTTTTAGTATATAAACTCGGATTTTCCATATAATTATTGTGTTATTTCTATATTATTTGTATCTATTTGTTGTTTACCTGAAAATATCTCTTTAAATTTATTTATAGGATTATCATTCAACCTTTGAACTTCGGCTTTATTCGTTCTATAAGTTTCTAATATTTTAGGTAAAGACAAGAAATACCATAGCATAAATACTATAAAAGTTAAAATGAAGGCCACAGAGAAAGCATATATCTTTTTATGAGTATCTGACTTCTGACGCATATTATGTATATGCGCTCTAGCATGTCTATGTATTTTATGATGAAGTGCTTCTTTTCTATATGAAACTGTACTCATATATTTATATTAATTATTTATGATTTTATTATATACAATTTTTGATCTAAATTCTCTAATTCTTTCTTCTTGATGGTCAACTTATCTAATATCTCAGTCTTTCCGTCAGCGCCGATCTCTTTTATAAAATCTTGCAGATTTTTATCTTTAACATCAGTAAAGCCCATAGGTATAACAGCCTTACAATCAATATCATTCAAAAATGAAGCAGCATCTTTTGGAGAAAAACGTCCATCCCCTGTTATTGGTATAAATACCATATCAATATCACCGTCAAAACTTATTTTTTTATCACTTTTTGCAATAGCACCTAAGAAAAGTATTTTTATGCCATCAAATTCAAAAGTATAATAAGTGGTACCTGAATTATGATCTATACCATCATAATTACTATAGGCTTCATAACCTTTAACAAAGGTACCTTTTATTTCATATTCACCCGGGCCTTTTATGATGTAAGGAATCTTATTTCCATAAAAAAGATCCGGTCCCGATGACATGTTTTCATGTAAAGTTGTTTGAAGAACTATGTCAGCTCCGAACTTTACACCTTTAAAGGGGTCCAGAGCGAGAACTGAATCACCCACTTGAAGTTTGACGAATTGATTGCCGTAGAAGTTTATTATCATGGGGTTATTGTAGCATTTTTAAGGGGTTGGTGGAAGTGGTGAGGAATGAATACAAATAGTATATTTAAGTGCTATAACTCTACACAAAAATGAATTCACATACAATTAAGATTGAATACAGTAATTTTAAATTAATAATTTCATATGTAAATATCTTTTGTATATTTTTATCTATAATGTATTCACTTTTATTAATCTCAACATATTTACACCCTGTTGATTGGAATACAAAAGAAGAATTATTGCCACTAATTTTTAGTTTAATAATCCCAACCTTATTTATGGTGTCTTACATATTAAACATGAATAATAGACCAAATATATCTAAGTTGATTCTAATTAATACTTTACTGGGCATTAATTTTTATAGTGGATATAAATGGGGTTTTGATTTGCCATCCGTATTAATGTCATACATACTATGTATAGTCATAATGTCACTGACATCCAGACCAAGAGAAGTTTACCTATATCTAACTATAATGATTTCATCTATAGTAATAGGCAATTATTTAAGAGATCAGGTAGGTAATAAACTAACATGGTATGGAACAGGTTTCTACATAAACGATATAATAGAATTTTCTGTAATATTCATTTTTATTGCTTTTGTATTAATAAAATTTAACCTAGAACAAAATAGGATACTTAATAGATCAATCAGAAGTGAAAATCTACTGAGACGAGAGAGAGATAATCTGGAAAAATTGGTTAAACAGAAGACAAAAGAAATTAAACAAATACAGATGGAAGAATTGTCAAAAATATATCACCTGATAGAATTTAGTAAATTATCTAGTGGCTTATTTCATGATCTCATGACACCAATACAAACCATGAATCTGTATATGGAAAAATTAACAAATGAAAACATAATCAATGATTCAAAATTTTCAAAAATAATATTTAATATAAAAAATTCACACGATAGACTAACTCTGATGATACAAAATATCAGAAAACAGATTAATTTTAAAAATATTAATGAAAAAACAGACCTAGTTATGGAGATAAAAGATTTAATAGAGCTAGTTAAGAACAATTACCTGAAAAATGAAGTATTGATAGATTATAAACCACTAAATGAAATTCATATTTTAAATACCAATAAATCAATATTAAATCATATATTATTAAATCTGATATCAAACTCTTACGAAGCATGCATACAAGATAGAAAAATAAATAAAAAAGATAGCTATACTATAAGTATAATTTCTGGTAAACATAAAACCAAAAATTTTATATCTGTAATAGATAACGGTACAGGAATAAAAAATGAAAATTTATCAAAAATCTTTGATGACTTTTATTCAAGTAAGGGTAAAAATAATTGTGGTATAGGTCTTTCATCTGCAAAATATTTTTTAGAAAAATATTTGAATGGAAAGATTCTAATAGAAAGCGAAAATGGCAATGGCACCACAATGACTATGGTATTTTAATTTTCAAAAATTTATCACCCCACCCTCCCCAACAACCCATCCTTCTCACCACCCACCTTCTTCCCTCTGTTAAACACACCCTCAGGATCAAACAACATCTTCACCGCCACAATCACATTTTGATACAACTCAACCCCATAAAACTCTTTCAAGAAAGGTGTTCTTATTATCCCATCACTATGATCAGCACTCATATTACCACCAACATCCTTGATCAAACCAAAAACCTTATTCATCAATACTATTATTTTATTCATAGCTGCTTGTTTATCTTCAAAATCTATTATAGGTATCACCCTAAGAGCTCCGTCACCTATATGTCCATGAAAACCATATTGTAAATTTTCCATTTTTAAAATCTCAATCATTTGCGGTATGAATATATCAAATTTTTCAACAGGAACTATTATATCCTCTATACAAGGTACGGCTTTTTTTGTAGGTTTATCGTATTGATAATCACGCATAACTCTAAACGAAGCTCTTCTTATATTCCATAAACTTGTTTTTACCTCATTATCATAAACATATTCAGCTTGATCATTTATTTTTTTTAAATCAATTAATGTTTTATGTGCGGTATCATCATTATCAAATTGAGCCAATATCATTAAACCAACACCTTCTTTAAAAAATCTCTGAACCCTCAAAGTATCCTCAGGTAAAAAACTTTTAGCCAAATTAAATGTATTAATATCAAAAGTTTCAACTGATTCTGGATTATTATCCATAATTAATCTTAAAATCTCAGGCAAAAGACCTAAACTGTTCACAGGTATGGCTATAAGTCTAGTATGAAGAGGTATTTCAACTAATCTAAGTCTGGCGGAAATGATAATACCTAAAGTTGACTGAGATCCTATAAAGATTTTTGCTAAATTCCAAGTATTTTTTTCCTTGTCAAATACCTTGTCAAGTTTATATCCTGATGCAGTTTTCTTAACAGCACCTTCTGCTTCTATATATTCACAACCATAATCCCTATAAATATTTCTAATCTCTTTGTAAATATTTCCCAAAAAATTATTTTGTTTTGAAAGCCTCAAACATTCTTCATCTGTTATTTCTTCAAACTCATAAAGATTACCATCAGATAAAAAAACTTTAACGGAAAGAACATTATCTATAGTAGCACCGTATCTAACACTTTTTTCTCCAGATGCATTATTGCCCAACATTCCACCAACACCGCAAACATCTTTAGATGATGTATATGAAGGAAACATAAGATTACATTTCATGGCCTCTTGTTCCAAATCGCGATAATAAACACCCATTTCAACCTCGGCTGTTTTGGTGTATTGATTTATTTTTATAGATTTAAAATTTTTGGTTAAATTGATGACAATATCATCTGTTAATGAACCACCCGCCATGCAACTTCCACCAGCTCTAACAGATATATGTCTATCTTCTATTGTGGCTTTTTTAATCAAATCAGAAATCTCCTGTATATTTTTAGGATAAACAACTTCACGGGGTGTAACTTTAAAAATACTTGAATCTATACTATGATTTTTTATCTCCTCTTCAATATTCATATATATGATATTATATATTATACAAACAGGATTATGAAATGTATTAAAGTGTATCCCATCTTAAAAAAGACTTTTTCCGAATCTCTCACTTATTGGATAAATGAGAATGTTAATATTGGAGATATAATAGAGGCCCCATTACAAAATAGAAAGATCTGGGTAGTCGTTGATTCCATAGTTTCTATAACTGAAGCCAAGGAGTTCATAAAATCTCAATCATTTACTATTAGAAAAATAGATAAAATAAAAAGACTGGAATTATTTTCTCTGGATTTTATATTTTCCATACTTAAAACTTCAAATTATTATCTTAGACCCTTTGGAGAAATATTTTCAGAAATAATTCCTAAAAAAGTATTAGAAAATCTGAGTGATAACATAGAAATTAAACAAGAAAACATAAACGAGATAAATATTTTTCCAATTAAAGAATATATAAATAAAGAGCTAAAAAACTCAATATTACCAATAGATTTATATAAGATAGACAATCAAAATATAAAAATCATAAATCTTCATTATTCTGAATCAGAATATTATAGACATTTATTCAAAAAATTTGATTATAGATTTATATTAGAAGAATTTGCTAATAGAAAAAAAATTAAATTAAATAAAATAGAAACAAAATTAAATCTCAAAGATAAAAATCTTTTTATAATAGATCAAGAGAATCAAAATAAAACTATAATAAAAAAGAAAAATAATGATGGCGAAATTTATAAAGAAAGATTAAACATAATTTCACCAGAATTATTTACAGCTATAAAAAAAATAGAAAAAAATAAAGAAAATATTTTTCTATATACACTTAAAAAAGGTCTAGCAGGCAGTATCATATGCACAGATTGTCACCATGTTTTAAAGTGTGGCACATGTGACAATAAATTAGAATTAGATATAAAAAACAATAAAAGGGTTTATGTTTGCCCAGAAGGACATAAAACACCGCCAATAGATGTACCCTGCCCTATTTGTCAAAATGAAAACCTATTACCCTTAGGGGCAAACATAGATGTTGTATATAAAGAATTAAAGGATAAGACTGATTTACCAATCATAAAAATAGATAATGAAAATAATACAAAATCAGAAATCAAAAAATTAGACAAAAAATCAACTATATTTATAGGTAATGATTTTCTATTAAATCAGCTTATTGCCGAAGATTATATGTTTGATAATACAGCAATAATATCTCTTGAAAGTTTATTTGCTATACCTTTATATAATATGGAAAAAACTATTTATCAAAAAATAGCGTTAATAGCCGATAGAACAAAGAAAAATTTATTAATACAAACCAGAGATATAGATAATACTTTTTGGAAATTAAAAAACCCAGAAAACCTAGATGAATTAAAAGAATTAAAATTACCACCATTTACAACTCATATACAAATACATGTAAAAACAGAAAAAAGTAAAAGAGATTTAAATTTAATTAAAGATTTTCTGAAAAAATACACAGAATTATATGAAGATGAACATAAGATACACACTACTTTGCATATACTCATAGACAAAGAAAAATTCTTAAAAAGTCCCATAAATTATTATCTAAAATCCTTGCCTGCATACATAAAAGTCGAGGTTGATAGTAGAAACCTTATATAGTAATATCAATATATGGCTATATTAACTATAACCGAGAAAGGCAATCCTATACTTGATAAAACCGCAGAGCCAGTAGAGATAAGTGAAATAAATTCTCCTAAAATACAGAAAATTATCAAAGATATGAATGAAACCTTAGACTCCATAGACGATGGGGTTGGTTTAGCTGCACCTCAGGTTAATATACCTCTACAGATTTTTATTGTATCTAAAAAAGTTTTAAATCAAAAAGAAAAAGATAATTTTCCAAATCTGGTTTGCATAAATCCAAAGATTATTAAATTCTCTAAAACAAAAAAATGGATGGACGGTGAAGGATGTTTATCTGTACGTTGGTATTATGGTAAAGTGCTTCGTCATACAAATGTTACTCTAGAATACTATGATGAATACGGTCAAAAAAAGATTCGTGGGGCCGGAGGTATATTAGCGCATGTGTTTCAACATGAATGCGATCATTTAAAAGGAGAATTATTTATAGATAAAGCTAAAAATATAGAATATATAGATCCAGCTGATCATATAGATCATTAAAATTATGACTGAAAATAAAAAAATAAAATTTATATATTTTGGAACAGGTTTTTTCTCTGAGGCTGTATTAAAAAACCTTTTAGAAAAAGGAGTAAAACCTTCATATATAATAACTTCCCCAGATAGACCTCAAGGAAGACATCAAATAATAATAGATGGACCAATTAAAAAACTGGCTAAAGAAAACAATATCCCCTTCCTGCAACCAGAAAAATTAAAATCTGAGGAATTTTTAAATGAATTCAAAAACATATTAGATGAAGACACTATATGTGTAGTTTGTGATTATGGAAAAATACTACCTCAAGTGCTATTAGATTTAAAAACTGTAGATTTTATAAACATACATCCTTCCCTATTACCAGATTTACGTGGCCCCGCTCCACTTCAATATACTATTTTACAAAATAAAAATAATACAGGAGTGACAATATTACAAATAGACGCAGAGATGGATCATGGTCCAATCATAATGCAAGATCAAAAAAAATTTGATGAAGTCTCTTGGCCTATATCTATACTTGAATTATCTGATGAGTTGGCAAAATTAGCGGCTATTATGTTGATAACCGCATTAGATAGATACGAAAATAAACAAATCATATATATACAACAAAATCATCCGAAGGCCACATATACAAAAATGATAGACAAAAAAGACGCTGAGATCTTTCCCGATAAAGAGTCTATTGAAGATATATATAGAAAATATCAAGCATATAAACATTGGCCAGAAATATTTTATATAAATAAAGACGGAAAGAGGGTTAAAATTAAGAAAATGGATAAGGGTGGTGTTAAGAGGGTTATAGTTGAGGGTAAAAATGAGAGTGATTTTGTTGGGTGGTAGTTTAAGATGTGTTGACTTTTTAGTATTTTTGTAGTATTAATATACTGTTGTTCCTTGATAAGTGATGGTGCTAAAGAATCGCCCATCTAGAGGAACTCTCTCGAATATACCCAGATGAAACCAGGGTTGCAGGCTTAGCTTGTTCAAACCTGACGGCAGCAAAATCGAAGACGAAGCGGTTGTCAACATCCTCCGTAAACATAACGGGGTGATCGAATTGTCGCCAGGCGACTGTCTGACCGTTACAAGGGGTCGATTCAATATGAGAATCTTCAACACTCTCAATGAGAACGGCCTCGCCTCTTTAACATTCGACAACATGAAGGTCGATTACATCAATGAGAAGCAGCTTGGTCGAATGAGAGCCGCGTATCTGGCTTACTCAAATTCCCCTCCTGTCACCCAACCTGAAAAAGGTTGCCGTGGAGGTTACCATAACAACAAATCACCTGTCTGGAAAAGAGCATTGTCCAGCCTGGCTGCAGGTGCACGATCTGTTCTCGAAGAATGGCGCAATACCGGCAAAGATAACAGTGCCGACATCTACTGACACCACTCTCCACCCCACACAAACCCCCGTCCTGGACCAACTCGGTCCGGGGCTTTTTTAATTTCCATAAAAACAAAAAACACCGCCTAAGCGATGTCTTTTGCTAATATTATTTCAGAGCTAGCTTATCAGCATTACCCCAACATGGTTTAGATGAGTTCCATGGTCTTGTACCCTGAGTATCATATAGATGCTTAGCGTACTTCATGTTACCTTCAACAGAGTGTATATTCATACCCATTTTTTGTGAGTCAGATAAGTGGTATTTCTCATTGATTTGGAAAATACCAACATCCTTACTGTTTACAACACCTCTGATTACAGAACCATCAGTATCAAATTGTCTATTTCTAGATTCACAATAGGCAATTTTTTGCATTATTGGAGTGTCAGAGAAATAAGTTTTGACTTTTGATTCTATATCATTGTTCACCTTGTTAGTTGTAGATGTACTGATTATTTCTGTACTAGTAGAAATAATATTGTTTTGATCTAGATTTGTATTAATGTCATTTGTGTTTATAAGCGCACCTGACATTAAAGCTACAAAACCTATTGTTGTTATTTGTAAAATAAGCGTTTCTTAACTTGTAATCTATATATTTGTTCACCCGCTTCTGTAAATGGTCCAAACCAGAATGATTATGTAAGACTATAACCCTGAAAACCTAGACCTTCTAGAACAAATTACATGTTGCACAATTTAAAAACCACTCTTACAATGGTAACACTAGTATAGCATACCCTGATTCAAAAAGCAAGTTATAACACTTCGATTTGACCTTGTCAAAGACCTCATTATCAAAACATAGTTATCCACATATTGTCAACAAATTCCCATAAATACCTTGTAAAATAAGGATTTTTTAATTCATCTCCCCCACCCCGTTTTGATGGTCCATTTGACTTTTTAGGGGTGTATGATATA
>CAZSTO010000030.1:0-9664 GCA_964610005.1 uncultured Candidatus Saccharibacteria bacterium
TATGGAGAGAAATTATGAGGTTACATCAAAAGTTAAAAATGCTTTGATATATCCTGCTTTTGTTATTACAACCTTCGTTGCTGTTATGGTTTTAATGCTTACTGTCGTTATACCTAAAATATCATCTATTATTATTGATTCAGGGCAAGAGATACCTGTGTATACGAAGATAGTTATAGCAGCAAGTAACTTTTTGCTAGATTTCGGACCGATATTTCTATTGATAATAGTAGTTGGTGGTTTTTTCGGTATCAAATATATGTTGTCTGATAAGGGTAAAGTATTTGTGTCACATATAAAATTACAAATACCTTACATATCAAATCTTTATAAAAAATTATATTTGTCACGTATATCCGATAACATGAATACTATGTTAACTTCAGGTATACCTATGATAAAGGCATTGGAGTTAACTTCATCTGTGGTGGATAACAGTATATATGAAAATATGATGGTTAAAGTGATAGAGGATGTTAGATCAGGTTTCGCTCTTTCAGATGCTTTTGGAAAACACCCTCAGATGCCTGGAATATTAGTTGCCATGACACGTGTTGGTGAGGAGACTGGTGAAGTTGGTGAGATATTAAAAACTTTAGCTAGATTTTATCAGAAAGAGGTTATGAATGCCGTTGATACCTTGGTTGACTTGATTGAACCTATGATGATTGTGTTGTTAGGTCTTGGGGTAGGATTCTTATTAGCTTCTGTTCTTATACCTATATATAACATATCTTCAAGTATGTAAAATTAAAAAAATAAATGAAGAAATTTTTAAAAAAATATCAAGAACATATATATACAGGATTTACTCTTGTGGAGTTGATGATAGTTATAGCAATAATTGCAATAATAAGTGCTTTAACTTTATTTAATAATGCCAAGTTGAATAGTTCAGTTTTACTTTCAAATACTGCTTATGAAATAGGTTTAATAGTTAGAGACGCACAAATATCAGGCCTAGGTGCCAAGGTTTCAAATATAAACGATAATGGTAATATTGTTGCCACGACATCAAATCAGGGTATCTACATAGATATAGATAAATTAGAGCAAATCATATTTTTTTCTGATAAAAATATGAATAATAAATTTGATGATCAATCAGAAATTAATCAAATATATAATATAGAAAATAAACGCGCTGGTAAAATATTGAGTGTGTGTTATTTGACTGGCGATATTAATACTGCTGGTAGCTGTAACGCTTCAAATCTGTTTAAATTAAATATTATTTTTAAAAGACCAAATCCAGAGGCATATTTCTTTTATGATAATGGTAGTCCAGATGTTGTAGAACATAAGACAGGATTTATTGTAATTAATATAGGCTTTGATGGTGGAGAATGTCGTTCTATAATAGTATATAAGACTGGTGCGGTACAAATAGATAAAAGTTATTGTCAATAATAAAATAAATGTTAAAGAACAATGTAAAAAATGAAAAAGGATTTACTTTAGTGGAAACACTGGTTTCTTTATCGTTGTTTTCCGTTGTCTTGCTAATAACTGGCGGCGTAATAGTTTCTATTATAGGTATAAACAGAAAAAATCAGGCAATAAGTTCTGTTGTAAGTAATTTAAATTATTCCATAGATAGTATGATACGTGATATAAAGACTGGTTATGCTTATAGATGTGATTATGAGGGTATTAACACTGTTGATGAAGTTAAAAAGACCTTAGGTGTTAGTAAAAAATGTGATAATAGTTTAACTTTGATATCTACAATATCAGGAACAGATACTGTTGTTAAATATGAATTAATACCATCTCCAGATAACAATAACTATATACAAAAAACTACATATAATATACCAGCAGAATCTATACCAGCTCAATATGCTATAACTGATAAGGTGAATGTAAATATAGATAAATTAGTTTTTGATGTAAAAATACCAGCAGCTTTGGATCAATCTGGGATATATGGTCAACCATCTGTTTTTGTTGCAATAAAAGGTGAGTCTGGTGCAGAAAATGTTGAGGCGTCGGCATTTTTTGTTCAAACTTTCATATCACAAAGATTACCAAACCTAACTAATTTTAATACAGATTAAAATATGTTGAAATTAACTACAAAAAATAAAAAAGGTTTTACTTTGCTGGAGTCGTTGATTTCTATCTTTATTTTAACTTTGGCAATAACTGGTCCTATATATATATCTTCTTTTTCTCTTAGAAATACTATAAGCAGTAGAGATAATATAGCTGCACAATATTTAGCTGAAGAAGTTGTAGAGGTGATAAAAAACAAAAGAGATCAAAACCTGCTCAATAATCAACCCTGGTTGTCTAGTATAACGGGTGATGCATCATGTATAGATGATGCGAATAATCCGACGGGGGTTAGATGTGTTATGAATAGGACTGTAGATGAATATGATTTTGCAAGTTGTAATGGTAATTGTGATGCTATGAACTTTTCATCATCCAGTGATGTGATATATGGTTTTGAAGATCCTTCAGTTACAGATAAATCTAAATTTGTTAGAGAGTTTTATTTAGAGAAAGGGGAGCTAGATCCATCAGCACAAAGTACAGCACCTTCAAAAGAGATTAAGTTAATAGTAAATATAAAATGGCTTGAAAGAGGACAAGTTAGAACGTATTCATTAACCGAAAGATTATATAACATTAATTATGTAGATTATTTCTTAAATTAATATGTTGAAAATATTTAGAAAATACAAAAAAATAATCTTATCAAAGAACAAAAAAGGTGTCTCATTGGTTATAGCTATTACTACTATGACATTACTTTTATCTGTATCTTTGTCTATATCAAATATAGTGTTAAGACAAATAAAAATAAATACTCTTACTAATAATTCTAAGCCAGCTTTTTTTATAGCTGACTCAGCTATGGAATGTGCTATGTATTATGATACTGCTAGCACAACAGATACCATTATAAATGGAGTTAATATAAATTCTGATTTTAATACAGCTATATTTGGCTCTAGTACAAGAGAGACTTTTGATAATATAGTAAAATGCGGCAAAGGGGTAAAATTTGTAGATAAGACATATAATGGATTGAAGATTACAACAAACTTTGATATAGATTATGGCGATTATTGTGCAAAAGTTAATGTTTTGAGAGAGGATGTTAGGACATCTATAACAGCTAGAGGGTATAACACAAAGATGAATTCATCTGGTTGTGACCTTACAAATGTTGACTCTCGTCGTGTCGTTGAGAGAGGTTTAACTATTACATATTAATGATATAGTATATACATGAGTGAATCCGTACTAAAGAGAATACAGAAGCTCCGGGAGCTTATAAATCACTATAGATATCAATATCATGTTATGGATATTGAAGAGATTTCTCCTGAAGCCTTGGATTCATTAAAAAAAGAACTGGTAGAATTGGAAGAAAAATACCCTAAATATTTTGATGCAAACTCGCCAACACAAAGAGTGGCAGGTAAACCATTGGATAAATTTAAAAAAGTCACACATAAAGTTAGACAATGGTCTTTTGCGGATGCTTTTAGTGAGGATGATATCAAAGATTTTAATGAGAGGTTGAATCGTTTTTTGAAAAGGGATTTGAATGCAAATATAGAATATGTTTGTGAATTAAAAATAGATGGATTAAAAGTTGTCTTAGAATATAAAGACGGTGAATTAGTTCAAGCCGCAACAAGAGGTGATGGCGTTATTGGTGAAGATGTTACTCATAATATACGCACTATAGAATCTATCCCATTAAAATTAAAAAATAAAATAGATGTTATTGTTGAAGGTGAAGTTTGGTTGAGTAAAAGTAATTTTGAAAAATTAAATAAAATTCAAGAAAAAAACGGAGAACCTCTTTTTGCTAATCCGAGAAATATAGCAGCAGGTTCTATAAGACAGCTTGATCCAAAGGTATCGGCATCAAGAAAATTGGATGTATTTATTTATGATATCGCTTTGTTGGATGTAAAGACTGAAAATATATCTATACCAAAAACTCAAGAAGAAGAATTAAAACTTTTACAAAAACTTGGATTTAAAGTTAATAATCATTTCAAGAAAGTCTCTAATGTAAATGAGGTTATAAAATTTTGGCATCATTGGCAAAATGTCTATAAAAAACAAGATTATATGATTGATGGTGTAGTAGTTAAAACTAATGATATAAAGTTACAACAAGAATTGGGGTATACAGGTAAAACTCCACGTTTCGGTATAGCCTTTAAGTTTCCTACAGAACAAGTAACTACAGAAGTGTTAGATATTAAACTTCAGGTCGGTAGAACAGGTGTTATAACCCCAGTGGCTATACTTAAACCCGTATCAGTTCTAGGTTCAATTGTATCTCGCGCCACACTTCATAATGAAGATGAGATTGAGAGACTTGATATAAGGATAGGAGATACTGTTATCTTACAAAAATCTGGCGATGTTATACCTGATATTATTCAAGTATTAAAAGATTTACGTCCAGAAAAATCAAGACCCTTTAAATTTCCTAAAAAAGTTGATGGTTGCGGAGGCGATGGTTCTATAGAAAGAATACCTGGTCAGGCAGCATACAGATGTGTGATTCTTGATTCAGAACAATTAACAAAGAGAAAACTTTATCATTTTGTATCTAAAAAATGTTTAGATATAGACGGCGTTGGTCCAAAGCAAATAGATTTGTTTATGGAAAATGATTTGATATCTGATTTCATAGATATATTCACTTTGAAAAAAGGCGATATAGAAATACTTCCACGCATGGGTGAAAAGTCAGCACAAAATATAATAGACTCTATAGAACATGCAAAAAATACTGATATGTATAGATTGTTATTTGCTTTATCTATTCCTCAAGTAGGCGAAGAAACTGCGCGCGATATAGCAGAGGTTTGTGATTATGATTTTAGTAAATTAAGAAAGATGAGTTTGAATGATTTTGAAAATATATACGGAATAGGTGAAGTGGTGGCAAAAAATATTTATGATTGGTTTCAATTAGAAAAAAATAATATTTTATTGGATAAATTATTAGAATTTATAAAAATAAAAAAGCCGATTAAAGGTGAAAAGAAAAATGAATTTTTTAATGGAAAGAGTTTTGTCTTGACAGGCAGTTTGACAAAATATTCTAGAGATGAGGCGGGGGAGATAATAAGAAAGCTTGGTGGAAATATTGTTGGTAGTGTATCTAAGAAGACAGATTATGTTTTAGCCGGAGAAAATGCAGGAAGTAAGTTAGATAGGGCTAATGAGTTAGGTGTGACTATTTTAAGTGAAGAAGAGTTTGACGAGAAGGTGGGTTAATTTATAGGGGTTTTTTATATACACATGTTATGCTAAACTCATATTTATATGACACAGATACAAGAATCAGATATTAAGAATATAGCCTCTTTGGCTCGTATAAGTTTAACAGATGCTGAAACAACTAAATTCACCAAAGACTTACAATCCATAATAGGTTTTATAGATATGGTTAATGATACACAAATATCTGATGATTTATTGAAACAAGAAGGATTTGCCCCAACAAATAAAACCCGTGAAGATGAAGAGACTTCAAATGATTATATGACTCCACAAGAGATTATAGATAAAGCTCCACATCATCAAGATAATGCTGTGAAAGTTAAAAAGATTATAGGTGGTGATAGTGAATAATATAAATAAAATTATGGTAAAAAATATAAAAGAATTTCATCAATTATTAATAGAGAAAAAAATAACTGTAACGTCTTTAGTTTCAGAGTATTTAGAAAATATTAAAAATAAAAATACAGAAATAAATGCTGTATTGGAAGTTTTTAATGACGCATTAGATTTTGCAAAAAAAGCTGATCAAGAATTGGAGGGTAAATCAGAAGATGAAATAAAAAATATTCTATCTTCAAAAAAACTTTTCGGTGTACCTATGATCTTTAAAGATAATATTTTAATAAAAGGTAAAGTAGCTAGTGCTGCATCAAAGATCTTAGAAAACTATATAGCAACTTATGATTCTACTGTTACAAAAAAACTAAAAGATGCAGGTGCTATATTTTTAGGTCGTGCAAATATGGACGAATTCGCCATGGGTGGATCAACAGAAAACTCTGCTTATGGGGTAACAAAAAATCCTTTGAATACAGCTTATGTTGCCGGAGGTTCATCAGGTGGATCAGCCGCTTCAGTTTCAGGTGATATGTGTTTGGTGTCACTTGGATCAGATACCGGTGGTTCTATACGTCAACCTGCATCATATAATGGTGTTTATGGATTGAAACCAACATATGGATCAGTGTCACGTCACGGTCTTATGGCCATGGCTTCATCTTTCGATGTTATAGGTCCATTTGCTAAAGATATAGAAGATGTAGAAAATGTCTTTGATATTATAAAAGGAAAAGATGAACTTGACAGTACAACACATGAAATACAAATTCCTGTTAAAAAAGATAAATTAAAAGTTGGCGTGCCTAGAGAATTTATTTTCACAGAAGGTGTATCAGATGAGGTAAAAAAGAGTATAGAAAATACTATAGAAAATCTTAAATCAAAAGGAGTAGAGGTCGTCGATATATCAGTACCACTTTTAAAAGAGGCTTTAGCACTCTATTATATATTAGTTCCGGCAGAAGTTTCCTCAAATATGGCAAGATATGACGGTGTTAGATACGGAGTCCATGTAGACACAAAAGATGGTATAGAAGATTATTTGCAAACCCGTGGTCAGCTTTTAGGACCTGAGGTAAAGAGAAGGATTATATTGGGTACATATATATTATCAGCTGGATATCATGATGCTTATTATAAAAAAGCTTTAATACTTAGAGAAAGATTGACCAAAGATATACAAGATAAATTCAAAGATATAGACGCCATAATTACACCAACAACTCCAGATACGGCATTTAAAGTAGGCGAGAAGATAAGTGATCCTCTGACTTTATATTTAGCAGATATATTTACGGTTACAGCTAACCTGGTTGGTATGCCTGCGATATCTATTCCATACAAAGATAAAGCATCAAATGATATGCCTCTTGGTTTACAATTTATGGCAGATAAAGATCGAGAAGATATTCTATTTTCTATAGCAAAGATGTTATAATTTATAATATATGGCAGATGCAAAACCTGTAGAAAAAAAAGAAGCACCAAAACCAACAGGGGTTTCTTGGGAAGAAGTTGTTTTACTTGTTCTTGGTATAATAGCCTTACTTTTTGTTTTTATACCAAGATTTATAGATACAAATACAGTATCAGGCACCAATGAATCAGAAAAAGAATTTAGTTTTAAGGATACATATAATAAAGTTTTCAATGAACAACAAACCAAGATTTTGAATGATAGGGGTCAGGTTATAGGTGTAAATAAAACACCGTCTTTGATAGATGAGGCTCAATCAAGAGTTAAAGATTTATTTTCACTTATAATGATTATCATTTTTTCTGCAATAATATTCTTTGTATTATTATTCTTAATGATTATTTATTATAATAAATTCAGAAGAGAATTGATTATCGATGAATATAAAAAGAAATTTGAAACAGAGGAGGAGATAAAGGCTGAAGAAAAGATAGATGCAGCCAATGAAAAAATAATGGAAAATACTGCCCCAGACACAAATGGTATTATTAATCCTAGATGGGAAATAGTTGGTCGTTATTATAATTCTGCAAATCAATCAGATTGGAAATTGGCTATATTGGAGGCCGATATAATGTTACAAGAAGTTTTAAAGAGGAGTGGTTTTCCTGGAGAAAATATAGGGGAGATGTTAAAGAATGCTGATAGATCAAAGTTAAATTCTCTTGATAGTGCATGGTCAGCACATAAGATACGTAATGAAATAGCTCATAGTGGGGCAGATTACATATTATCTAGAAATACAGTAGAGACAGCTATTTCACAATATGAAAGGGTTTTTGACGAGTTAAATTATATTTAAACTCTTGTTTATATAAGGTATAATAATATTAGTGCAGTTTATTATTAAGTTTTTATTATTTACCCATAAATAAACATGAATACATATAAAAGAATAACATTATTATTAATCTTAGTATCCCCGCTGTTTTTAAGTGCGGCCATTAATCCATTACAGCAACCAGATCTAAAACTAGGTGATACACATGGTTTTGTTAAACAGCTGCAAACATTGTTCAATAACAATGGATTAACAATAAATAAAACCTCAGGACAGCCTGGTTCTCAGGGTTTTGAAACTACATATTTTGGTTCTAAGACAAAACAAGCCCTGATAGATTTTCAAAATAAATATAATATATCCCCGGCGACTGGTGCATTAGGTGTTAAGACAAAAACCAGGATCAATGATTTGTTAACTACAAAAACTTGGTCTGAGGTTAGTAGTGGTAAGGTTGTAGGGTATGGTGATCAAGTTTGTTCCTCTGTGACTAGTGGAGATATAACTTGGACATTTTCAACAGCAAGACCTTGTGGACAATTTGCCAATGGTGAACCTTGGGTTGTTGGTCCTGTCACTGTTACAAGTATAAGTCCTGGTCCATATGTTATTCCTTCACATGTTGAGGGTGGTAAGGTTGTACCAGATTGGGATATGAATGGTTCAATGGTTAATCCTATTCCAGCTCAAGGGCAAGGGTTTAGTCAACAGATAGATGTATTCTATCAAGTCACTGATGCTATAAGGTATGTTAAGGAAAAAAACGCTGCTCTAAAACTTCCTAATCTAGTGTTGCAACCAAATGATGTACTTGTTTCTTCAAAAGCCGGACAGTATCCAAGTGGTAGAGGAACAAACTTTATTAAAAGTATTTCAGCTCTTACTGTTTTACCTACAGTTCCAGCAGAGGGATCTTTTCGTCCAAGTATTTATGGTACTGATAGAACAATACGTTGGAATGTGAATCAAATCAATTGGAATATTTTAAAGAATTTAGATACGGTATCTGGAACACCTGCAACATCTATGATATATGCTAGTATGCCTAGTTTGCCATGGATAGAATGGTCTTCTCATTGGATTGGTGGAAATGTTATGCCTGTAAATAATACGGCCGATGGTATTTTCTATAATGATCCTGTTGGAAAAAACTCATCATATGGTAGAGAGATTGCTTATAAATTCGGTGCTGTTGCTTTATGGTTAAATACAAATCAGAATATTAATGATAAAAAAGCTATATCTATAAGGATGATACAGAATGGTATCGATATTTATGAATACCTAAAGTATCCAGGGGCGGGATTTTATCATGATGGAGGACATAAGGCCGGAAGGAAATTACCTGTGGTTATGGCAGCAGTTATGTTAAATGATTCTAGTATCAAAGCAACTGCAAGTAACCCTGATTTATTTCAAGAAGATACACAAACATTTTTTGTTAAACAAAGTGATGTTGGTAGAGAACTTGGATGTTATTTGTATAAGGATAATGTAAGAACATATTGTAGACAAACATATGCTCAAGAAGATGTTGGTATGGCAGAGTGGGGAATTAGACATAGGTTTGAACCCAATCAAGATGATAAAAACTGGAATGCTAATGGTGAATTCGATTACAGAAACGTGAACTATCCAGCTACCATAGCACCAGTTCTTGCTGCAGATATAATGGGGATTCAGTCAGCATGGAACCATCCAGCTCTGTTTGCTTATGTTACTAGACATTATAATGCTGTAGGAGCTGCATCTTTACCGTTTCTAAATAATATGTATATAAAATACAAACTCGG
>CAZSTO010000031.1:0-8967 GCA_964610005.1 uncultured Candidatus Saccharibacteria bacterium
CCCCAAATGCCAATCCTCCTATTGCAAAAATCATGGATTATGGTAAATTTCAGTATGACGCAAACAAAAAGCAAAAAGCCTCTAAAGCCAATGCTAAAGCGGTTGAAGTCAAAAGTATACAGATTAAGATAGGTACTGGTGAGAATGATCTTTCCATGAAGGCTAAAAAAACCTCAGAATGGCTAGATGAAGGTCATCAAGTAAAAGCTGAATTATTCGTATCTGGTAGATCTAAGTTTCTTCCTGAAGAATTCTTAAACTCTAGATTACAAAAATTCCTTAATCTTATCTCTGTGGATTATAAAGTATCTGTACCACTAAAACGTGGTCCAAAAGGTCCAGTTATAACCATAGAAAAGAAGAAATAATAATGTCGACAAGGCACTAAAAGTTCGGAATATAATTCCCCGCCTCGAGACCATTATTAATAATTCATTATTAATAATTTAATTTAAATAAAAACATGGCAGTAAAATCAAATAAATCATTTGCTAAACGTTTAAAGGTTAGTAAAAATGGAAAGATAAAAGCTAGAGTAACAGGTCAAAACCACTTCAACTCTAAAGAAAATGCAAAAACTAGATCAAACAAAAAAAGAATGGTCGATTTCAATATGACAAATAAGGAAAAAAGACGTTTCCTAGCTCATATATAATTTTCTAAAATTACTAATTAATCTAATAATCAATAATACAAATATATGGTACGTGTTAAAAAAGGTGTTCACGCCGCAAAAACAAGAAGAAATGTTCTTAAGATGGCCAAAGGTTTCAGAGGTCCAAGAAAAAGTAAAGAAAAATTAGCTTATGAACAAATAGTTCACTCTCTAAATACAGCTTTCGCTCACAGAAGAGATAAAAAAGGTGATTTTAGAAGACTATGGAATGTTAAAATAAATGCTGGTCTACGTCCTTATGGAACAACTTACAGTAAATTCATCGGTATAATGAAAAAGAAAAACATAGAGGTCGATAGAAAAATAATGGCTGATCTAGCCCAAAATGATCCTACAGTATTCGAGAGATTCGTAAAACAAATATTAGGATAATAATCTCAATAAAAAATAATCTATGCGAAAAAAGTATAGATTATTTTTTTATTACAATTAAGATTTAGACAGAGATTTTACTCAAATGTTTATTTCTAGCTGTATCAAACCTTGATACATCAAAACCATACTCCTCTATCATATGCGCCGCATGATGCGCACCCAAGTTATGCGGTACAACGACATAAGACGCACCAGCTAAATACAATTCTTTGGCCTCGTGCACATCATGAGATATTAATATAACTATACCTGCTGGATTAACTTTTCTATAATATTTCAACATAGTCATACTAACATCTTTATCAGGTATGGTTGATATAATCATCTTTGTATCCACCAAATCAAGTTCTTCCAAAAATTCAACATCTTCAGCATCACCATATCTGTGATTTATTTTTTTATCTTCAAGTTTTTTTATGGACTTTGGATTAAAATCAACTACTAAATATTTTTTCTTTAAATGATCCAAAGCTTCTGTAAAATAATTTCCCACCCTATCATATCCGAAAAGGATAACATCATTTTTCTTTTTTCTCCCCTCTCTAATATCTTTAGAAGATATGTGAGGTATATCAAATATTTTTAAAAATGTCTGTAGAGAATTATATATTCTCTCTGCATAAAGTATAAGATAAGATGATCCCGCTATTGTTATGATACCCACCAAAGTTATAAGAGTAACCACTTCTTGAGTGATATGTCCATAAGCTAAAGCTATAGAAGCCAATATTAATGAAAACTCACTAATCTGTGCAACAGTTAAACCTGTCATAAAACCGACCTTTCTTTTATAACCCAACACATTCATAACCATTAAAACTATTATAGGATTTCCTATTAAAACAAAAGCTGATAATATAACCGCGGCAACAATAAGAGATTGTATATCCGTCAATATAAGATGTGCTCCCAAAAGAATAAAGAACATTGTTACGAAGAAATCTTTTATTGGTTTCATTCTTGAGCCTATCTCATATGAAAATGGAGACATGGATAAAGTTATACCGGCAACTAATGCACCTATCTCTATAGAAAATCCAAACATCGCGAATAATGCCGCAACCGCAAGACCCCACGAAAGTGATGAAATAAATAACAACTCTTGCGATGATGCAAACCAATTTCCAATTTTAGGTAATATGTATTTTGAAAATATTATTAATATAATAGACATTATTAAAGCTTTTAATCCGAGTAACATCATGGTTTGTTCAAAACTCATACCCTGACTATTTGCAAAAGTAGCAATCAACAATAATACAACAGTGGCAACTAAATCTTGTATTAATAATATTCCTATAGAGATTTTTCCATATAATTTATTCAAATCACCCTTATCTGTTAAAAGTTTCAAAACTATAATAGTACTACTAAAAGTTAAAGCTATAGCAATATATAAAGATGTTATAGTCTCATAGCCCATACCTTTAGCCAACAGAAATCCAGCTATCGATGTAAATACAACCTGCCCTATACCCGCCCAAAATGATACCTTGCCAACTTCTTTTATGGCTAATGGGTTTAATCCTAGACCAACTATAAAGAGAAGTATAACTATTCCTATTTTAGAAAATAATTCTACTTGCTCTGCGGATTGTAATATATTTAAAAAATAAGGACCGACAACTATACCACTCAATATATAACCGATAACAAGTGGTTGCCTAAGTGAATGCATTATCAAAGAGATAATAGTTGTGACTATTAAGATAATACTTATTTCAGTGAAGATGTTCATGAATATATTATAACTTAATTTTGTGTGTGGTTGAAATAAAAAACATCCACCGACCGCCGTTAGGCGGAGGGTGGTATGGAAAGTAGTTTCAGTTCTGTTGAATCACACGAACATCACGCACAGGATCTATCACCTGACAGAAAGGAGTCATCCCGGATAGATAGCTGACTTGTTGAGCCATTAAGCGTGCATTGACTTTTGCCAGTACAGCACACTTACGATTTGCACTCGAATCAAAGTATGATATCCCGATTAGATTTGGGCGAGGCACTCGAAATTCATAACCAGGCATAACGACAGAGGTTTCCCATTCAGGCGCATCAGGATAAATGGAGTTATCGATGATTTCTGGGTTAATCAAAACATCACCAACAATTTGTCCAAGTTCCGTATCGACCTTGATCACGATGAGACGGATATTCACTCCCGCGACAGATGCTGGGAGAATGTCGAGATTATGAGATACCATGATCCCCTTAAGGCTTTCAATCACCGATGTTATACGTGCGGACCTGATATGTTCAAACTTCACCTCCACTGACTTATAAGCCAAACTCGGGTCACCACTAGTAAGAAGTTTAGGATTGTTCATGATGATAAAAGGTGTAACTTTTTTAAAAATATCACAATAGGTATTGACTAGGTAGTTGACAAAATTTATATACTATTTTGTTCAACAGCAACAATAAATATTTCTGCCTCGGATGAATAATCTATAGTAAAATAATTATTTTTTTTAAAAGTCTCTTTTATTTTACCCACAACTTTTAATGGTGTATCTATATCAATTTTTCCAAGATCATAATCATACATACCATTCACTATTTTACCATCAACCATATATCCATTTGAAACACTTATAACAATATTATCTTTTGTGACTCTGATAGCTTCATATAAAGCCTTATCCATATCAACATCAGATGAATGGATTGCCCGACAATTTATATACACGTCAAAACTTTTATCTTTAAAAGGAAGTTCTTCCATATTTGCATGTACTTTATTAAAACCATCTGAAATCTTACTTAATGCCTCATCTGATATATCAACAGCCGTAATCTTTGATGATGGAAACAATTTAGATAAAATATTAATTTCATAGCCAGAATTAGCACCACATATTAGAACTTTTTTATCTGAAATATCTCCCACTGTTTTTATAAAAGTATATTCAAAAGTCTTATCTAATGATCTAGAATCTAAACCATAATCATAATTACCGTACTTTGAATTATACGTATCTGTTAACTCATCAAAATCATGAGTTGTCTTAGGTTTTAATTGATACCAGAACATTTCTCTGCGGAGGATGTGAGATTCGAACTCACGGGACCCTTTCGAGCCCGACAGTTTAGTAAACTGTTGATTTAAACCGCTCATCCAATCCTCCAATATTGCCTTAGCTTAATATAAAACTAAACGTAAAGCAATTGCCTTATTCACCCCTCTTTTGTCTAATCATATCCATAACTTTTCTAACTAGAGCCTTAGGATCTTTATCAAAAACTATATAAGGATTTTGCCTATGACTCTTCTCTATAATCATCTTTATAACCTCATCTGTCTCCCATCCATCACTTTGTAATATACCCATAGGTTTTTCATCTTCATAAGCTATAGTAAATTCATGTATAGTCCCTATACGTCCTGGACCGATAATTATACCATCACATGATCTAGTAAACACTAAATCGCGTCCTGGAAAACCAAAACCAGTAAATGAGACAACATCCATATAATCTAGTGGTAGACGATATATCTCAACATGATCTTTAGGAGAAACGGCCGGAGAATATCCTATAGATAAACCACCAGCTTGTTTAGCACCTTGAGCAGCCCAATAAGGAAAACCACTAGAAGCACCTGTAACTATGATACCACCCTGCTCTACTATCTCACGACCCAACTGTCTAGCTATTTCATATGCTTCTTGTTTAAGAAAACTACCATCTGCTGTAGAGCTTACTCCTATTTTTGGTGTAAGATACGCTTTTTTAATATCTGTATTTGTACTAATCAATTTCATATTATTATAAGTATATCATAGCTTTAAATATTTTTATAAATTATTTTCTGCAGTCATGTATCATATCTCTACCTTCAAGAAAATCTATAATATTATTTGCTGCTGTTTTAGACATAATATCGCGAGCTCTGATGCTTGCTGATGCTATATGAGGAGTCATGATAATATTTCCTAATTTATTCATACCTCTTACAAACTTTGGTTCGAACTCATAAACATCTATACCTGCTCCAGCGATTCTATTATTTTTCAAAGCTTTATACAGATATTTTTCATCAATAACTGGACCACGAGATGTATTTATTAAAAATGCATCTTTTTTCATCTTATCTATAAATCTACGATCAACCATATGATAAGTATTTTCATTTAATGGAACATGAAGAGATATAATATCTGATTTTTCTATAAGCTCATCTAGATTATGAACTTTTTTTGCATTACACTCTCTCTCTATTTTTTCATTTACTATATGATCATAGTATAAAATCTTACAACCAAAACCATGAGCAAAAGTACAAGCCACCTTCTCACCTATTCTTCCTGCGCCTATTATACCTATAGTTTTTTCACTTACATCATGACCGATCATAAGCATAGGATCAAAACCTTTATAATAGCCTCTTCTCATAAAATGATCAGCTTCAGCTATACGATTACATAAAGATAAAGTCATAGAAACAACATGCTCAGCTATAGAACCCATATAGTCACCTGGTGTATTAGTGACCATTATACCTCTTTTTTTTGCCTCTCTTATGTCTATATTGTCATAACCTATAGCATAGTTTGAAACCATTTTTAAATTAGGAGCTTTATTAAAAACTTTTTCATCTATCTTATCAGTAAGAAGAGAAAGTAAAACATCATAAGGTTTACCAGCCTTCTCTGCTTTTGATAGTATTTTTATTATTTTCGATTGCTTAACAGGTGTTTTATCTTTACCGATTACAACTTCATATCCTTTATCTTTTAACATATTTATACCCACTTCAGGTATTTGTCTTGTCACATATATACGAGTACTCATATTTTATATGATAACACAAAATTTTATATTTATAATTATTTTTTCAAATATTATGATTAAAATTTGACAAAATCTGTATATATGATAAGATATATATGTCAAGAGCAAGGTAGCACTTGACACTACCAACCTATCCGTACGAACGCACATGAAAGATATACAGAAAATTATCGGAGTTATTTTCTTACTGATCACAATCAATGCAGCCCCAATAGCTGCTGGTGACCAACAAAAAAACAACTCTACATTTGAACAATTGAATACGCAAAAGGCCTTCAAGGTGTATGCACGTGGCACCAGTTATCACTCAGGTGATAGCGATAGTGCCGCAGGTAAAACCTCGTCACTTACCAAGATCAACGACGTAAAAGGTCGCGATCTCGAATGTATTGCCGTCGACAACAGCCTAATCCCTTACGGGAGTGTTATTATTGGTCGTGACAAACATGGTCAAGAAATCATCGGTGTTGCAGTCGATACAGGAAGTGCGGTTAAGAGCCGCAAAGCAGCCAAACAACTAGCCAAAAAACTTGGATATCCAAAAGATAGTCCAGAGGCTCAGGCTCCTGTGCTCGACTTTCACAGTCGAACAGACATGACTCATTACTGGGACCACTTCATCGTCATCCCCTACACTGGTCCGGACTTCAAGTTCAGCCTGAGCAAGAAAGAAAAGCTTGCCTATTTGGATGAAGTCAAGAAGCAATACGTCGATAAAACCCCAACTCGCCTATTGGCATCACTATGAAGACCCGAGCAAAAACCCAAAAAAAGCGCAAGCGGATATTTTCCTCTTGCGCCATTTTTTTATTTTAATTTTTATAATTTATTCAAATCCTCATCTATTGATTTTAAGTCTGCATCAACATTTGTATTAACATCTATTGAATTTAGGTTTTGATCTATATCACTTGGACTATCTTTCTGTACAGTTTTTTCAATAACTTGTTCTGGTGTTAAAACCTCGACTTTTTTCATTTTACTATTGTAGTATATAGCAGCGGCAACTATTGCTATTAATACAATTACTATAATTATTTTTTTCATATATTTTATTGTTTAATTTATGTTTTTAATTTTATTGAGTTGTAGTCGCTGTTGATGTAGCGTTTGTTACAGGCATGATTGATTTTAATGTTTGAGCAGCTTTCTTTACTGCATCATGAGAAGCCTTTATCTTATCGTTCATTGTCTTTATATCAGATTTTAATGTATTTCTTGTTGATTCAGCAGATGTTTTAACTGTACTTTCATTTTCGATGTTAACTATATATGTCTTTGCTATTTGAGTAGTTATAGCAGTCCTTGCTGCGGTGATAGCTGTCTCTGCGTTTGTTATAGCCAATCTAACATCATTTACACTTATATTCTCTGATGCTAATTTATCAGTTCTTGATTCTATAGCCAATAAAACATTCTCAATATTATTCACCTTTTCTGTAGCTTCATTTGTCAATCTTGTGTTTATATCTGTAAGATTTGTATTAATATTGGTTAATCTAACCTTTTTGTTTTCGTCTTTGATTTTCAATAAACCATCTTCAAATTTCTTTTTCAGTTCTTCTCTCTTGGCTTCCTTTTCTTCTTTTTTTGCCTCTAATTCTTTTTTAAATAATTCTCTTTTATCTTGTGTTGCTTTTATCAAATCCTCTCTTTTCTCTCTTATAATATCAGTAGTAGAAGCTTTATTAGCCTTTAAAGCAGTTTGAAATTCTTGTCTAACTTTCATTATCTCATTCTTAGACTCTTCTCTCATTTTTCTGAGTTCTGGTGCTGTAGTAGATGATATAGCAGTAGAAGCTATTCTTGTTCTAAGATCAGATCTTATTTCCTTAACATCCTCAAATCTTTCTTTTCTAATCTCCTGTCTTTTTTCCATACCGTCTCTTCTATCATCTCTTATTTCACCTCTTATCTCTTTTCTAACATCTTCACGATCATCATCTCCGCCAACAGATACCTCTGAAGCTTTTACGGATATATTAATTAATAATAACAAAACTAAAATTGTGTATATAATATTTTTTTTCATGTTTATATTATAGCATCTTCACCTTTGATTTAGTCAACGGACCAAAATATCCTGTTGCAGGTATACCGTTTTTCTTTTGAAAATTTATCAACGCTTTTTTGGTTAATGACCCAAATTTATTAGTCTCATTACCAGGAGACCCTGGACCTGATTTCGATATTGTATATCCATTATCATTCAAAAACTTTTGTAAATTAAATACATCATCACCAACTGAACCTATTTGCAAATATCTAGAATACATTGATGACTGTGGTGATACAGAGTACACAGTTGGATTTGATGTTATAACCTTAGTACCAGAACCCAAACTTGATCCAGGCATCATTCTGATTGTTTTAGTTCCCAAAAATGAATTAACTATAATTTGTATATCATTTGCACTATTAATAATATTAAGATTGTTTAATATCATATAATAGTTAAATTGTGATAAATTATCTATTGTTAAACCTGTTATATTTAGATTTTGATAATCTGATAACTGAGGAGGATTATCTCTATTTGCGGTGTTGGCATATGTTTTTATTTTATAAAGAGATAATATAGGTGTTAAAAGATTTTGTATCTCTAAAGTCGTATCAACATCAATAGCGTCAACAGCCGATATAGAACTATTAGCCATATCTATGTTTGTATTATCGACCCCAACAACTTCTGCATCTACATAATCTCCTATAGTTGGCGTAGTGGTTGTGCCATTTGAAGCGGCATAAGCCTGTATCTTATCTAAAGCTATATCTTTGGGGGTTTTTATTGTTGTAAAATTCCAAGTAGATGAAGCTGATATACCGGCAAAAGCATTTGAATAAATATCAGTGAAGGCACCATTATCTATAGTTATATAATATGAAGTATTATTTGATAAATTATTTATAGGATTAATGATGATAGTATCTGTACTTGTTCCAGATATAATACTACTTGTTGCAGATATTGTTTCTACTATAGAATTGTCTGATGTTTTTTTAATATAAATATTTCCAGATCCTGCAATAACAGTTTTTGAGAAATTGATTGTTAAATTTGTACTTGTCGAGACATTAACCGCATTATCATTTGGAGTAATTGTGTTTATAATCGGTGC
>CAZSTO010000032.1:0-8411 GCA_964610005.1 uncultured Candidatus Saccharibacteria bacterium
ATGGCACTGGATTAAATAAGGTTGTTGTGATAAAGTGTTCTTCATGACTGAAATTAATAATGAAAGCACAAAAGAAGGCTTCAAGGTTTATGAACTTGGTATTCATATCCTTCCGACCCTCTCAGAGGCTGATGTTTTAGTAGAATTTTCAAAGATAAAGTCAAATATCGAGAAATTAGAAGGAGAGATAATCTCTGAATCTGAACCTCGTATGTTTAAATTAGCTTATGAAATTCCAAAAACAATAAAAGCTCAAAAGAGATGGTATGAAACTGCGTATTTTGGCTGGGTTAAATTTGAATTAGATGCAAGTAAATTAGCTGTATTTGATAAATTCGTAAAAGAATTAGAAAATACTCTAAGATACATCATTGTGAAAACAGTGAGAGAAAATACACTTGTAGCTAAAGAAATTATCGCCACTCAAGATGATGAAGAAGTAATAAAGGAAGATATAGAAGAGGCAACAGAGGAATCTGTTGATACAGTACCAGAATCAGAAACTGAGGAAAAATAATTTTTCCAAGCTTTGTTAGTATGTCATGTGCAGTCTAAAAGACTTTATGGACATACATTATAAGTTAATTAAAAAATAAAATTATGTACATAAACAAGGTAATATTATATGGTAATTTAACAAAGGATCCTGAGTTAAAGTCTTTACCATCTGGGATGCATGTAAATTCATTTTCTCTGGCCACTAATAGATCTACAAAAGATTCTTCAGGTGCTAGGAAAGATGTGGTTGAGTATCACAATGTTGTAGCTTTTGGAAAACAAGCTGAAATAATACATCAATATGTTAAAAAGGGTAATCCTATTTACATAGAGGGTAGAATTCAAACCAGAAGTTGGGATGGGCAAGATGGAAAGAAACAATATAGAACAGAAATAATTCTAGAAAGTTTCCAATTTGGTCCAAAACCAGGTTCATCAACAGGTGGTTTTCAGCAATCTCCATCTCAAGACTTATCAAAACAAGATGATCAGTCTGTTCCGGGAGGTGATGAAGTGCAATATCCAGATGAAGATATAAATCCAGAAGATATACCTTTTTAAAGTAATTAAAAAAAATAAAAATATGTCAAAGAAATGTTATTTCACAGAGCATAATATCAAACATATCGACTATAAAGATACTGAAATATTAAACAAATTTGTTAATAAATACGGTAGAATTATAGGTAGAAAAAGATCTGGTGTTACAGCTCAGAATCAAAGAAAATTAGCTTTAGCTGTAAAAAGAGCTAGATACATGGCCTTAACACCATATATCAACTTAGGCTAAGTTAAAACAAAAAACCACTCATATTGGGGTGGTTTTTTGTTTATATAAATTCGAAAATAAAATCACCATACTTTTCTGTATAGTGATTTTATTTAGGAGGGTAGAGGGTTTTTTATACCTCCTCCTTTAATTTTTCTCTTATCTCTTTTAGTATTTTGTTCTTTATATCTTTATTTTCTTTCAAAAATTGTCTTGTTGCGTCATAGCCGCGTCCAAGTTTTACATCTCCATATGAATATGATGACCCACTCTTTTGTATTAATTTCATCTTTTCCCCAAGAGCAATCATCTCTCCCTCAAGTGATATTCCTTCATTATACATAAGATCGAACTCTGTTTGCTTGAATGGGGCAGCAACTTTATTTTTTACTACTTTAACTCTAACACGTCCACCCATAATTTCTTCACCTTTTTTAATTTGTGCAACACGCCTTATATCTAATCTTATTGATGTGTAAAATTTAAGCGCTTTACCTCCGGGTGTTGTTTCTGGGTTTCCGAACATTACTCCAATCTGCATACGTATCTGGTTTATAAATATAACTATAGTCTTACTTTTAGCTGTGATTGCTGTAAGTTTTCTCAAGGCTTGAGACATAAGTCTGGCTTGTTTTCCTACATGATGTGCACCCATGTCACCCTCAATCTCATCTTTGGGTGTTAATGCCGCAACAGAATCAACTACTACTACGTCTATTTTTCCACTACGAACCAAACTTTCTGTTATCTCAAGCGCTTGTTCACCTGCATCAGGTTGAGATATCAATAGATTATTTATATTAACACCAAGTTTTTTTGCATAATCAGGATCCATAGCATGTTCTGCATCTATATATGCACACACCCCACCTTTTTTCTGTGATTCTGCTATGACGTGTAGGGCAAGGGTGGTTTTTCCTGAAGACTCTGGTCCAAATATTTCTACTATTCTACCTTTTGGCAGTCCACCAACTCCAAGAGCTGCATCTAATCCAATAGAGCCTGTAGAAACAACATCAACATTAAGTTTTGGTTTTTCGCCAAGTTTCATTATAGATTCATCACCGAAACGGCTTTTTATTTCAGCAATAGTATCCAATATAGATGAATCACTGTCTTTGTCTTTTGATTTTTTTGAATTCTTCTTTGAAGAAGATATAGATTCATCTTCATCCTCAAGTTCATTTTCATTGAAATCATCTTCATTGTTTAATAATTCATCGTCTTTTTTTGTATTTTGTTTTTTTGCCATATTGTATTTTATTTAGCGGTTAATAATTGATTATAGTATATATTAATATCCTTCTTGACTTCCTTACCAAATCTATCAAATGATTTTATGCTGATAAGATTGTTTCCGGGGTAGAGAAGTATTTCTTCTTTAAAATACCCATTGGTGTCTAAATATATTTTTCTGTTTCCTATGTATATGGTTGATACATTTCTAGTTTTTCCATTGAGAGTGTATATATTTTTATCACTTTTTATGTTGTCACACTGATTTATTGTATTATTACATTCCAATACTAGTTTAGGTCCAGATATGACTTTTCTTAATTCAAACAATGTGACCGTGGATACACCTGTAAGTATAAAGATTAATAGAAATATTTTGATTTTGGTTTTTCCGTCTGTATATCCAAGTGTCATATTATAATATTTATATTAAATTTTTGATAAAGATTTTATTAACTTAATTATATCATTTTTAACTTAATTCATCAGTGTTTTGTGTATCTTCTAAAGAATTATTTGAATCGTCTTGTGTATTACCTTGACCGACCAATACTTCTCTTGGTTTAGCACCGTCAGCTGGGCCTATAACACCTCTATTTTCCAATATATCCATGAGTCTAGCTGCTCTAGAGTATCCTATTCTAAGTTTTCTTTGTAAGTACGATGTTGATGCCTTTTTGGCCTCTATAACAGCCATTTTGGCATCCTCATATAGATCATCTTCATCGTCTAAATCATCACTATCACTGAATGAAGAGGAGAATATAGCATTTGTACCTTGATTCTCTTGTTCCTGTGGTCCTAATTGTATACTATCTGGTATATAGTCCAGGTTGTCTATTAGGTATTTAACTATCTTCTTTGTTTCTGTTTCTGTTATGTTAGGCGATTGTACGCGTTGTGGGTTGGGCATACGTCCTGTTAAGAACAACATGTCTCCCATACCCAGTAGCTCTTCAGCACCTCTACTATCTAGTATTGTCCTAGAATCTATTTGTGATGCAACCTGTAGGGCCAATCTTGTAGGTATATTAGCTTTGATTAGACCTGTTATAACATTTACTGATGGTCTTTGTGTTGATAGTACTAAGTGTATACCAACGGCACGGGACATTTGAGCCAGCTTTACTATACCTGCTTCTAATTCTCTAGGATAAGCCTGCATTATATCCGCCAACTCATCGATTATTATTACTATGTATGGCATAGCATCTGGTAATTCTGCGGTATTGTCTTTCTTATAAGCTTCAACGGCAGGGGATAATACATTTTTATGATATGAATCTATGTTTTGCACTGCATGTTTTTCCAACAAGTCATAGCGTCTACTCATTTCTTTACCAGCCCATTTTAATGCTAATATGGCTTTCTTTGGATCAGTGATAACGGGGGTTAATAGATGGGGTATTTTGTTGTACATGGTCAACTCAACTCTTTTAGGATCTATGAAAATAAATCTTAGATTCTCAGGTGAGTTCTTGTATAGAAGGGAGGTTATAAGATTGTGTATCATAACTGATTTACCAGAACCTGTTGTACCCGCTATAAGAGCATGAGGCATCTTGGCCAGATTCTCATAATACATCTTGCCTGATACACCTTTACCTAGTGCTATCATAAGTGGATCAGATGAATTTTGATATTCAGGTTGTGAAAGTAATGTTCCGAGGCCGACTGTTGTTTTTGTAGAGTTTGGTACCTCTATTCCTACCAACGATTTACCTGGTATTGGTGCCTCTATACGTATAGGGTGGGCAGCTAGGGCAAGTGATAGGTTGTTCTGTAATCCAAGTATCTTTGATAGCTTAACCCCTTCGGCTGGTTTAAGTGCATATCTTGTTATTGAAGGACCGACTGATATTTCATCCATTTCAACCTGAACACCAAAATTTTGCAATGTTCTTTTTATGATGTTTGCATTAGCTTTTATGTCACCAACCTCAGGTTTACCTTTGTCTCTTTCAAGTAAAGACAATGGTGGAGGTGTATAAGACTTACCTAATAATGTCATTTTAGGGTTAGAAATAAGATTGTCTGATATATCGGACATTTCTTTTTCATCCTTATTTTTTAAGGGTTTATTACTGTCTTTTATGTTTAATGTATCTTTTTTATTGTCTTTTATATCATTCTTATCTTCCTCATCATTTATTTTTGCACCTCTTATCTTAAGTGGTTTAACTTCCTCTGTGATAGATTCTTCTTCGTCTTCATTTACTGAATCTGTATTTCCAAAAGAATATTCAAATAATATAATTAATGATATGCCAGCTACAGCTGTTAAGAATATATAGCTCAATATGTTATCAAATAAGTTAAGTATTGGTACAGCTATTATTCCACCCAAAATTCCACCGGCATCTTTTATAGATAGCTCTAGTATACCTAATACAGATAATATTAATAAGATAGAGAATATTATTTTTGTTTTTGCAAAAGATGAACTTTCTTTATGTATAGAATAAAAATATGCCTGCATTAAGAATAATAGAGGTAAAACATAATAACCGTAACCTAACAGAGATCCAAAGCCTCTATATGTCAATCTACCCAAAGCTCCACCTAAGCCTAATGCTGATAATATAAAAAATAAGAACAGGACAAAAAAGACAAGTGCGAGGGCTGTGTTCTTAACATAGACATTATTTGGAATTAGTGTTTGTCTTATACCACCGAAAACCCCTTTTATATTAACAACATTATCCTTTTCAGGGACATTATTTTTAGTATTTTTTTTCTTGATATTTTTTGTACTCTTTTTGGACATATAAAATATTTTACCATGACTTGCATTTTGCACTTGATTTTTTACTTGTCTTATATATACTGCAAGTTAATGGACACACAGAATAATAACAATCAAACAAATTTAGTTATTAAAAGACAGGTTCAAATAGAGTCAATTTCGAAGGCTATATATCTGATTACAGATTTATTCGAAAAAGACGAACCGTTAAGGTTGTCTCTGAGAAGAGCTGTCATTGAGTGTATAGAATATTCTAATAAAAAAGAGTCGGTTTCTAAGTTGATATCTACTATAAAGACTGGTAATAATGTAGGGCTAATATCTGATATGAATGCCGGTATATTGTTAAATGTATTAAATCATTATTTCAAAGAAATTGATATTTTGAATGAAAAAGATCAGGTGGATATATCTTATCTTGCAGCTTCTGATATTAAAGAAGAAATAAACATATCTGTACCTACGGTTATTAATGAAAAAGTTGTTCCATCTGAAGTCCTAAAGCCTACTGTCCCTAATACAAACATAACAATACACAACAACACCCAAAACATAAAGACAGTGAATAACATATCTATGGATATAGGTTCAAGAAGGAAGAAGATATTGGAGATAGTTAAATCAAGGGGTGCCGTGACCATAAATGAATTCATGGAATCAATCAAAGGTTGTAGCTCAAAGACAATACAAAGAGAGCTTACATCCCTGGTTTTGTCAGGAACCCTTAAAAAGACAGGGGAGAGGAGATGGAGCAAATACTCCTTGAAATAATGTCTTTTATGTGTATTATTATAGGACATATGAACGTTTTGACCCAAAACCCCTAAAATTGTAATATTTAAAGGGTACATACGTTTGTATAAGTACAGGTTAGTTTTTCGAGTCCGTTTTGATTATCTTCAGTGTCATACTGTATAGATGTTCAAGACGGGTTCGCAAAGATTTAGCCCGAGGAATATGTGTCTGATCATTACAAATTATTATTAATTAACAGACATAAAAAACATATTTCTTTTAAATCAATTATTATGAAAACATTAATCAAAACATCAATAGTAGCTCTTGCTCTTACACTTGCTGTAGGTGCATCAGCTGAAGGTATGTTCAATACAAACCTAAAATATGGTCAAAGAAGTGCTGATGTTACAGCTCTTCAAACAAAATTAGGTGTTACTCCAGCTACAGGTTACTTCGGTAAACTAACATTGGCTGCAGTTAAAGCTTATCAAACAGCTAACGGTATCCCTTCAACAGGTTTCGTTGGTCCAATGACAAGAGCTTCACTTAACTCAGGTACAACACCTACAACTCCTACAACACCTACAACTCCAGTTGTATTAAATGGTGAAGAAGGTTTTGCAGAATACAGACTTGCTCCACAACCTGTTAACGATATGAATATCCAAAGATCTTCAGACGTTGCAGTATACGGTGTAGAAATCAAAGCTAAAAACGCTGATATTTCAGCAGAGAGAATAACTCTTGATGTTGCAGTATCAACAGTGAACGGTAATGAAAACCCTGGAACTCTTATCAATAAGATAACAGTTAAAGATGGTTCAACAGTTCTAGCTACTCTACCAGTTAACTCATCAACATTCTCAAAATATACAGGTACATCTAACTACTATGTACAAATCTCAGGTATATCAACAAAAGTTGCAAAAGATACTATAAAAACACTTACAGTTTCTTTTGATACAAACTCAATTGATACATCAAGAACTGTAGTAGTTTCAGTAGCTGCTAACGGTGTTAGAGTTGTTGACGGTCGTGGTATAAGTACATACAACGGTTCAGCAATAGCTTCAAGAACACACGTGTTCAAGAAACCTGGTAACTCATCATTGACAGTTAAAGGTGACGCTACAACAATCTACTCAACAAACTACAGAGTTAACCCATTGACAAATGGTATAGAAAAAGCTCTTACATCAACATTTGCTATAAAATCAGAGTCAGGTGATTCAAAAATAACAAGTGTTACAGTAACAGCTGCTACATCAACAGGTGGTACAATGCCAGTTAACATGTACTTGTATCAAGGTTCAACATTGTTGGATTCAAAAACAGTTCCAGCAAACGGTGTTGTAACATTTGATATCGAGAACTCAAATGTAAGAGTTGCACAAGATACAACTTCAACATTCACAGTTAAAGTAGATATGCCAGCTACAACAGCTCAATCATCACTTGTTAATACAACATTAACTAGTGTGATCTTCGAGAAAGCTGACGGTACTACTTCAACAGTTTCAGCTTCAGTTGCAGGTCCATATCACTTCTTCGCAACAGTTGTTCCATCATTCTCAAAAGTATCTTCATCAGTTTCTGTAACAAGTAACCAAAACGGTATCGGTGTTACAGCTACAGCAGATATAAGATTGAATGTTACAGCTAACGGTGGTGATATAAAAGTTGCTTCAACAACAGCTATAATTGGTCTTAAAAATGCATCAACAGGTGCTGTAGTTGCTACAACTTCAGTAACTGGTTCAACAGAAAGTGGATTAACATTCTACACTGATGGTGCTACAAAACCAATACAATTTACAGCAGTGTTCGCATCTTCAACAATATCAGCTACAACAAACTTGAAAGCATTCATACAAAGTGTAAGTTATGCAACAGGCACAACTCTATACACATTGCCAGGAGGCTTCGAGCCATTCGATAGTGATAACTCAGCAACATTCAACAAATAATTCTGACCAGTTATTATAGAATGTCCTAGTTAAATAAACTAGAGAATAACAAAAACCGTCCCACAAGGGCGGTTTTTGTGTTATAATAGATATCATTAATAAAGTATGTTAGATAAAAAGTCTATATCACTAATAATAGGTTTCGTTTCGATACTGATAGTCGCTCTATCTGTTATAAATTACTTATCAAATTAGCATAATTATTGTAATATAATATAATCTCATACGTTTAATATTATGAAAGAAGATCTTATGTACAACACCAATACAGCTATAAAATCTCTTTCAAAATTAGAGTTCAATGCTTACTTTGAAAATATATACAATGAACACATAGACCACTTATTTAGAATCGCTTTGTTTAGAGTTTCTGATAGGAAAAAGGCTGTAGATATAGTTCAAGATGTATTCTTCAAATATTTTAACTAATTCATTAAAATATTTTTGTTCATATGTT
>CAZSTO010000033.1:0-8153 GCA_964610005.1 uncultured Candidatus Saccharibacteria bacterium
GCTCTTGATAAACTGTTTGAAAATAAAACTGTAATTATAATAGCCCATAGACTTCAAACTGTTAGAAAAGCAGATAAAATATATGTCATAGAAAATGGAAAGATTATAGAGGAAGGTGATCATCATGATTTGAAAGAAAAGGAAGGTCAATATAAGAAAATGTTGGATTTGCAAGTTGGGGAATAATAAGTTAATTTCATTCCGTTTTTATTAAAAAAAGGCTATAATATACTCAATATGCGTCTAAAATCATTACATATTGTAGGCTTTAAATCATTCGCTAAGAAGGCAGATCTTGTCTTTAATACAGCTATAACCGGTATAGTTGGACCAAATGGTTCTGGTAAGTCTAACGTAGCAGAAGCTTTTCGTTTTGTCCTAGGTGAACAGTCACTTAAATCAATGCGTGGTAAAAAAGGTGAAGATATGATTTTTAATGGTGGTCGTGATATGTCAAAATCTAATCGTGCTTCAGTGAAAATAGTTTTTGATAATAGTCTTATAGAGAAGGATGGTGAATTTAATAGACTTTTTAATACTCATCCTTTTGATGAAGTAACTATAGAAAGAGCTGTAAATCGTGATGGTAGTAATGAATATCTTATAAATAACAACTCAGTTAGACTACGTGACATCATAGAGCTTTTAGCTGAGGCCAATATTGGTTCATCGGGTCATCATATCATCTCTCAAGGTGAGGCTGATAGACTTTTATCTTCTTCCAACAAAGATAGAAAAGAGATGATTGAAGATGCTCTTGGTCTTAAACTTTATCAATATAGAAAAGAAGAATCAGAAAAGAGGCTTGTAAAAACCAAAGAACATATGAAAGAGGTTGAATCACTTCGTCGTGAGCTCGCGCCTCATATAAGATTTTTAAAGAAACAGATTGAGAAAATAGAAAAAGCTAAAGAGATTAGAGGTGAATTAAAAAATCTTTATCAGGAGTATTTTGCATATGAAAAAACTTTTCTAGATAGAGAGATAAAAGAAATAAAAGATGGTCGTATAGATCCAGAAAAAGAATTATTAACACTTGATGAAAGATTAAAAGAGGTAAGGGAAATACTTGATCAAAACAAAACAGCCACTGAGTTTACTGACGAATTATTATCTCTTGAAAATAAACTAAAAAATATCAGAAGTGAAAAAGAAAATGCTTCTAGAAGCCTAGGACGTTTTGAAGGGGAAATAGATTATATAAACAGAAATATAGAAAAACGTAAAAAAGAGTTGGAAAATAAGGATAAAACTGACATAAAAGTTTCTTTCTTTGAAATAAAATCTCTTATAGGAAAAATAAAAACTGTATTATCTGATATAAGATCAGGTGTATATAAAGATGATGAGATTAAACAAGCCTCAGCGGATCTTTTAAATGAATGTGAGGCTTATGTTAAAAAACAAGATAATAATGATGAAGTCTTAGATTTTACTCATGAAGAAAATGAAATAAATAAAATAAAATTACAAATTAAAGAGATAGAAGATAAACAGGAATCCTTAACAAATGAAGAAGGTGATATACTCGCAAAATATAATGAGACAAAAAATAAAATAGAATCTCATAAAAATGAAAATGTCGAAGCAGAGAAAGATCTTATCAAGATCATGTCAAGACAACATGAATTACAGTCAACTCTTGACAGTTTGAAACAAAAAGAGATTTCATACAATGAAAGAAATCAAGAATATGAGAGAGATATGATGGAGGCTACTGCACTTATAGGATTAGAGGCTATCAGATATGATCATATAGCAGTAGGTGAGTTAGATAAGCAAGCTCAACATGATAGAAAATATAAAGTTGAGAAATATAAAATAAGACTTGAAGAGTTGGGTGGGGCGGGTGATGAATCAGTGCTTAAAGAATATAATGATATAAATGAAAGAGATGAATTTCTATTGAAAGAGATGGAAGATTTAGATAAATCAATGAAAGATCTTGAGCAGCTGATATCTGAGATTATCAATCAAATAAACACTTTATTTGATGATGGTTTACAAAAAATCAATACACAATTTTCATCTTTCTTTAAACAAATGTTTGGCGGCGGTGAAGCAAAGCTTATTGTCACAGAAGAAAAAAAGAGAAAGAGGAAAAATGATGATATAGAAGACGACGATATAGAAGAGATATTAGATGATGAAGATGATGTAAAAGAGATAGGTATAGATGTGTTTGTATCATTGCCTCATAAAAAGCTTAAGGGATTATCTATGCTTTCTGGTGGAGAAAGAGCACTTACTTCTATAGCTCTACTCTTCGCTATGAGTCAGGTAAATCCACCGCCATTTATCATCCTAGATGAAACTGATGCAGCGTTGGATGAAGCAAATAGTAGAAGATATGGTGATATGATAGAGTTATTGTCTAAACATTCAGAGCTTATACTTGTAACACATAATAGAGAGACTATGAGTAGAGCCGGTGTATTGTATGGTGTGACTATGGCAGGAACAGGATATTCACAACTACTTTCTATAGGCTTTGAAGAGGCGAGTGTTAATGCGAAATAAATTATTTTTATTCCATTAATAAAATAGGCTAAACGAAAAAGTTTAGCTATTTTATTTTTCAGATTTATCCCAAAACCTCGAAGTCAACAGTCTTCAATTCTTGATCTATACCACGTAATTTTACTTTTATTTTATCTCCTAAGGTATATATTTTGCCTGAATTTTGAGCTTTTATTGTGTAAGTTTTTTTATCAACTTCAAAGAAATCAGAGCCAAGGTCTTTGAGTCTTATTAAACCTTCAGCTAAAGATTCTGGTTCTTGTATAAACATACCAAAGTCAGATATACCTGAAACCGAACATTCAAATTCTTGACCAATTTTATTTGATAAATATTCAACCTGTTTGTATTTTATAGACAATCTTTCAGCATCAGCAGCCTTAACTTCTTGATCTGAAGAGTGTTTACATATATTATCCAAAGTTCCTAAAAATACAGGTGACACTTTTCCGTGAGAAATAAGTTTATCCAATATACGATGAACGCATAGATCGGGATAACGACGTATAGGGGAAGTAAAATGGGTATAATATTCAAAACCTAAACCAAAGTGACCTATATTGTTGGTTTGATAAACAGCTTTAGCCATAGATCTTAAAGTCGCAGTTTTTATAATAGTTTCAGATGGTAAGCCGGTAGCCTGTTCTAATAATTTTTGTATGTCACGAGAATGTATTTTTTTATGAGGATGAAATTCTATACCTAATGCATTGACAAATATAGACAACTCCATTATTTTCTCACTATCAGGTAAATCATGAACACGATACACACCAGGAAGTTTTTTATTACCTTCGACGTTGTGGGTGAACATATATAAAGCCGTCTCTCTGTTAGCTAAAAGCATAAACTCTTCAACGAGATGATTTGTCCATATTCTATCTTTTTTGTAAACTTGTATAGGAAAACCTTTATCATCAAGTTTGAATTTTATTTCATCAGTTTCAAAATCAATAGCCCCAGATTTTTTTCTAGCATCATTTAATATTTTTGCATAATTTGAAAGTTCAAAAAGTTCAGGGTATACACTTTTATCACCTTTATCTAAAACTTCCTGTGCTTCTTCATATGAGAATCTTTTGTTTGAATGAATTACGGATTTTGAGATTTTTTTATTTAAAATATTTCCATTTTTATCCATTTCAAAGACAGTTGAGAAAGCGAATCTATCTTCATTCGGATTCAGAGAACAAAAACCATTTGAGAGTACTTCTGGAAGCATGGGTATAGTTCTGTCTACTAGATAAACCGAGAAGGCTCTATCTTGCGCCTCCTTATCTAAGGCTGTACCAGGTCTAACAAAATTAGACACATCAGCGATATGTATACCTATTTCCACATTACCATTTTCCAATTCTCTGAAAGATAAAGCATCATCAAAATCTTTAGCATCTATAGGGTCTATGGTACATGTCCAAACCTCTCTCATATCTAAACGATGAGATAATTCTTCATCTGTTATTTTTCCATATTCTTCTACTGCTTTTTTAGCATCTATTTCAGTTTCAGGATTGTGATTAACATTAAAACCGAAATCTTCAACTATTGCATGCATTTCAGCATTGTTTTCACCCTTAAGTCCGAAAACTTTTATAATTTCTCCATAAAATGTTCTATTAACATCTATCTCTGTATAACCTAAATCATTTTGTTTTTTATTTATTATTACTTTAGGCCTATTATTGTAATCAATTTTGACTAAAACTTTTTGATTTATTTGAAAATTGTCACTTTTATTTTTGGTGACTTCAAAAATACAATTTAATTTATTATTATCAGGTATAACTATTATCTTACCGTCTTGTATTTCTTTTATAGTACCAGCAAAATTCTCTTTATATCTTTCAATAATACGAGTAACTTTACCTTCAATGTCACCCCATTTATTTGGATGAGGGAAAGTTTGAACCTCAACCTTGTCTTGTGGTAGGGAGGAATCTATAAAATTATAAGGTATTGCAATGTTTTTCTCTTCTTTATCTGCGTTTTCACGTCGAAGAAATCCTTTACCTTTATTATTTAATATTAAAGTACCTATAAAATTATGCATCTATTTTTTATAATAATTTCTTTATATGATCTATTAAGTTTTGTAATTCTACACATTCTTGAGAAAGATTTTTCATATTTCTAACCATAACAGAGTTTTGTAATGCTTCTCTGTGTCCTATAAGTAATAGATAGGGAACATTTAACTTTTCAGCATGTTGAAGCTGGGCTGATATTTTATCTTTAGATAAATCATGATGAATTAATATATTTGCATTTCTCATCATGTCTAGAAGCTTGAGAGTTTTGAATCTGGCTTCATTACCAAGTTGAGCATAGAAGAATTTTATATTAGCGTCTTCAAGTGGTTTAAGTGTTGATATTGGTTTTATTAATTTTTCAACATTTTTTAAACCGTTTATATGTACACTGATAACAGGTATCTCTTTTTTGTTTAAGATTTTTTTACCTATTATGTCATGTCTACCACCATGGGCAGATATTATATGCTTAGCTTCACTTAGGTTTTTGGCTTCGAATATTAATCCGCTATATATATCTGAATTATTAAATAAGAAAGGATTGATTCTGAAATTTAATTCTAGGTTTTCTATGTATTCTAATATATCTTTGAACTCTATTCTTGAAGTCTCACTCAAATAGTCTATTGGATTAGGAATACTCAATAACTCTTTTTCACCTTTTTTATTTGTTGAATATATTTCAGCACCATCCAATGCTCTATATGCTTTATATATATTTTTCTTTATTAAAGCTAAAACATTTTTAGGTAAATATTTTTGGTTTTTCTTGAAAAAGTTATTTAATTCTTTTGTGAATTTTTGTACAGATTCTTTGTCTCCTATGAAGTTAACATCTACTACTATCTCAGCTTTTTTGCCATATATCTCTTCAAGTATAGAATAAGCTGTTTCCATAGCTATGGCATCATATATATTTTTCTTTGTACCTATTATGTGATAAGTGAAAGTATCATTATCTGAAGTATATGCTATGTTTGCAGGAAATGAGAAGCCTTCAAATTTTTTCTCTATTATTTGTTTTTGAAATGCCAACGTATCTATTAGGTATTCTGCATCATATTTTGTTAACAGTTTCTTCTCTAATGAAGTAGCTGCTGGCTTACATGCATGTTTGAATCCAAAATGTTGTAATGTTTTAAACAGTTTGAGATGAGCCGGTATAACTGTATCTACACATGATTTTTTGGATATAACAGTAGTTTTCTTTTTAGTGATAATTATTTTTTTCATAACTTTTATTTATTATATTCTTTAATACCTGGGAAAAACCCTATTTTATTAAAAGGATAAAGTCTTACAAATACTCTACCTTGTATTTCATCTTTTGTAATAGGTCCCCAATAACGTGAATCATAACTTACATATCTATTGTCACCCATAACAAAGAATTCATTATCTTTAAGTGTTATTGCTGGACTATCTTTTAATGATGTGTAAATGACAAACTTTTCATTCATTGCCTCATTATTTATATATGTAATACCGTCTTTTACTTCTACAGTATCACCTGATGTTGCAATAATTCTTTTTATGAATCTGTTTTTGTTTTCCGCTCTAGCAGGAGGGTTGAATACTATAACATCTCCTTTTTGTGGAGCCTTGAACCTGTAACTGATCTTATCTACAAGAACATAGTCTTTATTTTTAAAGGTGTCATCCATAGATGAACCAGATACACTATGTGGTTCTAGGACAAAAAGCCTGAAAAGTATGATTAGTCCCAATAATATGAAAAAGCTTGTCCATGACATCTCTTTCTTCTTTTTAGGCTCTATATTGTCTATTTTACTCATATTTTGCTATATTATATCATATATATGCAATATATAATAGGATTGGGAAATCCGACTAAAAAATACAAAAATACACGTCATAATATCGGTTTAGATATATTATTTAAACTTGAGAAAGATATAGATAATGACAAAGTTAGATTTATTGATCTTGATTGTTATATGAATGAATCCGGTTCTGCTTTAAAGAAGGTTTTGAAGAATATAAAGGCGGGAAGTGTTAATAAAAATGTTTTAGTGATACAAGATGACCTCGATCAACCTGCTGGTAGGGTTAAGATGATTTTTGGAGGTAACAGTGGTGGGCATAATGGTATAAACTCTATATATAGTATTATGGGTATTAAGGATTATTATAGATTGAAGATTGGTATATCACCTGAAGTGAAGGTTCATAAAGATCTAGTGTCTGATTTTGTTTTAGGAAAATTTACCCCAGAGGAGAAGGAGAAGATAAAGGTGATTTATCCAAAGATTTTGGAGGGGGTTAAGTTGTTTATAGATGGGGAATATGATAGGGCGGTTGAGGTTGTGAATAGGAAATAAAAAACACCCTCTCGGGTGTCCTTATCAATAGCCTAAGCTAACTTCAATATCATTCTTTGTTTCTCTGGTTCAAATATGCTTATCTTAAATGAGTATGATTTACCAATCTCAATCTTTTCTTTCATTGCTTTTTCATCACCGAATTCTGATATATGTATTAATCCAGATACACCCTCTTCTATTGAAGCTAATGCACCGTGTTTATTGTATTTTATAACAACACCTGTAACTGCATCATCTTTTTTGTATTTTTTAGAAGCTTCTGTCCATGGATTTTCTTTTCTGGCCTTTAAAGATAGAGAAACTTTTCCATCTTTAAAGTCTATTATTCTAGCTTTTACTTGATCACCAACTTTGAACATTGTTCTAGGATCTTCTATTAGACCCCAATCAAGTTCAGAGATGTGGGCTAGACCTTCAAGTTCATCATTGATTTTTATAAATATTCCAAAATCTACTGTTCCTGTAACTACACCGTCTACATCATCGCCTACAGAGTATTTAGCACTCATTTCGGCTATTTTAGCGGCATTACCTTTAGATATTGTATTATTACTATTATCATCAAAATCTTTTTCTGAGAAAATAAGCTTATTTTCTTTAGCGTCTGCAGTTATGATAGATACTGAGATTTTTTTACCGATAAGTTTTTTAAGTTCATCTTGTATTTTATCTTTGTTTCCATCTTCTACTTTAGGATAATTTTCTGACTTCAATTGTGAAGCAGGTAAGAATCCTTGTATACCTTGCCATGTTATCATAAGACCTCCTTTGTTTGCATCTTGTATAGCAAGATCAAAGTGAGTTTTATCTAACACAGCTTGCTCTGCATCTTTCCAGATAAGTGCTTGTCTAGCTTCTTTAAGTGAAAGTTCTATGTATCCTTCTTTTGTGTCAAAACCACATATTTTAGCTGTGATTAAGTCACCAGGATTAACTTTTCTGATAATGTCGCGGGCTATTATAAACTCTCTACCATATATAACACCTGTACCATATGGTGATAAGTCTATAAATAATCTACTTTTGTTTAATGTAATAACTTTACCTTCTATATCATCACCGATACTTGGTGGATTAGGTATGTCTTTAAAATTTTCTTCTAATACGTTTGTCATTGTTCTTTATATATCTAAGACTGTTCTTATTTTTCGGATAATGATCTTTGAATCAAATAAGGGTTACAATAATAGATGTTTTTAATAATTATTTTACGTGAACCACTTTCTTAACAGAAACTGTATTATCGATGTTTATTTTT
>CAZSTO010000034.1:0-8095 GCA_964610005.1 uncultured Candidatus Saccharibacteria bacterium
TACTTTGTAATCTATATGATTTATTCAAATGAAAGTCACTGCACTCGTTATAAATCAAACTCTAACTATTCTCTCAAAGTCTGTGGGAATACTACCCTTGTGCCAATAGTGTAGCATGTATATACAATAATAGATAGAGCCCCGCTTTTTAGGCGAGGCTTGGTTGAAAAATGGAACGGTCGAGAATTAAACATCAAGCCGACTCCAAACCCTGAGGGCATAATCGAGATCCCTGATGATTTTTGGAATCTCCATCAGGTGGGACATGAGAGTGAACTGATGTCTGGCTCGAACGAGTTTGAATTTCCAGTTTTTTGGAGTGTACATTTTGGCATAAAGCCAGATGCGAATCAGATGGGTGAAATTCGAAGCGATCACAACGGTGACTTCCTCGTCCTTGGTAGCAAAACTCTTCAAAGCGGTTTTGATACCGATTCTCAACTCATTTCTGGTGCTCCAACAAAGTGGATAGGCTAATGGCAATCTCAATCCGCGTTCCGAACAGTATCGAAAAAGCTGTGCCGCCAGACTGACCACTCTGCCTAATCTGTAATCAGGCAGTAGTTCTGCATATCGCGGATGTTTTTTTGAGTAGCCGGCTGTACAAATAATCAAAGAATTCCTGTCATTTGAAAACTCCTCGAGGTAATCACGAACTGCTATGTATCGCGCAATGGCCCCGTCAACAGGTTGAATCAGTTTTCCTGATCCACCATTGGTATAAATATCCCCAAGAGCGAGTGCAATTCCAACAAACTTTTGATCCTTTATCATAAATTTAAAAAGTGCTACCTGTTACAGTAACACTTTTTAACGTTTTGTCAACCAGAATGTCAATAGATTATTTAACCCCTTCCAACAGCTCCCAAACCATTTTGTTTAATTCAAATCTTTCAACAAACATTCTCACATTTTCTTTATCGGCACCAACATGAGTTTTAAGTATTTGATCAACTTGAGTATTTACCAGACTCTCATCAGCCTTAAGTTTTTCTTCTCCTGCTATTTTACTTAAAACCAATTGTGTTTTAACTCTTTTAGCCGCCATTTCTTTTCTTTCTTCTCTAAGATCGGCCTCTGTTTTATTTATCACTTTCAGATATTCATCAAAAGTTTGACCCATTTGATTTAAATCCGCCTTTAATTCCTCTATCATTATTTGCAATTCTGATTGCAATAATAATTCAGGATATTTTATTTTTGATTTTTCTATTATTTCATCAACAAGTTTTATTCTGTTTTTCTCTATAGTTTTTTGATTTTTACTTTGAGAAAGATTTTCTCTTATTGCTTTTTTAAGATCATCAACATTTTCAAATGGACCAACTTTCTTTGCAAATTCATCATTTAATTCTACAGGCTCAAGCTCACCGTGATTATGATCATGATCATGATGATTTTGATGATATTCAAAGTGCGCTACCTCCATTCGTAGATTTGTTAAAACTTTTTCTATTTCTTCATCAGAAACCTCTTCTATTTTTTCTTTTTCTTTTTCAGAATTGTGTTTCTTGGCTATCTTTTTATAATCCACCAAATCAACAACCGGTTGTATAGCAAATTCTATTTTTATATCAGCATCTGAACCTACAGCTAATTTAGTTATAGATATACTAGGCTGATTTATAGGAAAATGCTTTGAGTCTTGTATTATATTTAAGAAATTCTTATCTATGCATATTCTACATGCCTCTTCCGTTATAGCATAATCGCCAACTTTTTCTATAAGAACTTTTTCAGGTATATGACCAGGTCTAAATCCATCAACTTTCACATTTTCATTTATCCTCTTCAATGCTTCTGATTTATTTTCCTCTATAGCTTTAGATTTTAATTCTACTTCTATAGATATTTCACAATCCACATCTGTATTTATTTTCTTTATCTTATAATCTGACATATTGAATTTTATTTATTAAATTTATTTTTATAATTCTCCATTGAAATATCAAAGGCTTCTTTAGCTTTAGCAGCATTATCAAAACCGTGAGTCTCAACAACTTTATTTTGTATTTTTTTATATGTCTGATAAAAATGCTCTATTTCTTTTAATGTATGTTTATTTACATGTTCTATATCTGTCACATCGTCAAATCTAGGATCTTCAACAGGAACAGCTATGATTTTTGCATCACTGTCTCCTGAATCCGTCATATTCAATATAGCTACAGGTCTAGCTTTAACCAATATACCAGGAGTTAATGGGTATGTTGTAAGCAATACAACATCCAGAGGATCTCCATCAGCCCACAACGATTGAGGTACAAAACCATAATCAAATGGAAAATTTTGTGATGTATGTGATACACGGTCTAAAGCTATCAAACCCGTCTCTTTATCAACTTCATATTTATTATGAGAACCTTTATTTATCTCAACTATAACAGTCATCTCATCTTTATTACCTGGTTTTATATCGTGCCATAAATTCATTGTCATATTTTTATTTTTTATATTTATTTAAATTTATAATTTATATTTCTATTCTTCTTCAGAATATTCTTCACCCTCTTCTGCTGTAACAGCTTTTATATCTATCCTGTAACCTGTTAATTTTGCAGCAAGTCTAACGTTTTGACCACCTTTACCTATAGCCAATGACTGTTGGTCTTCTGTAACAACAGCATGCGCAACTTTGTTTTCTTGATCAACATCTACACCTAATATTTTGGCTGGTGATAATGATCTTTCTATATATTCATTTATATCTTCAACATATTCTATTATATCTATTCTTTCTCCATGCAATTCAGACATAATAACATTTACCCTTGTTCCTCTTTGACCGACCATAGCACCCACGGGATCTATAGTCTCATCATTACTGAAGACAGCTATCTTAGATCTTGAACCTGATTCTCTTGCTATAGATTTTATTTCAACTAACCCTGATTTTATTTCAGGTACTTCTAATTCAAATAATTTTGCTAAGAATTTTGGATGTGATCTAGATAACTTTAAGAAAACACCACGACCAGAGTCATCAACTTCTACTAGATAAGCTCTTACTCTTTCACCTTGTTTGAACTTTTCATTTTTGATTTGTTCATCATAAGGCATGATACCAACAGCTTTTCCTACATTTATAAATATAGCCCCTCTATCAACTCTCTCTACTGTGCCTGATATTATTTCCCCTGTTTTATTACCAAATTCATCTATAAGATTAACTTTCTCAGCCTCTCTAATCTTTTGCATGATTATTTGTTTTGCTGTTTGAGCAGCTATACGACCAAAATCATCTTTATGTTCTAAAGGAAAAACTAATTCTTCTCCAGGAACAACATCTTTTTTGATTTTTTGAGCAACGGGCAATAATATATGCTGATCATCATTGAACTTTATTTTATCTAAGAATGAATCATTCTCTATGCCATGTTCATTATTATATTTTATTTCCTCAAGATCTTCTTCTGTTAATATATCCACAGGGTCAATTACAGTTTTAATCTGAAAGAACTCTGTCTTTCCAGAAGACAAATCAAAGTTACACTTAACAAACTGAGATCTTCTGCAATATTCTTTTTTATAAGCAGTGGCCAGAGATGCCTCTATAGCATCTATAATCTTATCTTTTGAGATATTTTTTTCTTCTTGTAACTGGTCTATCACAAGATTTATTGTCTTTAAATCGAACATAAATTTTATTTTTACTAATTATTTTTTATAAAGTAAATTTATTAAAGACAAAAGTCGCCTGATAAAGAGCGACTTCTGTTAAGATCTGTCTGTAAAATAGATTTACTGTGTTTTATATATTATACTATATAGTATAGAAAGTCAATTTTAAAATTATGCATATAGACCAAGATCAATTATATAAATTTATTATAGATTCAGGCTTAATTTCAGCAGATGAATATGAAATCATAAAGAAAAAAGCTGAGGAAAAAGGAGAAGCTATACAAAAAACATTGATTGATATGGGTAAGATCAGTGAGGATGATTTTTTGCGTATACAAGCATATCTAGTGGGTATACCGTTTGTAGATTTAACAAACATAAAAGTATCATTGGATATATTATCACTCATACCAGAACCTATTGCCAGAAAACACAACATAGTAGCATTTAAAAAAACGGAGGATACATTAGAAGTCGCATTGATGGACGGAGACGACTTAAATGCAATTGATTTTATAAAAAAGAAAACAGGATTAAAGGTATTGCCAAGACTTACTAACTCAGCCTCAATAAAAAACCTTTTATTACAATATCAAAAGAGTCTTAAGGCCGATTTTGGAGATATAATACAAAAAGAGGCCAAGAACGTAAACGGTGATATAGATGCGGAAAATATAGACGATTTGAAAAAAATGGCCGATGATTTACCAATCATCAAAATAGTAGATACTTTATTAAATCATGCTGTTATACAAGGGGTTTCTGATATACACATAGAGCATACAGATCAAAATACCGTTATAAGATATAGAATAGACGGCATATTGCATGATGCCATGTTATTACCAAAGACCACAGGTCCAAGTATAACGGCTCGTATAAAAGTATTAGCAAATCTAAAACTAGACGAGAAAAGATTGCCTCAAGATGGACGTTTTAAAATAGACCTTAATGGTGAAAAAATATCCTTTCGTGTTTCCGTTTTACCAACATATTATGGTGAAAAGATAGTTATGAGACTATTAAGAGAAAATGTTTCTGGTTTTACACTGGAAGGATTAGGTTTTCACGGTCACGCATTGGATGATATGCATGCAGCCTTAAACTATTCAGAAGGGATGATACTAACAACAGGACCAACTGGTTCAGGTAAAACAACAACCTTGTATACAATGTTGGATATATTAAATACACCAGATGTTAATATATCAACAGTTGAAGACCCTATAGAGTATCAAATAAAAAGAATAAATCAGACTCAGATACGATCAGATATAGGTTTTACTTTCGCAAATGGACTTAGATCACTTCTCAGACAAGACCCTGATATTATCATGGTCGGTGAGATTCGCGATAATGAAACAGCATCTCTTGCTATCAATGCGGCCCTAACAGGTCACCTTGTTTTATCTACACTTCACACTAACTCCGCAGCTGGGGCCATTCCAAGATTGATGGATATGAAATGTGAACCATTTTTATTGGTTTCTACAATAAAATTAGTAATAGCACAAAGACTTGTAAGAAGATTGGATGACAATAAAGTAAAATACACCCTCTCACAAGATGAAATAGATCAATTAAATAAAAAAGTTGATATGGATAGGATATTAACATTCTTAAAGAGAGAGAAAATAGTACCAGAAAACAGTAATTGGACTAATATTAATTTTTATAAAGCAAATCCCATAGACGAAAATACAGATGGTTATAAAGGACGTATCGGTATACATGAATCACTAAAAGTTACAGCAACTATTAAGGACCTAATAATTAAAAACGCAACATCTGACGAAATAGAAGAACAAGCAAAAAAAGAAGGTATGCTTACAATGATAGAAGATGGTATATTTCAAGCGGTACAAGGTCTGACTAGTATAGAAGAAGTATTGAGAGTCGCAAATGATTAATAATATATTAAATTACAAATTATTCTTCACATCGAAAGATTGCATAAAGGCAATCAAGTCTAAAATATTGTCCGCAAAAGAAAGTATAGATATTGAGATATACTATTTTACTCCTGATAACATTGGTAGCGATATAATAAACCTATTGAAACAAAAATCATCTGAAGGTGTTAAAGTTAGGTTATTGTTGGATCATGTCGGTAGTTTCCGTTTTGATAAAACATCTATCATAAAAGATTTACAAAAACACAATATTGAGATACGTTTTTTTAATTCAATATTACCTTTTACAAAAAACAGAAAAACTTTTCTATTTCTGAGAAATCACAGAAGAAGTATCATTATAGACAATGAATATATATTCACAGGCAGTGTATGCCTATCTGATCAAATGATACATTGGTTAGATTTATGTATATTAATTAAGGATAAAAGTCTAAATGATAAAGTTAGAAAAATTTTTAATAGCACATGGAATAGAGTATATTATCCAACCTTTAGAATAGGCAGATCTAGTAATAAGTATCTAAAATCAAAAGAAGAAAGAGACTTTTCTTATATAACACAATCACCTTTACAATTTGAAAGACACATTTACAAAGAATATTTAAAAAATATAAAAAACTCTAAGACAAATATAACTCTAGTAGCACCGTATTTTATACCAGACTTTAAATTAACCAGACAGCTCAAACAGGCCACAAAAAAAGGTGTTGTTGTAAACATAATATTGCCAATAAAATCAAATTGGCTTATCGCAGATATAGCTAGAAATACTTTTATAAAAACTTTTATAAAACACAAAATAAATATTTATTTCATAGAGAAAATGATACATAGTAAATTTGCAATATTTGATGATAAATCAGCATTCATAGGTACAATGAATTTAGACAACTTGAGTCTAAAATATAATTATGAATCAGGGATGTTAATTTATAACCAGCAATGTATAAACGATTTACAAACATACTCTGAATTTTTAATATCTAAAGGTTTTTCTTTCAGTGAAAAATCCTGGAGTAAAAGAAATATCATCCTTAAAATATCTGAAATAATTATCTGGCCTATAAGGAAGTTTCTATAATTATAGATTATAGGCGGCACAAAAAACGATAGCTGCAGTTTCAGCACGTAATACGTTTTCATTAATACAAACTGCTTTCACGTTATTTTTAGTAAGCAGAGAAATTTCTTGATCGGAAAAACCACCTTCTGGTCCAACAAATATATCAATATCATTTTTACTATCATGATTAAATAAATTTACCTTACCCTCTATAGAACCAAAGACTTTCTCATTTGCGTTATTAAATTCGACATCTATTAAATTAACAGGTTTTTCTATTTTTAATAAACCCATTCTCCAACTCTGTTCAGTGGCCTCTATAATGATCTTATTTAATCTATCTAGATTAAGATTATTTTTTATGGTTCTTTCTGTAATTATTGGTATTATTTTATCAACACCTAATTCAACCGCTTTCTCAACCACTAATTCGAAATTATTATTTTTTATAATAGACATATACAAGCACACTTGTCTTTTATTAGCTTTACTAATTTTTGCCTCTCTTGATTGTCTTATAAACACAAAAGACATGTCTTTTTTACTCATGTTTTCAAGTTTAAGCTCCACCTCCCCTATTAACTCATTAAAGACAAGAATATTTTGCCCGATTTTAGCCCTAAACACGTTTTTCAATTGATGAATGAATCCAATATCATTGGTGATCCATAAATCTCCTTGTTTTTCAATATCTTTTAGATAAAAACGGTGTAATCTCATATGTTAAATATAACATAATACAAAAACTTGCATAGTCTGTTATAATAGATACCTATGTTAATACCAACAGTAATAGAAAAATCACCACAAGGAGATAGAGCTTATGATATATACTCTAGACTACTTCGTGAAAACATTATTTTCTTAAACGGAGAGGTTAATTCAGACTCAGCTAATATAGTTATAGCTCAGCTACTATTTTTAGCCTCAGAAAATCCAAATAAAGATATAAAATTATACATAAACTCGCCTGGAGGGTCTGTAGTAGACGGCTTAGCCATTATAGACACCATGAATCATATTAAAAATGATGTATCTACAATATGTGTAGGTATGGCTGCTTCAATGGGGGCTATGATCTTATCATCAGGGACAAAAGGAAAAAGGTTTGCACTACCAAACTCAGAGGTAATGATTCATCAACCCCTAGGTGGATATGAAGGCCAGGTTTCCGATATTGAAATAAGATCAAAGAGAATGCTTAAGATGAAAGAAGACTTATACAAGATGTTAGTTAAGAATACAGGTCAGAAATATGACAAAATAGTTAAAGATGCAGACCGTGACTACTTCATGTCAGCAGAAGAAGCTAAGAAATATGGTATGATTGACAAAGTTATATAATAACACCCTAATACTTAATTTCAGAAAATCTATTGCAAAATATGGATTTTCTATCTAAAATTATTATATTACTTCGGTAATAAAGATTAATCATTATTATTTACATAAAAAAATAAAAAATAAAAATATGAACAAAGCAGCATTGGTT
>CAZSTO010000035.1:0-7835 GCA_964610005.1 uncultured Candidatus Saccharibacteria bacterium
GTTAGGACAGCAGGTTTTCAATCTGTTAAGCGGAGTTCGATTCTCCGTGGGGTCACCATTTAGCGCTGGCACGAGAAGATGTTATTCAGGTATAATATCTTTATGAAATCACTTGAAAATATACTTAAAAAACTTGAACAAAAACCTGAAGTAGATGCTGTTTTTCTGACAGGTTCACTTGGCAATAAATCACAAACTTCAGATAGTGATATAGATCTAATAATAATTTTAAAAAATAATAATCTCGCAATAGAGTCAGTTTTTACTTGGATAGATGGAATATTTGCTGATGTGTATTTTTTTGATGAAAAAAATATTTTAAATATACTTGAAAGTAAGTTTATATTAACTGAATCAGATGAAGTCTCAAATAAAATGAATCATTTGCTGTATGTCTGGCTTAAAAAGGGTGAAATTATTTTTGATAAATCTGGAGAGCTTACAAAATTAAAATCAATTGAAAAAGAATTCGCATCAATTTCGGAAGAAAAGAAGTGGAATTCTTGGGTAAATGTAAATTATAATTTTGAAGCCAATACTAGATATTTTAATGCTAAAGATATCAAATATCACGAAGCACTTGAAATGAGATTGTTTTACTCTGTTATCCAGGTTATATGTACTTATTTTGATTTTATTAATGAACAGTGGAAAGGTGAAAAATTAGCTATAAAATTTTTTAAAGAAAATGATATAGATTTTTATAATACTTTTATTAAATACACAAAAGCCTCAAATTTATCTGAGAGATATTTAGAGTATTCAAGTATGGTATATAGAGTATTTAAATTAAATCCTAAATATCAATTATGGAATAAAAGTGAGGTTATATCAAAATCTAGAAAAGGGGGATTTGAGACCGATAAACAATTATTAGGATTTTGGAATGATTTGATTTCATAATTTTTACCCTCTCCCTAGAAGGGTTGATTTGATATTGTAAAATCACTAAAAATAACCTTACTAGACAATGGATGGATTAGTTCCATCTCTCAAAGGCTCACCAAAGAGAGAGGTGGTGAAAGTGCTCGAGAGAGGTCGATTGTGATATAATGTTAATATGAATCATGAAATTATTCCTTCACATAAAGACATTGCCGGTGAAATAGAATCAATACATAAATTAGATCAAGAAACTCGAGCAAAAGGATCATTTGATTTAGAAATTGATAATCAAAATTCTGAAAAAATAAAATCAATATATGAACAAATAGGATTTCCTACAATAAGTAAAGTTGGAAAATCAGCGTCACATCATTTTGTTACAATATTATTACATTCACAAGATATTGAATTTAAGAAAAAAGTTTTAAATGATATGAGAAATCTTACAAATGAAGAAATTGATAAAAGAGATATGGCTTATCTTGAGGATAAAATAAGAATAGCTGAAGGTGAAAAACAGTTATACGGTACACAGTTAACTTTTAATAAAGAGAAACAAGCTTATGAGATTATTGATTTAGAAAATCATGAATTGGTAAATATTAGGCGTTTAGAAGTAGGGTTGGATACTTTGGAAGATTATATAGAATTTGCGAATCGAAGAAGAAAAGAGGTGTTTGGTAAATAGTTATACTATTGTAATTTTTATACTTCTCGAGAAGGGTCAATTCAACACCTAAAAAACACTAAAAATAACCTTATTGAGCAATAAACCCCTTGGTTCTATCTCTAGAAGGCTCACATAAGAGAAAAACCACCAGGATAATTGGTGGTTTTTCTATTGATATATACATAAAAAAATGATAGATTTTCGGTATTAGTATTGAACATTATGGAAACTACATACCCTATAACAACCGCAGTGGTTATTATGCTTATCAGATGCGGACGAATCCTGCTCAGGAAAATTCAGCAACCAGTCAGGGCTAATTACAGGCTTGAATGCCTATATTTCGAATCAGACGGAAGTATCGATATGAGAAAGTTTGCTGCGGAATCAACTCTCGGGCAACAAGTCTTTATCGAGGAACTGCAACATATTGGTGTCGTAGAAAAACACCAAAATGGTGAGTATTATAAGACCGTCTTTGTTTACACCTCAAATCAATTTGAAGAATTCGACCCCGACAATCCAGAATTCGAATGGCTCGACCTGTCGCAACAGTCTCCTAATTTACTGGATAGCTTCTCAAGATTCATCATCGAAGGCTACAAGTCCGGCAAATTACCAGAGGTCTTTGATGCCACCCAAAGATACGCATCATAACCTGACTCACCACCCACCCCAAAACCCAAACCGGACCCCGCAATCGCGGAGTCCGGTATTCTTTTAATATATATTTTTCATTAATTCTATCTCCTTCTTTTTTGAATCTATAATGCTTTTAGCCAAATCATATGATTCATCTATGGCTGGATGAGAGCTTGTAATGACTATACCATCTTGTTTAACAGCATTAGCATTTTTATATTTTTCTATTTTCTTTATAAATGTTTCTGATATCTTTATGCTTCTTTCATTATGTTTTATCAAATCTTTTATATACATTTTTCCTAATTCATCACCTTTTAATTCTGCCAAATTAGAAAATATGTTTTCAGTTGATGTGGATATCATATAGGCTCCACCTAAATATTGTGAATAAATATTATTCATCTTAGCTATATCAAAAGAATGAACATCAACAGTATTTGCTGCCATAACACGCACTCTAGCCTCCTTTATATCTAAATTATTCATAATAGGAGTAGAAGCCATAACCGCTAATTGCTCATGATCTATCATCTTACCTAAATAATCTTTTACTATTAGAGAATAATCTGAATTATCCTTAGTGATTAATCCAAACATATCTGTCTTATAACCTATAAAAACAAAGGCTATCAATATTAAAATACTTATTGTGATTATTGTCTTTTTCATGTATGATAGTATAACACATAGGCCGGGGTGGCGGAATGGTAGACGCACGCGACTCAAAATCGCGCGGGGCAACCCAGTGAGAGTTCAAGTCTCTCTCCCGGCACAGATTAAAACCATAGTTTAGAGTTAAAAAAGCGAAGCTTTTTAGAGACTTGAAAAGGTTTTATATATTTTTGAAAATTTGAAAAATTTGATAAAATATAAAACCTGAACTGGTCCTGTAAGGACCAAGTCTCTCTCCCGGCACAGATTAAAAAAACCGAGACTGACTCGGTTTTTTAATTTATATGCTACACATCATATTTGCATGACTTCTTGTTGCAAAATACCATAACCCTGTTGGATTTTTAAGTTTTAGTGGAGACAAAATTATGTTTTTATATTTACTTTGATATCTTTTTACTGCGTTCAATGTATCAATATCAAATCTATCAGACTTTATATTAAGTTTTTCATTCATATTTTCATTTAAGAATTTTTTCAAATCTATAACCTCCTTACCTCTACTATTTAATTTAAGATTAACAGTGAAATTTGGACAAGTTTTATTACTTACAGAAGACGTACTAACAGATGTGTTTTTCAAAATATTAGAACTACTTATAGTGTTACCAGTTGTTAATTGATTAACCCCAACAGGTGTATAAAAATTCATATTTGTTGTTGTCGATGTATTTCCATATGCATCTGTTGCTGTAATATTGTAACTATATGAACTACCTGGAGACAAATTGCTTATAGTAACACTATGAGTTGTAGTTGTTTTTCCGCCAGAAGAAGGTAGAGAAATATTTTCTCCGCCGAGATTAACATTTAAATCTGATACAGAATACTCATTTGTCGTCCATATGATGATAACTGTAGAAGGATTTGCAGGTGAAGTGATTATATTTGATATTCTAGGTCCAGTAAAATCATCGCCTTGTATCACGGATACATTATTAGAATTTTTATTAACTGTATAAATTCTATCCCCTATTATTTCAACATCTACAGGATTTAGTCCAACGTTTACGACTTGAAAGACTGAGTCATTGTCTGTATCTATTATAGCTAATGTACTAGAAGAATAGTTTATAGAGTAAATCTTATGGCCTATAAAAGCAGCACCGTTTACATATGAATTCAAAGGAATTGTAGATGATACTGAATCTGTTGTTGTATTTATAACCGATACACCATCCATCGCATAAACATATAGTTTATTATTAGCTATGATACCCGTATATGGTAATGTACCAACATTGATTGTTGAATATGTACCACTAGCTGTATTGTAAGCGTATACATTATTACTTTGATTATTTATAATATACAATTTATTTCCATACGGTACAGAACTTAGAGGATCAATTCCGGCACTCAATGATCCAGAAATTGAGTCTGTATCCGTGTCTATAATCTTCACACTGTTACCATATTGATTTAAATAAAGTTTATTACCCACCAAAGTTGAGCTATGTGTTGAGGATCCAACCGTTAAAGTATTTACAACAGAATTTAGACTTGTATCAATTATATCTAGAGTGTTATTTATAAAATTTTCACTATTTACATACAGTTTGCCATTTCTGTATTTGGATGACAGAGGTGGATTAGTCAATGCAATAGTATTTGTCACACTATTTGTAGCTAAATCAATAACTGATATTGTACTAGAAGCATAATTGTTGACATACAAATACCCTCCAACTAAAGTAGAAGATACTGGATTATTACCAACTTTAATAGTAGCTAATATTGACGAAGTATCTATATCTATAACAGATACCGTACTGGATGCCGAGTTTGTTACATATAACTTATTATTATAAGAATTAATAGATACTGGTTTCGCTTCAGGAATAATAGTTCCGGCTATGGTCTTTATATGAGAATTAGTATTAGCACTAAATATAGCTAAGTTATCAGAAAATTCATAATTCACAAAAAATTTATTATTTGAATATGCAAAAGTAGAAGGCTGCTTACCAAAACTATATTGCAAAGTAACAGAATTATCAGTTAGATGAATAATAATAAATGATGATGGTGTTACATCACCACTCCAAGATTGTGTAGCTAGATATAGGTATTCACCAACTACAGCATAAAGTTTAACATTACTGTTACCAAATATGGTGATACTATTTGTATAAGTATTATTAGTTAAATCATACATTCTGATTTGACCATCGGATGTACCTCCTACATATAGAGTACTGTTGTAAACAATCATACTATTTGGTCTTGTAGAAGACATACTGGTACTGACCGTGTCTGTACTAGTATCTATAGCAGAAATAGTATTACCATTAAAATTTCCTACATATACAAAATTATTATAAGCCACAGAAACCTTAGGGTTTGTACCTGTTGTTATATTTTTCACGAAAGTATCAGTACTTGTATCTATAACTGATACAGTGCCGCCATTATAATTACTTACATATAATTTATTATTTAAATAAGTTATATATTGCGGCGATGAACCAACACTAATATTCTTAATAAAAGTATTTGTTGCGGTATTTATAACAGAGACGTTATTTGATCCTGAATTAGCTATATACAATTTACCAGAAATTGATTTTAAAAATTTGGTACCGGAACCAATTGTAATTGTATTTACTACAGCATTTGTAGTTGCATCTATAATGGTTAGATTAGAGTTTGCACCATTAACCAAATAAATATAATTACCGACAACAACAAAATCATCTGCTGTTAAATTGATGTCACTTACTATTGAATCAGTATCATAATCAATAACTTTACCCGGAGCGGTTGATCCAAATATAAAAACTTTATTATTTATTGGTACAGCTATCTTAGGTGAAGCGGTTACAGATAATGTTGCTCTAACATAATTATCGACAGCATCTATTATAGACACTGTCGCACCGGTTTGATTAATTCTATAAACTTTATTATTTAAAGATGTTCCATAAATAGGTCTAGCACCAACACCAAGAGATGCAATGGTTGGTATTTCTACGTTTCCAATATACGTATCCGCTTTTGCTGTTTTAATGCCAATTAGCAATGAAAATATAGTTAAAAATGCAATTATACTGTATGTCTTTTTCATAAATTTGATTATATCACAAATATGTTATAAAAATATACTTAATGAATCGAAAAATAATAACAGTTTTAGGGCCCACAGCTATAGGAAAATCAGATCTCGCGGTAGAAATATCACTATATTTAAAATCAGAATTTGGATTAAATTCTGAGATTATTTCAGCAGATTCAAGACAAATCTATAAATACTTAGATATTGGCACAGGAAAAATAACTAATAAAGAAATGAAGGGGGTTAGACATCATATGTTGGACATAATAAATTCAGATGAAACTTATAGTGTTTATCAATACACAGAAGATGCAAACAAAATCATAGAAAAATTATTATCTCAAAATATAATACCGATAATATGTGGTGGCACAGGTCAATATATAGATGGAATATTATTTGATGTAAAAGGAGCCGGAGCCAAACAAAATCCGAAACTTCGAGAAGAACTCGAAAACGAAAGTTTGGAAAATTTACAAAAACAACTTATAGATTTATCAGAAAAATATAAAGCTAATATATCTAAAGTGGATATTAAAAACAAAAGACGTGTGATAAGGGCCATAGAAATACTGAAAGAATTAAAACATATACCAGAAAAAACATATATAAATAAATATGATAATTTAATAATAGGACTTAATACTGATTATGATTTTCTAAGAAATAAAATAAAAACAAGAATAAATAAGAGACTTGATCAAGGCATGATTAAAGAAGTTGAGGATTTATTAAAAGATGAAAAAATAAATCATCAAAGACTTCAAAAACTTGGACTTGAATATAAATTCATATCTGATTATTTAACAGGTGTTTTAACTTTAAATGAATTCAAAGAAAAATTATATTTTGCCATATGCCATTATGCCAAAAGACAAAAAACTTGGTTTAAAAATGTTAAATCTGAAGTAAATTGGTTTGATATACAAAACCAAAATTATATAAAAGAAGTATTTGAAAAAGTGAGATTATTTATCACTCCAACGAGCAACAATTCCACAAGGTAATAGTCTACCCTCTTGATCTTCTATAGTTAATTCTTTACTTTCTATTTTACCTTTATCTCCAAATATCATTTCAAGATTTTGCCTATATGCTATATGTGAATATCCGCTGGCATAACCATTGACTATAAAAAATAAGGCTTCATCTGATAATAACTTTGAAACTTCTTGTACAAAATCAACAAATTGTTCTTCTATCTTCCAAACTTGTCCTGCTGCACCACGACCAAATGATGGTGGATCCATAATTATTCCATCATATTTATTTCCTCTTCTTAATTCTTTTTTTACAAAAGCAAAAGCATCATCAAGTATCCAACGTATAGGTTTATCTTTTATACCTGATAATTCTGCATTTTTCATACCAACACCAATAGATGGTTTTGAAGCATCAACATGCACAACCTCGGCCCCAGCGTTTGCAGCAACCAAAGATGCACATCCTGTATAACCAAAGAGATTCAAAACTTTTATTTGTCTATTTTTATTTTTTGAAATTATATTGTCCATGAATTGCCAATTGTCATATTGCTCTGGAAATATACCAGTATGTTTAAAAGGATTTAATTTAACTTGGCATTTTAAATCTTTAAAAAAATTTATTGTAAAATTTTCAGGAACTTTTTTATATTCTTTCCATGAACCTCTTTCTTCTCTTTTGCCGCCTTTATCTTCTAAGAAAACAGCATCGGCTTTCTGCCAGGTTTTTAAGTCTATTTTTCTAGGCCATAAAGCTTGAGGATCAGGACGGTCCATAGTGTAGCCGTTGTATGATTCGAGCTTTCTTCTGTCTCCTGTGTCTAGGATTATGTATTCTAGGTCTTTATTATTCATATGGTGCCATCAGTAGGAATCGAACCTACATCTATCCCTTAGGACGGGACTGTTCTATCCATTGAACTAT
>CAZSTO010000036.1:0-6812 GCA_964610005.1 uncultured Candidatus Saccharibacteria bacterium
GTGAAGCTGTTACAGACTGGATGGAACAAGAAAAAGAAAGAGGTATTACTATTACTGCGGCTGCTATTACATGTTTCTGGAATCCTACATACATGGGTACAGATACTTCTAATAAACATAGATTTAACATTATTGACACACCAGGACACGTGGACTTTACAGTAGAAGTAGAAAGATCACTTAAAGTTCTTGATGGTGCCGTTACAGTTTTTGATGGTGTTGCTGGAGTAGAACCTCAATCAGAAACAGTTTGGAGACAAGCTGATAAATATCATGTTCCACGTATTTGTTTTATCAACAAACTTGATAGAACAGGTGGCTCATTCGAAAGATCATTTAAATCTATCATAGATAGATTGAATAAAAATGCTATAAGAATGCAAATCCCTATGGGAGAAGAGGAGAATATGAAAGGTGTCATTGATCTTCTAAAAATGAAAGCATATACATTTGAAGGAGATATGGGTAATAAAGTTGTTGAAAGTGAAATCCCTGCAGAATTTCTAGAAGAAGCTACAAAACATAGAGCAACTCTAGTTGAGGCTGCTGCCTCACAAGATGATGATATGATGAATACATATCTAGAAGGAGGTGAATTTACTATAGATCAACTTAAAGCTGCAATAAGAAAAGGAACATTGGCCAACAAAATATTCCCAGTGTTTACAGGTACAGCTTTGAAAAACAAAGGAGTACAACTTGTTCTTGATGCTGTTATAGACTATCTACCATCTCCACTTGATGTACCACCAATAAAAGGTGTTGATCCAGAAACAGGTGAAGAAATAGAGAGAAAAGCATCAGATACAGAACCTTTTGCTGCCCTTGCTTTCAAATTACAAACAGATCCATTCGTAGGTCAGCTTACATTCTTCCGTGTTTATTCAGGATCAATAGAAGCTGGTTCATACATATATAACTCAACTACAGGTAATAAAGAGAGACTTGGACGTATAGTTAGACTACAAGCAAATAAAAGAGAAGAAGTTAAGAAAGTTTTTGCCGGAGAAATCGCGGCTGCTGTAGGTCTTAAAGAGGCTCTTACATCACATACTTTCTGTGATGAAGCTCATCCAATAATACTTGACCCTATCACTTTCGCAGAGCCAGTTGTATCCCTATCAATAGAACCAAAAACAAAAGCTGATCAAGAAAAAATGGGTATTGCTCTTAAAAAACTTTCAGATGAAGATCCAACTTTCCGTGTTACTTCAAACCCAGAAACAGGTCAAACATTGATCGCGGGTATGGGTGAGTTACATTTGGAAATCATGATCGATCGTATGAAAAGAGAGTTCAATGTAGAAGCTAATGTTGGTAAACCACAAGTTGCTTACAGAGAAACTATTACAGGTCAAGCTGAAGCAGAACATAAATATGCAAAACAATCAGGAGGTAAGGGTCAATATGGTCACGTACGTATAACAATCAAACCACTTGAAGAATTAGCAGAAGGTACAAAACTTCCTAAAAATGTTCATAGAGAAGCAGGATATGAATTCATCGATTCTATTAAAGGAGGTATTATTCCAGGTGAATTTATACCAGCTGTACAAAAAGGTGTTAAAGAAGCTATGGATAGAGGTATAGTTGCAGGATTCCCATTAACAAATGTATCTTGTGAATTAACTTTCGGTTCATATCACGATGTGGACTCATCAGAAATAGCATATAAGATTGCTGCATCACAGGCTTTCCAAGAAGCAGCCCAAAAAGCTAGACCAGTTATCTTGGAACCAATCATGAAAGTAGAGGTTATAGTTCCAGAAAAATTCATGGGTGATGTAACAGGATCACTATCATCAAAGAGAGGTCAAATCGAAGGTATGGAAGATAGAGGTTTGAACAAAGTTATTAGAGCACTTGTTCCATTGTCAGAGATGTTTGGTTACACAACACAACTTCGTTCTATGACAGAAGGTCGTGGTTCAAATACTATGGAATTCGCTAAATATGACATAGTTCCACCAAACGTTGAAAAACAAATCGTTGACTCAAGAAAATAATTAATATAATATAAAGAAACAATATGCCAATAACAAAATCAGCCAAAAAAGCCTTAAGACAAGGTGAAAGAAAAAAAGTTTTCAATCTAAGACGTAAGAAAAAAGTTGAAGACGTAGTAAAATCTGTAAAAAGATTAGTAAAAGAAGGTAAAGCCAAAGAAGCTAATGCTCTTTTACCAAAAGCTTATTCAGCACTTGATAAAGCTGCAAAAGGTAACACTATAAAGAAAAATACTGCTGCAAGAAAGAAATCAAGATTAAACGCTATAGTTAAAAAAGCTGCTACAAAATAATCATTAAAATAAAAATCCTCGTCATAACGAGGGTTTTTATTTTTATCTATGATGGTCTCTATGTTTGATAGAGGCATTCATTATTTTATCTTTAACTATTATAGGATCCGGTATTTCTTCAAATAAAAAGCGTTGTGAACTTCCGGCAGTTTGTATTTCTAAATTTCCAAAATCAAAATATGATTGAAGCACACCATTAACATGAACAGATATATCTTCTATGGAACTTAGATGCAACTCAGATACTTTTCTTTGAAAGAAACCTATTTGAGATATATCTATAACTCTTTCGGTGGTAACAATCCATGTATCCAATGAGTGCATGGTCAATGTGTGAAATAAGTATGCCCAAAGAATCATTATGTATAAAGACCAAGCCAGGGTGAACATTGGTGCTAATTGGTATTTTATTAATAGTGGTGCAGCTACAACTATGATCAGAAAAGGTAATACTGATGCTATGATAGCCGTAAATATTGGTCTTATTAAAATAATCCAATGACGTCTGGTAAATACCAGCATCTCTTCATTGTCTTTTTTTCCTTCAAAATGCATATTTGATTTCATCAAAAAATCAAACATACCTCTTGTTTGAGATTTTATTTCACCATCTACTGTTTTTATTATTTCTTGATTATTCATATTAATTAACTGTATATAATAACATTATTGTTAATGCGGTTAATACGATTGAGCCCATCAACATTAAAAAAGCCACACGTCTCGGATGTGTTCCTATTCCAAAACGTATTAGATGATATAGTAATAGAAATATAACTGTCCAAAAACCTAATAAAAATAATACCACCACCACATTTATGATTTCAGGCATAGGTGTAATAAGCATAATCTAATTATAACAAGATTATTCTTTGTTTGCTATTTCTTGTTTTATTTTGTCTAATTCAATCTTTATGTGTTTTAAGGTTATTTCCTCTTCAGTTACAAGATCCTCTGTTCTTTCTTCTATCTTTTTCTCTCTTTTAAGTCCTGATATAAGTATTCTGTCTCCTATAAAATTAGATACCATTAAACCTGTTATAAGTAATATACCCATAGATACAAATATTTGAACTGGGGGATAGAAGAACCAGTTGAAAAATGCTATGTCAGATTTCCATAACATATCTATAGATTCCCATATAGCTCTCCAAAACATGACAACTGCTGTTCCTGATATGAATGCATATACAAAAGGGTGATGACTTAATCCTTCTCTAGTTTTATCTTCTGTCTTATCGAAAAATTTTACTATTTTTTTTAATGTTGGCATATTTTTTATTTTAAATTAATTTTTTGTATTTCTTTTTTTATTTTTCTACCATCTTGATCTACATCAAATATTATAATTTCATCAAAATCAAATTCAATATCAGCTATATCTGTATCTGAAATATTCTCTATGTATTTTAATAAAGATCTAAGTGAGTTTCCATGGCCAACGACTAATACATTTTTACCCTTATTTAACAAAGGTAAAATCTCTTTTTTATAATAAGGTATAACTCTATTGTATACCATTTCCAGTGATTCACCTTTTGGTGGAATAAAATCCCAAGATCTACGTAATTTATGAAATTTATCTTCTCCTAGAATTTTCTCCATTTCCCATTTGTTGTTTCCTGTGTATTCACCATAATCTCTCTCATTTAATTCTGATGCATGTTTGGTTGGAACATCATAAAGCTCGCAACTATTTAATACGCATGAAAGTGTCTCTATGGTTCTAACCTCCATCGATGCAAAAGCATTATCTATACTAATATTTAAGTCTTTTATAAAAAGACCTGCTTTATTTGATCTATCAAAACCATCTTCACTGAGATGTATATCTCTTTTCCCAGTCCAACGACCAACCTTATTCCATTCTGATTCTTGATGTCTTATCAATATAAGTTTTCCTGTCATAATATGCTTATATTAACATATTATTTTTATTTTATACCACTACCTATAGCTTCTTTTATGTTTTTAAATCCTTTTTCTTTTAATATTTGTGCCAGTTCTTGATTGATTTGAGATATTACTTGAGGTCCTTCGAAGATCATACCTGTTATCATTTGTACGAGGGAAGCACCGTTTATTATTTTTTCATAGGCGTCTTTTCCTGAAGACACCCCTCCAACTCCTATAAGTAGGTATTTATTATTAGTTTTTTTATAAATATTAGCCAAGAGTTTATTTGATAAATCTTCTACCGCTTTACCACTGATACCGCCTTTTTCAGTTATATTTTTTTCCTCGTCATTTATTTTTGGATTATTTCTATTTTTAGTTAAATTGCTGCAGATGATTCCATGTATTCTGTGTTTATCCAATATATCTAATATAGTATTAGTTTCTTCTTCATTTATATCAGGAGATAATTTTATAAAAATTTTCTTGTCATTATCTATTTTATCTATATTTACCAATAGTTTTTCTAAGTTCTCGGGTTTTATAAAAGGTTGGCCACCCAGAGCATTAGGGCAAGATATGTTTATGGTTATATAATCACCATATATTTTCATTATATTAAATGCCTTTACATAATCATTTATAGCATTGTCTATTTCTAAGTTTTTATAACAATTTGTCATTGCTATATTTATACCTAAAGGTATTCTTGAGATAGATGATTTTATTGTATGAGATATTCTCTCAGCACCTTTGTTCTTGAGACCATAATACACTATGAGGCTTTTTGATTTTGGCATACGCCATAGTCTTGGTTTTGGGTTACCATCACAATATTCACCAGTTATTGATCCGACTTCTATAAATCCAAAACCCACAGCCGGTAATATGTTTATAAGTTCTGCATTTTTGTCAAAACCCGCTGATAAACCTATGGGATTTTCATATCCTTTTTCAAATATATTTTGATTTAATATAGGGTTTTTATAATAGAAAAATGTTTTAGTTATTAGTCGAAATAGGGAATATTTGCCCAAAAATGCACCAATCTTTGTCATTTGATCATGTATATCTTCAGGGTCCATCAGGAAGAATATGGGTTTTAGAAGGTATTTGTAAAGAGTGGATATTATAAGATTTCTTATTTTTATAAAAAGCTCATACATATGGGTTTATTATACATTTTTTATTGTAAAATATGAGTATTTGTTCATATTGACAAATTGAGTATATATGATGTATAATAAGTATATTGTACATTAACATATTTCGAAGTCGCCACAGCGCAAAGTGCCCATATACGAAAGGGCTTTCCGCGCTGTGGCGAACAACATCAACGAGTACGTTATCTCTTGCACACACGGTGCAGGAAATAGCTAAGCTCAATGAGAATCTAGTAACCCAGAGATACAATGGCTACACAAGAACAAAAAGACCAACTGATCGCACGTATTGCAACTGGCCTTAAACCAGGCCAACTCAACAAGGATCGCTTCCAAGCTTTCCTTGGTGATCCTGAAGGCCTCGATCGTTTCGCCGATGAGTTCATCGCGAACTATGTGCGTCGGACCTATCCTCCAGTCGAAATTGGCGAAGTCACTGCACCCGTCTTTCCTGACTGGTCGAAAGGCCGAGTCCTGAACGGCTACATTCGTCGTCCTCAAAGCCTCGACTTCATCGCCGTCATGGCGTCGCCCTACTTCCATCCTCGTCAAACAGGTGAAGAGTACAAGGACAATCGTCCGCAAGGTCATGAAATCCTGGCATCACTGGTCGCAAGCTACAAAGCGGGCGAAGACAAGAACGGCAACACCTACAACGTATCGGAGACGGATTTCATCCACGGTCACTTCGGCCTCGCCGAGCTGACCTACATGGAGAAGAACTGGAACACCTTACCCGAGCCTTTCAAGGCCTGGGCAAAAGGCAAGCTCCTTTACGGATGGCGTGATGTCGTCCGGGACGACCATGGCACACTCAACGTGCCGTATCTCAGCTGCATCGTTGGTGAGCCCTGCGTGTACTGGTACTGTCTCGACATTTCGTGGCGCGACAACGAGCCAGCTCTCCGTGAGCAAGTCAGCACTCAGGGCTAAGTTACTTGGACCTCCTTTGATCCTTTGGACTTTGCCCTTCAGCCCGGTTTTTGCGGAAGCGAAAGCCGGGCCTTTTCATACCAAACTTTTGCACTGTTAACTTTTAACGTATATACTTAGTGACGGTAGTAGGTAAATGAACGGGCGATCACGGTTTCCTGTCACCGAATCCAGTATCTATGCATTCAGAATATTTCAGGCCAAGGCTCGGGATAGCGAGGTGCATACAGAAACTTCAAAAAAGAAGATACTTGGTATACAACACTTGCGCATTATGAATGCCAAATAATATTCAATCCTGAGCTCGACATCTGTCTTTCAAGGGGTGGTGGAAAAGATGGTGATGTATACGTTCGTCCGGAACGACAATGGCAATCTCAACGTGCCGTATCTCAACTGCAACGTTGATAAGCCCTACGTGAACTGGTACAATCTCGACAATTCGTGGAACGACAACGAGCCAGCTCTCCCGTTCGCAACTCTCTTTATTTCTCTCCCAAGACTTTGGGGGAGTTTTGTTT
>CAZSTO010000037.1:0-6807 GCA_964610005.1 uncultured Candidatus Saccharibacteria bacterium
TATGAATGTTATTGTGGAAAATATAAAGGTGTTAGATATAAAGGAATTGTTTGTGAAAAATGTGGTGTTGAAATAACAAAATCAATAGTAAGACGTGAGAGAATGGGTCATATAGAACTTTGTGTTCCTGTGTCACATATATGGTATTTGAAAAACATGCCATCAAGAATAGCTACTATATTAGGTATGCCTGCAGGTGATGTTGAAAAAGTGATATATTTTGCAGGTTATCTTATAACTAAGATTGATGAGAAGGAAATATCAAGATTACATCGTGAACTTGATGATGAATTCAAATCAAAAATGAAAACTATAGTTGATGAAAAGACCAAAGATGCTTTACGTGATCTTTTGGCTGCTACAAAAGCAGATATAGATCTTATACAAGTTGGAAAGGTTTTGGATGAAAATCAATATCATAAATTCTCATATAAATTCGGTTCCGCATTTGAAGCCGGTATAGGTGGTGAGGTTATATATAACATCTTGAAAGGTCTAAATATAAATGATTTATATAAAAAATTAAATCAAGACCTTGAAAAAGCATCTTCTGTTGAAAAAGAAAAAATAATGAGAAGATTAGGTTTTATAAATGCTATGAGAAAATCAGGTGTTAGACCTGAGTGGGCATTTATCAAAGCTTTACCTGTTATTCCAGCTGCACTTCGTCCTATGGTTGCACTTGATGGAGGCCGTCAAGCAACATCGGATATAAATGACCTTTATAGAAGAGTTATTAATAGAAATAATCGTTTGAAAAAACTTTATGATATAAAAGCTCCTGATGTTATTTTAAGAAATGAGAAAAGAATATTACAAGAAGCTGTTGATGCTCTGCTTGATAATTCAATGAAAGGAAACAGTGCTGCTTCAGGTATGACTCCTGGTCAAAAGAGACCATTAAAATCAATAGCTGATAACCTAAAAGGTAAAAGAGGTATATTCCGTCAAAACCTTCTAGGTAAACGTGTGGACTATTCTGGTCGTTCAGTTATCGTTGTGGGTCCAGACTTAAATCTAAATCAATGTGGTTTGCCAAAACATATGGCCCTTGAATTGTTCAAACCATTCGTTATATCAGAAATATTGAAGAGAGAATTAGCTTTCAGTATAAAAGGTGCCAATAGAATGATTGAAGATCAAGAAGAAGTTGTTTGGTCAATATTAGAAGAAATCATTAAAAATAAATACGTTCTTCTGAACCGTGCTCCAACACTACATAGACTTTCTGTTCAAGCATTTCAACCTGTGCTTATAGAAGGTAATGCTATACAATTACACCCAATGGTTTGTTCTCCATTCAACGCCGACTTCGATGGTGATACTATGTCAGTTCACGTTCCACTTTCAGAAGAAGCTCAATACGAAGCTCATAATATAATGGCTTCTGATAAAAATATTTTGAAACCAGGTTCTGGTGATGCAACTATTACTAACAAGATGTTGGATATAGTGGTTGGATCATTCTGGGTTACTAAACTTGTTTCAGAAGAATTAGGTGCTGATAAATATTTTGAATCAATGGAGGCTGCTATAACTGCTTTGAATCATGGTGTGATAACATATAGAGCTCCTATAAAAGTTATAGCTCCTGATGAAGAAAAATATGGTGAATATAGAGGTAAATTATTTGAAACAACAGTAGGACGTATATTATTTAACAGATTATTACCAAAAAGTATTTCATATATAAACCGCGAGGTTAATAAAAATGTGATGAACGGTATTATTGATGAGTTGATCAATAAAGAAGGTAGAAACTCTGTTGCTCCTATTATTGACTCTATTAAGAAGTTTGGATTTGGATTTGCTACAAAATCAGGTATCACATGGAGTATATCAGATATACAAATACCAGAAGATAAATATGCTGCATTAGAAGAAGCTCAAGTAAAAGCTGATAAAATTTATGAAGCATACAATAATGGTTTATTATCTGAGATGGAAAAACACGTTAAGATTGTTCGTCTATGGCAAGCTGTACAAGGTCAAATAGAAAAGATGATTCCTGCAACACTACCAAATAATGGACCTGTTAATGATATGGTGCTTTCAGGTGCCCGTGGTTCTATAGGTAACATCAACCAGATGGTAGGTATTAAAGGTCTTATTGCTACAGCCCAAGGAACAACTATTGAACTTCCTATAAAGTCTTCATTCAAAGAAGGTCTTACACCTATTGAATATTTCGTATCAACTCACGGTGCTCGTAAAGGTATGACAGATACCGCTTTGAACACTGCTAAAGCTGGTTATTTGACTAGAAAATTATTCATCTTGGCTCAATCAGTTATAGTGACTGATAATGATTGTAAAACACATGATGGTGTTGTTATAACAAAGAAGACAGCCTCAGGCATTGAATCAAACTTCAGTAAAAATATTTTCTCAAGAATATTAGCTCAGGATATCTTAAATCAAGATGGTGAGGTTGTATTTAAAAAAGGTCATTTGATAAATAAAGATGATTCTAAAGTTATAGATAAACTTGATATAGATTCTATAAAAGTTAGATCCCCGCTTACATGTAAAACAGAAAGAGGTGTATTTGCAAAATGTTATGGTTCAGATCTTTCAACAGGAGAGATTATAGATATAGGTGAATCAGTTGGTACAGTAGCGGCCCAAGCGATTGGTGAGCCAGGTACTCAGCTTACAATGCGTACTTTCCACGCCGGTGGTGTGGCTGTAGCAGGTGGAGATATTACCGCAGGTCTTCCACGTGTTGAAGAGTTGTTTGAAAATAGAACACCTAAGAATCCAGCAGCCATAGCTTCACATGATGGTATTGTTACAGCAGTTATAGAAAAACCAAATGAAAAGATAATCAGAGTATTACCAGATGTACCTCATAAGACTTCAAAGAAAAATGGTAGTGAGTTAGAGTTTTCTGTTCACCCTATGCGTATAGTTCAAGTTAAAGTTGGTCAACATGTAGCGAAAGGACAAATCATGACTGATGGTTCTGCTGATGTAAATGAATTATATGACTATGCAGGACGTGATGCTGCTCAATCATATATTATTGGTGAAGTTAAGAGAATATATGAGTTACAAGGAGATAATCTTTCACGTAAACATATAGAGATAGTTGTGAGAGAAATGTTCAATAGAATTGTTATAACAAACAAGGGTGATACTGAATTCTCAGAAGGTGATGTTGTTGAATCATTCGAATTCTTAAGAGTGAATAAAAAGATGGAGGAAAACAATATGATGCCAGCTAAAGGTAAAACAGTAATCATGGGTACTATGGAAGGTTCTCTAAACAGACAATCATTCTTAACAGCTGCTTCATTCCAAAACACAAATAGAATCTTGGTAAATGCCTCACTTAAAGGTCAACATGATCCACTTTACGGTATTATGGAGAACACTTTGATTGGTAGACTTATACCAGCAGGTACAGGTTTTGAAGGTAGTAAGAAGAATCAAGATATAGTTAGATTGCAGGAGGAAATCAATGCTGAAATAGAAGCTGAAAATGATTCTGAAGATGCTGAAATATACAATATAAAAAGAAAAAATGTCTAGTTTAACTAGATAATAATTCTGCTAGAATAAAACTGTCCTTAGGCAATTGGCTTAGACACGCTAATAAGGGAGTCTGCAGTAGATATAGGCCGTGGTTTATATCTCAAGACACCCACCTAGAGTAAATCCTAGGTCCAATTCGCTTAAGGGCTTTGGTAGGGATCAATAGCTTTATTACAAAGTCATATTGGTCCTTGCCAAGGCAATGAAGATTAATGATAAAAAATTATTTTTCACAAGTTTAATAACTCTAATCATATTAATTATATTAGATACTGTATTTAAGATAAAAAGTTTTTATTATTTTTATCCAAATATAGATATTATAATGCATTTTATAGGTGGTTTTTCAATTACAACTTTATCTATAGCAATATTACATAGACTTAGAATGGCCAATAGTTTAAATATTGTATTGATGATATTTTTTGTTAGTATATTTTGGGAATATTTAGAATTTATAGTGGGTAGAAATATATATGTCAATATAAGTTTCTGGATAGACACTTTGGTTGATTTGCTTATGGATGCATTAGGTGGGATAATGGCTTATATATGTTTTTACAAAATACCGCTTCGAAAAAAGAATTTGCAAAAATAACATTCTGCGGAGGTGTATCATCGGTAACAGGAGCAAATTTTCTTGTCGAAATACATAAAGAGAAAGGGACAAAGAGATTATTAGTTGATTGTGGTATGGAACAAGGCTCTGATAAAGCCAAAGTTTATAATAGATCTCCTTTTATATTTAATCCTAAAGAGATAGATATACTTTTGATAACACATGCTCATATGGATCATATAGGTCTTATACCAAAGCTTGTAAAACATGGATTTAAGGGTGTCATATATAGTACTCCAGAGACCAGGGATTTATCTGTATATATGTTAGAGGATGCTTTAAAACTCATCACACAAGAAGCTGATCATGAGAAAGTTGAACCTATATATGAAGCGATAGATGTGAAAAATGCTTTTGATATGTGGAAAACAATACCATATCATAAAGATTTTGAATTATTTACTGAGTTAGATGTTAGTGTGTATTTAAAAGATGCGGGTCATATATTAGGATCATCTATGTTTGAAATACGTATACCTTTAAATAATAAACTTAGACGTTTTCTCTTTACAGGTGATCTTGGTAATAATCCAACGCCCATCATAAAAGATACAGAACCTATAGGTGATGTAGATTATATAGTGATGGAAAGTGTATACGGTGATAGAAATCATGAAGATAGAGATACTAGATTTAAAAAACTACAATTAGCTATCGAAGATATAATACAAAAAAGAGGGGTTCTGCTTATACCAGCTTTTTCTCTAGAAAAAACTCAGGAACTTATATATGAGATGAATAAGATGTTTGAAGATAGGATGGTTGCGGAAGTCCCAGTCTATTTGGATTCACCTCTAGCTTCAAAACTTATACCTATATATAAAAAGTATATTGCTGATTATAATACAGAAGCTAAAAATAGAAAGAAAAAAGGTGATGATATATTGAATTTTAAAAATTTACGTATAACTCAATCAGCAGAAGAGTCAAAAGCTTTAATACATAGTAGAAATCCAAAAATAATTATGGCCGGAAGTGGTATGTCCACAGGTGGTAGAATACAACATCATGAATTAAATTATTTGGATGATAAAAATAATATTTTATTATTTATAGGTTTTCAGGCTCTTGGAACTTTAGGTCGAGAGATATATGATGGAGCAAAAGAGGTTAGTATATACAATCATAAAGTAAAAGTTAATTGTGAGATACGCAAAATAGATGGTTATTCAGGTCATAAAGACTCTGATCATTTACAAGAGTTTGTAGCTACTGCCAATGAAGGTTTAAAAAAGGTTTTTGTTACTATGGGTGAGACAAAGTCAGCATTGTTTTTGGTTCAAAGACTTAGAGATTATTATGGTGTAGACGCAGTTCATCCAGAACAAGGTGAATCAATTATATTAGATTAATTTTTCAGATAAATGAATAATACAGAAATCAAAAATAGAATAGATGAGATAGAGAAGCAAATGATGGAACCTGATTTTTGGAATGATGCCGTTAAGGCACAGGGTTTGATGAAAGAATTGCAAGATCTTAAGCAAGAGTTAATTAAAAGTGATTTTTTATCCAATGATGCAATAATCAGTATCATACCAGGTGCTGGTGGTGATGATAGTGAAGACTTTGCGGCAATGTTGTTTAATATGTATTTTAAGTATGTTAAGAATAGAGGCTGGTCTATGTTCATAATACATCAACATGATAATGATCATGGTGGTTATAAAAATATAACTTTCGAAATAAAAGGTAAAAATGCATATGGAACTCTGAAAAATGAATCAGGTGTACATAGGCTTGTTCGTATAAGTCCTTTCAATGCAAAAAGTTTGAGACATACATCTTTTGCTTTAGTTGAAGTTATTCCTAAGATAGATACTCAGGTATCTGTTGATCTCAATGAAGCTGATCTAGATATATCTTTTGCACGTTCAGGTGGAGCGGGTGGTCAAAACGTAAATAAAAGAGAGACTGCAGTTCGCGTGGTTCATAAGCCAACAGGTATATCAGTTCATGTAACAGAAGAGAGGTCACAAGCACAAAATAAAGAGAGAGCTATAAATATGATAAAAGCAAAACTTTTGAAGAAAAAAGAAGATGATATGAAATTAAAAGAAAAAGGTTTATCAACCACAGACACAGTAAGTATCGAGTGGGGTAATCAGATCAGATCTTATGTTACTCATCCATATAAGATGGTGAAAGATCATAGAACCGATTTTGAAACTAGTGATGTTGAAGGTTTTTTGAATGGGGAAATAGATGAAGCTTTGGAGATGGAGAAGGGGTTGTAAAGCATTGTTTTCAAGGTTATAAAATGCTATTTTATTAATATATTAATAATTTAAATAAACAAAATATATGTCAATAATAGAGACTTTAAAAGATAAGCTTAAAGCTTTGATTGGTCAAAAGACAGATCAAGTTGTTGAAGTTGCTAAAGAGACTGTGCAAGAAGTTGCACCAGTTATCCCTGCTGAGAAAGTAGAAGAGGTAGCAGAACAAACACAACAAGTTGTTGAAGAAAAAGTTGATGAAGTTGTTGATACTGTAGCTGATACAGTAGAAGAGATGACATCAGAACCAACAGCAAATCCTGATGATAGTATAATGGGGGATAATCAATAGATTATTTCCGTGCCCGATCGTCTAATGGTAGGACAGCGGTTTCTGGAGCCGTTAATTGGGGTTCGAGTCCCTATCGGGCA
>CAZSTO010000038.1:0-6489 GCA_964610005.1 uncultured Candidatus Saccharibacteria bacterium
TCAATGGATATTTCTGAGATTATATAATCATTATTATGATGAGAAAAAACAGACAGCTAGACCTATAGAGGATTTGATAGCAATAAAGTCAAAAGATAAATCTTGGTCGACACTTTCAGATAAAGAAAAACAAGACGATCTTATGAAATACAGATTGGCTTATGAAGGCTATTCTGAGGTTAATTGGTGTCCAGGTCTTGGAACAGTTCTTGCAAATGATGAAGTTATAGATGGAAAAAGTGAAAGAGGTGGTTTTCCTGTTGAAAAGAAAATGATGCGTCAATGGTTTTTGCGTATCACCGCTTATGCCGATAGATTACTTTCAGGATTGGAAGAGCTTGATTGGTCTGATCATATAAAAACCATACAGAGAAATTGGATAGGAAAGAGTTATGGGTATGAATTAGATTTTCCGTTAAATAAAAATCTGGGAGAGGTTGATAGGATAAGGATATATACAACAAGACTTGATACCTTAAATGGCGTGACTTTTTTGGCTATAGCAAAAGACCATGAATTAATAAATAAAAACCCTGATGTTTTTAAGCATATAACACAGCAGACAAAAACTTGGGGAGTATCAGAATCTGATTTAAAGATTAAAAAAGGTATATTATTAGAAAATATTCATGCAATACATCCAGATAATAAGCATAAAATACCTGTATATGTAACCAATTATGTTTTATCTGATTATGGTACAGGTGCTGTAATGGGTGTTCCAGATAAAGATGAGAGAGATGCTGATTTTGCATCTATGTATGATATAGCCATAAAAGATACCAAATTAGAAGACGCTGAAATTGTGGCTAAAAGATTAAATGCTAAAGCTATATCAAAGTATAAAATGCGTGATGCGGTTTTTGCACGTCAAAGATATTGGGGTGAACCTATACCTTTAAAACATAATAAAGATGGAATCATAACAACTTTATCTGATAAAGATTTACCTTTAACTTTACCAAAAGTATCTTCATATGAACCAACGGGTACAGGTGAATCACCTCTTGCTGGTGTGTCAGCTTGGGTTAAAGCCGGATATGAGACAAATACTATGCCGGGCTGGGCAGCATCATCTTGGTATTATTTGAGATATATGGATGTTGATAATAAGAAAGCTCTTGTGGGAGAAAAAGCTATTAAGATTTGGAAAAATGTTGATATGTATGTAGGTGGACTTGAGCATGCAACCGGACATCTTTTATATTCTCGTTTTTGGAATAAATTCTTAAAAGATATAGGTATAACTCAAACAGAAGAACCGTTTAAGGCTTTGAGAAATCAAGGTATGATACTTGGATCAGATAATCAAAAGATGAGTAAGAGATGGGGTAATGTTGTTAATCCTGATGATTGTATAAATACTTATGGTGCAGATGCTTTTCGTATGTATGAAATGTTCTTAGGTCCATTTGATTCACAACTTCCTTGGCAAACTGAAGGTCTTATAGGTACTAGAAGATTTTTGGATAAGGTTTGGCGTTTAGCTCAAGCTGTAAAACAAAATAATATTAAGAATAAAAATATCAAAACTGATTCAAAGATAGTTTCTGAAATTCATAAAACTATCAAGAAAGTTACAGATGATATAAATGATTTTGCATTTAATACAGCTGTATCGTCACTTATGATTTTATTGAATAATTTGGATGAAAATATAAACAAGAAAGATTTCTTAACTTTTATACAGTTATTATGTCCATTTGCTCCACATATACCTGATGAGATATGGTCAATGTTTGGAAATAAAAAATCAATAAATATATCTTCTTGGCCAAAATATGATGAAAAGAAAATTGTCAGAGATGTTGTAAAACTTGGTATACAAGTAAATGGAAAACTCCGTGGCGTCTTAGAGATAGATGATTCTTGGGACAATAAAAAAGTATTAGAAGAAGCTAAGAAACAAGTAAAAAATCATATAGAGGGTAAGTTTATAAAAAAAGAAATATATATACCAGGTAAAATAATCAGTTTTGTTATATAATTATTTTTATGGATAAAGAATTAATAGATGTAACAATACAAGAATTTGATTTACAAAAAAACCCTGAAGTATTAAATGAATTTTTAACTACAGAGTGGGATATGGTTGATACAGAACATTTTGGTGAGGTCACCAGATTGTATTCTCAAAAAAGATTTATTTATGTTGTTAGGGAAGAGAAAAATAATCAAATAATAGGTTATGCCGTCTTAGAAACAAATATGGGTGTGGCAACTATAGTCTCTATAGTGTTTAAACAAACTGATAATATAGAAGATATAGGCTGTGATCTTATAAAATATATAATAGAAGATGCGAAGAAAAAAGAGTGTCATGTTATAAAATTAGAAACAGGAACACATTGGAAATCAAGAACCATGTATGAAGAATTAGGTTTTAAGATTAGGGCTATACTTCCTGATTATTACAGTAATCAAGAACATGTGTTGATGGATATGAGGCTTCGTGGGGGTTTTGTAAACTAGATTTTGAGAAAATAAAAATGCGCGGTCCGGTGAAGGATACGCGCGTTTTGGGATTTGGGTTGGGTGATGGGTCATTGTGCCGCCTGGCCCTTTTCAGCCACCTCGTGGATTTCAACATGAAGGTCATGCCCACATCCTTTTCTTGGGCATTTCACTCCGTAGATTTCCAGTTCCGGAATGATTGAATCCTTGAGTAGATTCTGAGGGATGTTGATGTTGCCTTCTTTGATGCGATAGCGGATGTATCCACACACGCAGGATGTGTGAACGTGAACACGGGTCCATGTTCTGGTGACTTTCTGTCCGACCAGAGGTGATACCTCTAGCTTTTTCTCGAACCAACCTTCAGCTGCACGTTGATTGAAAAACATGGTGTTGGTGCCGTGTTTGCGGAATGTGACAATCAGGATTCCTTCTTCAACGTAATACTCAACCTCGATCTGTTTGACTTTGGTTTGAGGGATGAATCCTAGACGTTTGCGTTTCACCACATTTGTCTGGGTGTTATTCTGAGGTATTATAAGGAAGTTTTTGTAACCTTGTACTTTGAGAACGGTGAGTTTGGATTTCGGGTTCATACTCAAACAATAATACAAGTAAAATCTAATATAGTCAATAAGAATCAAACCTCGCTACAGAACACAATTTCATATATAATACCCAACATGGAAACTCTACAACAACAAATAAAAAATCAAATCAAAGATGCGATGTTAAAGAAAGAAGCTGTAAGACTTACAGTTCTTCGTGGACTATCTTCTGCATTTACAAATGAATTAGTTGCCAAAGGAAGAACACCTCAAAGTGAATTAACAGATGAGGAAGCACTTGCGGTTATTAGAAGACAGGTAAAACAGAGAAAAGATGCTATAGAACAATTTACAGCAGGAGGACGTGATGACCTTGCTCAAAATGAGAAAGATGAATTAGTTTATCTTGAAGTTTTTCTTCCTCAAATGATGTCTGAAGAAGATGTTAAAAAACATGTAGAAGCAAAAAAAACTGAACTTGGTATAGTAGATGCTAAAGATAAAGGAAGACTTATGTCAGAGATAATGAAAGACCTTAAAGGTAAGGCTGATGGTGTTGTGGTTAAAAATGCAGTTGATGCATTATTCTAATATTTTACTTCTATTTTATCGCTAAATTCGTATTCATCTACGGATTTTATCTTTGTGTACTGTAATTTACTAGGTTCATCTGTTGGATATTCTGTTTTGTAAATATCATATTGTACTACTTTACCGTTATCATCCTTTTTTTCAATGATATAAAATACATATCTATTTCCAATATACACACCTGTTGCAGAAGTTAATGCATCTACAGGTACTTTGTATTTATTATCTACATATTGATATTTATATAAAATATTAAAATCATCACCATCAAAAGTGAATATTTTAAACTCTTTATTTTTTATAATTGCATATATATCTGATCGTTTTGTTTTTGAATCTATGCTGGATTTATTATCTCTGATCTCAAATTTTGTTTGTGATTGAAAATTTTTAATATTGAAATCTTCATTAGATATATATCCAGTTTTTAGTAAATATAAAAATAAAGCTAAACCAACAGCTAGTACAAATAAAATAAATTTTTGCATATATAATAATATTATCACAAAAATAAAAAAACCAACCATATAGGTCGGTATTTTTATTTTCCTTCAAACTATAAGCCGAATTCTGTATTAATATTTATCGAGATAAATATTAACGATAATCATTTATCTGGGATAAAGATTGCTCTTTACCTCAAGCGGCACTTACGCTTATAGCGCACACGGCCTTGCACTTATGTAAGAATTTAGCCGTTTCAATCTCGATACTATTTCAACACTGTATCGAGCATACCTTGTGTAGGCTGTGTTAATTTTCAAAAACACACGTCACTGTTCGCATCTCTCTATTGCTAGAGAAGGGTATTACCCTCTACATGTCTGCTTGATTTTCATCAAGCAAGTGTTCGGACTTTCCTCTATAATATTCTTAATATTTCTATTTGAGTATTACAGCGATTATCTGTTTGGAGGATATATTATATTTATATTGTTTTTACTGTTTTGTCAAGTATATAGTCAAATATAATCTGTTAAAATAAATAAAATGAATATAAAACTCTTTATACAAAATAAGTTGAAATCAAAATCTCTACAAAAAACCGCATTCATGATAGCTGGATTCACTTTCTTAGCTCAATTACTGTCTCTGGTTAGGGATAGATTATTTGCGTATAAAGTTGGTACAGGTCTAACATTGGATAGTTATTACTATGCATTTAAGATACCAGATATCATGTTTGCCATTTTTACATCTTTGGTATCAGTGACGGTTTTGATACCATTACTTGTTAGATATGATAAAGAGCAGGATACTGAAAATATGAGAAGAGTATATAATATACTTTTTTCTGTATTCTTATTATTTTCTATAACAGTGATCGTTTTTTTGATAATATTTATGCCGTATTTAATATCAAATCTGGTTGCTCCTGGTGTTAGAGATCTAAATGCTGTTGAAAATATTATCTTATATTCCAGATTATTATTATTACAACCGCTTTTCCTCGGTATATCCAACTTACTAGGATCATATGTTCAAATGAGAGAAAGATTTCTATTATATTCTCTCTCTCCTGTGGTATATAATTTAGCTACTGTATTAGGTCTTATTTTCTTATATCCGTTTTTTGGTATAAAAGGTGTTGTTTACGGTATAGTTATAGGAAGTTTATTGCATGGTTTTGTACAGATACCTTTTGTTAAAAGCCACAATTTCTTACCAAGATTTATAAGAATAAAGAAAAGTGATTTATCTATAGTTAAAGAGGTTATACTCACTTCTTTACCGAGAGCTTTTATATTATCAATGTTACAAATACAATTTCTATTTTTAAATAGTTTTTCTTCTCATTCTGCTCCGGGAAATACATCAATATTAAATTTTGCCAACAACTTGCAAGGTGTACCTTTGGCGCTTATTGGTGTATCTTTCGTGGTGGCAGCCTTTCCGGGTTTTAGTAAGAAATATGCAGAAGGTGACGAAAAAGCTTTTTGGGATTTATTTAAATACACTGCAGGAAAAATTACTCTATATTGTGGTTTAGCAACCATAGCGATTTGGTTATTAAAGGATTATATAGTCTTGATATTATTAGGTGATATATCAACTTATAAAGTTATAGCGACAGCTTTTGGAATATTTGCACTCTCATTAATACCTCAATGTATAGAGTTATTAATCATAAGAGTGTATTATGCTCGTGGTGATAATATTAGACCAGCTATATTGAGTATAGTCGGAACAGCCTTTGTTATATTTTTAGCATATATATCAAACAAAACAGCCATAGATATTGCTAAGGCATTTACTATTGGTGCCTGGATATCTTGTGTTGTTTATGTGTTGAGTTTGAAAAAATTTATACAAGTCAAATAATACTACTTAACTTCAGGATTTACTATTTGTCTTTTGGATAATCTATTTAATACTTTTATCATTGCAAACACTGCAAATGATACTATTAAGAAATTGATAATATTATTTAAAAACATCCCGATTTTGATTTGACCGAACATAACATGTGATAGATCAACTTTCTTAAATAATCCTAAAACCGGCATTATGATGTCATCAACTAGAGAAGTAACTATTTTAGTAAATGCTGTACCTATAACTATACCTATTGCTAAGTCCATAACATTGCCTCTCATGATAAAAGTCTTGAATTCTTGGGCTATATTTTCATATATTTTTTATGTATTTTATGCTATATTATATTAATAATCATAATTATATAACATATTTTTAAAAATGTCTTTATTTTCAAAAAAACTCGGTATAGATTTAGGAACTGCTAACACTTTAGTATTTTTGCCGGGCAAGGGTATAGTATTATATGAACCATCTGTTGTGGCTGTATCAGAAGGTGATAATTAAATCTTAGCTGTCGGTATAGAAGCAAAAGAAATGATTGGAAAAATTCCAGATTCTATCATCGCATATCATCTTA
>CAZSTO010000039.1:0-1565 GCA_964610005.1 uncultured Candidatus Saccharibacteria bacterium
TATAAACCAGATGAATTATATAATTTGGCTGCCCAATCCTTTGTTCATGATTCTTTTGAACAACCTCAATACACAACCATAGTTGATTATATTGGTGTTATCAATATTTTAGAAGCTATTAAAAAGTTTTCTCCAAAAACTCGTGTTTTACAGGCTGGTTCATCTGAAGAATTTGGTAATAATTTTGAAATAGGTTTTGCACAAAACGAAACAACTGAATTTAAGCCTCAGTCTCCATATGCTATTGCTAAAGTTGCAGCACACCAATTATGTCAATTATATAGAAATGCTTATAATATTTTTGCCAGTGTAACTATTATGTTTAATCATGAAAGTCCAAGACGTGGAGAGGAATTTGTTACACGTAAAGTTACTAAATGGATTGGCGATCATCAAGACATGTTGAAAAATAAGATTATTCCTATATCTAATGATGATAAACTTAATCTTGGTAATCTTGATGCTTGTAGAGATTGGGGTCATTCGAGAGATTATGTTGAATCAATGTATTTAGTATTACAACAAGACGAACCAGATGATTATATTGTTGCTACTGGTGAAACGCATAGTATTCGTGAACTTTTAGATGTTGCATTTGCCAAAATAGATATTATAGATTGGTCGCCATATGTTTATGTAAATCCAAAATTTATAAGACCTGCTGAAGTACCATATTTATTGGGTGATATGAATAAAGCAAAACAAAAATTAGGATGGTCGCCAAAAACTTCTTTTAAAGAATTAATAGAAGAAATGGTGGAAGCTGATATTCAAAGAGCATTAAATAAATAAGATTTTTTATAATGAATAAAATGAAACCCACATTAATTATTGATACGAGAGAACAAAAACCTATCAATATTGCTTCAGGAAAGATATTTGAAGGTATTGTACGTGGCAAATTAGATACTGGTGATTATTCAATTGTCGGATTAGAATCTATTTTATGTATTGAAAGAAAAGGAGAAGTATCTGAATTTGCACAGAATATTTTTCAAGAAAGATTTATAAAGGAGTTGGAAAGAACTACTCTTTATAAATATGTATTTGTTTTATTTGAATTTGACATGTATGATTTATTGTTGTTCCCAAAAAATCTACCATTAAAAGTGCAGAAAAAAATTCATTATAATGGAAAGTTTGTTTTGAAAAAACTTATAGAATTACAAACAACTTTTCCAAATATACATTTTATGTTTTGTGGTAATAATACAAAAGAAGTATTAGAAAGTATATGTAAAAGGGTGATAGAACTTGAGTGGTGAAATTAAAAAATCTTTATTAGATAGTCTTTCTAAAATTGATATTGGATTATTAAGAAAATATGCTTATTTAGATCTTAATCCATATGAGTTTATTGATGTACATAATATATTGTTAGATGCTAAAGAACGCGTCAAATTTGATAATCCAATCTATGAACTTGTTGATTTGATGTCAAAGCCAGAAAATTTTGCTGCTACATGTAAGTGGATTTTAAATATTGATTTATTGCCATTTCAAGGTGTAATCTTGGAAGAATTGTGGAAAAGAAAATTTCCTATTTTGATTGGATCTAGAGGTTT
>CAZSTO010000039.1:1665-5061 GCA_964610005.1 uncultured Candidatus Saccharibacteria bacterium
TTTTTGCTCTCTCTCTATTCTCTTTTAAGAGCTCTCTTTACACCTAATTCCCGTATTATCTTTGCTGGTGCAGCATTTCGTCAGTCTAAACTTTTATTTGAATATGTAGAACAATTTTGGCGGAATTCTCCTATCTTAAGAAACATAGTTGGTGATGGTCACATGCAAGGACCAAAACATAGTACTGACCGTTATAGTTTTTATATTGGCTCTAGTGTTATACATGCTATTCCTATTGGTGATGGTGAAAAGATAAGGGGGCTTCGCGGAAATTTTACAATAACTGATGAGTTCTCATGCCTCGAACGAAATACTCTAATACAAACTGATATTGGTTTAGTCAGAATTAAAGATTATTTTAAATATGATATTTCTTCATTATTAAATAAAGATTATGGATTAGAAATACCACAACATTTTATTTCTACCCCACCAACAGATGTATATAAAATAACAACACAAAATGGATATTCATTTAAGTGTTCAAGTATTCATAAAATAATGACGCTTGATGGATGGAAATTAGCAAAAGATTTAACAGTTGATGATAAATTAGAACTTGATAATAATTCATATTTTCCAGATAGATATATTGAAAAGAATGGCATTATTATTGATGAAAAAATGGGTAAACTTTTAGGACTATTGGTAGCTGAAGGAACTAATACTAATAGAAATAAAATAGAATTTGTATCGACAGATAAATCTTTAATTGATGATATAATATCTCAATTTGATTTTGATTGGAAAATATATACCAGAAAAGCCATGCATGATTCTAGAGGGTGGGATTGTAAAGAATCATATTGTATTAAATACAATAATACAAAATTAAGAACTACTTTATATGAACTAGGACTTGATTATGTCACTAGTCATAAAAAAGAAATTCCATGGTGTATTTTACAATCACCACGTTCTGTAGTTATTGAATTTCTAAAAGGATTATATGAAGGTGATGGTAGTTATTTTAAATATGAACATAATGGTAAAAAAAATATTGGCATAACATATTATTCAGTTTCTGAAGAACTTATTAATGATATTCAAATCTTATTATTAAAGTTTAATATTTCTTCATGTAAAACTCCAAAAAAGAGTAAACTGAGTCCAAATATTCAATGGCAACTTGCTTGTAGAGCTAAAAATGCTTTAGATCTATATTATTTATTAGATTTACATAAATTTGATGATTTGATTGAAGGTGCCAGTTATTTGCAAAGAAAACCGTATATAAGAAAAAATGGTAATAGATATATTGTTCAAACTACACGCAGTAATAAAAATATTCATATTGGGACTTTTGATACAATAGAAGAATGTGAGCAAAAGTTTAATGAATATTGGAAAAATATTAATTTTTGCGTTAAAATAAAATCTATTGAAATATTACCTGAAAAAGAAGTTTTATATGATTTTTATCTTCCACAAACACATAGTTTTCGTGGTAATGGTTTTATACATCACAATTCCATTCCTCGTGAAGTCTTTGAAGTAGTTATTAGAGGATTTGGTGCTGTTCACTTAGATCCAGTCAAAAGAGTTCAAAATATTAATGAAATAAAACTTTTAAAAGGACTTGGACTTGAAGATGAAGCCATTCAATTAGAAAATAATGATGATTTTGGAAATCAAATAGTAATATCAGGAACAGCATATTATACCTTTAACCATTTTTATGAATATTGGAAAAAATATAAAGCTATTATTGAGAGTAAAGGTGATGTAGATAAATTACAAGAAGTATTTCAAGGACAGGTTCCTCCCAATTTTGATTGGAAGCAATATAGCGTTATTCGTATTCCTTATGATATTCTTCCAAAAGGTTTAATGGATGAAAATTCTATTTCTCAAGCTCAGGCGATGATGCATAGTGAACAGCATAAAATGGAATTTAGTGCTGTATTTAGTGGTGATAGTAATGGGTTTTTTAAGAGAAGTTTAATTGAATCATGTGTAACTACTCAACCTATTTCTATTCAAAGTGGAGATGTACAGTTTAGAGCTAATATATATGGAAGTCCAAATAAAAAATATGTTTTTGGTATTGATCCAGCATCAGAACAAGATAATTTTGCGATTACTATTTTAGAATTAGAATCTGATCATCGTCGTATTGTATATTGTTGGACTATTAATCGTAAAAAAATGAGGGAGAGATTAAAAGGAAAAACAAATGAAGCGTCTGATAAATCATTTTATAATTATTGTGCTAAAAAAATACGCGATTTAACTAAAGTTTTTCCAACAGACCATATTGGTATTGATAAACAAGGTGGTGGTATAGCAATTATTGAAGCGTTACATGATATTAGTGAACTTGGTCCAAACGATCAAAAAATGTGGCCGTATGTATTACAAGGTAAACATGATCCATTTTGGTGGGAAATTGAAAATAAACCAACAGATTCAGAACAAGGTATACATAATTTACATGTGGTACAATTTGCTAATTCTCAGTTTAATGAAGAATGTTATCACAGTTTAAAAAAAGATTTAGAAATGCGAGCTATATTATTTCCAATGTTTGATTCTGTTGGATTAGGTTTATCTTTAGAACAAGATAATTTGGCTGGACGTGATTATGACACATTAGAGGATTGCGTCCTTGAAATAGAAGAATTAAAAAATGAACTTACAACTATTGTACATACACAAACTGTCACTGGACGAGATAAATGGGATACGCCAGAAATTAAAGAACCTGGTGGTCGTAAAGGTCGTCTTAGAAAAGATAGAGTTTCATCTCTTCTGATTGCTAATCAGATTGGTCGTTTAATTGATGTAAGAATTGGTCAAGTCACATATATTCCGGTCGGAGGATATATTGGACAAAAGCCAAAAGCAAAAACTGGTCAACTTTATTATGGTCCAGATCATATAATAAACAAAATGACCGGTATATATGGTACATCAGTACAAAGAAATAAACAATAGTGTTGTACTATCTAAAGTGTTCGCGTCTGCCCTTTTCTTATACTACTTTTTCTTTTTAATCATTTTGCGTGTAAAAATATAAGACCAATTCCATTCAATCGCATTACCAATACGATTAGGTTAGACTATGACAGAACAAAATAAAAGTGTATTTGCTAAACTCAATGATTTATCTAAAGATGAAGCTCAAAATGCTCTTGCGTCATATTCAGTATTACCTCGTGGTAGATCTATTGCTGGACGTGATAAATGGAAAAATATAGAATCTTATACAACTATTAAAGATTCTTTTACAAGACAAGATTATGAAGAATATAGACCAGAAGAAGCAGTAGCTACAACTCAAAAGAGTATTATTCGTCAATGTATGGAGGCATATCGTCATGTAGGACTTTTACGTAATATTATTGATTTAATGGGCGATTTTGCTTCACAAGGTATAACGTTAGTACATCCAAA
>CAZSTO010000040.1:0-4984 GCA_964610005.1 uncultured Candidatus Saccharibacteria bacterium
GATTAATGTTATATTCTATGTATTATGAAATTAGTATCATCACTTAAAAAACAAGATCTTCGTCAAGGTGAATTTATCGTACGTCGTGGAAAGCATCTATATCGTATTAATAAAGCTAACCGTAAGAGAAACGCAAAACAAGGTTAAAAACCTTGTTTTTGTTTATAAGACATATTTATAAAAGACATTGTTAAATAAGGTTAAAACAATGTCTTTTATATTTATATCAGTGAATAATGTCCTATAATATTAAACCCCTTGTGTCCTTGACAATATACTTGACTAATATTTGACTTATATCAACAAACATGATAAAAATATAAAACACATATGGCTAATACTTCAACCCCAACATTCTCATTTAAGGTGAAGAATGTTACAAAAAAATTATTAGGTGCTATACCTGAGCGCTCAAGAGTTATCTTAGCTCATCGTTTCGGATTGGATAGAAACACAGAAAAGATGACACTTGAAGCTATTGGTGAGACCTATGATATAACAAGAGAAAGAGTTAGACAGATAGAAGCTAACTCAGTTATAACTATTAGAAAATCACAAGCTTTTAAAGAGGAGGCACATGTTTTTGAAGAGCTTGCTCTATATGTAAAAAAACTTGGAGGTATTGTGGCCGAACATGACCTATTAAGTCATTTGTCACGCGATAAATCTACACAAAACCATTTTCACTTTTTATTGATTATAGGCGATCAATTTAAAAAAGAGAAAGAGACTGATGAATTTCATCATAGATGGCATGTGGATAATGATTTATCAAAAAAGATACATGAAGCCTTAAGAAAGCTTTATTCAAATCTTGATGATAATTCATTGATACCTGAAAATGAAATGATCAAAGCTTTTATGGATAATATAAAGGATGTGTCAGAAGAGCTTAAAAATGAGGAGATATCAAAGAGATGGTTGCGTATATCTAAACATATAGATAAAAACCCATTAGGAGAGTGGGGTAAAGCAGCATCAACCAATGTTAAGGTTAAGGGTATTAGAGATTATGCATATCTAGCCATGAGAAAGCATGGATCACCTGTACATTTTAAAGAAATAGCCAAACTTATACAAAACGTATTTGGTAAAAGAGCTCATGAAGCTACAACACATAATGAGCTTATAAAAGATGATCGTTTTGTATTGGTTGGACGTGGTCTATATGCTTTAGCAGAGTGGGGCTATGTTTCAGGGGTAGTAAAAGACGTTATAATAAAGGTTTTAAATAAATACGGCCCTATGACCAGAGAAGAGATATTTGATAAAGTTATGAAGGAGAGATATGTAAAAGAAAATACTATATTAGTTAATTTACAAAACTCAAATGCCTTTAAAAAGGATTCTTCTGGCAAGTATCATGTAATAGAGCAAAAATAAACTTGATTATCAAGGGGTTTTATGCTATGCTTTTCTTACTAATAATTAATTAATAAAAATCACACATTTCAAACAAATTTCATGCGTATATTAGGTATCAATCTTAATGATAATCAAAGAATAGAAATGGCCTTAACAGCCATTTATGGTATAGGTAGATCAAGAGCTCATCTTATCCTAGATAAGGCTGGTATTGACTACGGTGTAAAGCCAAAAGACTTAACAGCCGACGAAGAGAATAAAATTCGTACAGAGGTTGAAGCCTTTAAACTTGAGGCCGATCTTAAAAGAGAGATAGGAACAAATATTAAAAGATTAAAAGATATTAAAGCTTATCGTGGTGTTAGACATGCTAGAAAATTACCTGTTCGTGGTCAAAGAACAAAAACAAACGCTCGTACTCTAAAGGGTGTTAAAAAGACTATGGGTTCTGGTAAGAAAAAAGATAGTAAGAAATAAAATTTAAAATTATAATATTATGGCAAAACAAACAATCAAAAAATCAGCAAAAGATTCTAAGTCTTCAAATAAATTGAGTAAGAAAAAAATGGCATTTGCTATTTTAAATATTCAATCAACATACAACAACACAAAAGCTGTTCTAACAGATGAAAAAGGTAATCCTGTAGCATCTTCATCATCAGGATCATTAGGTTTTAATGGTGCTAAGAAAGGTACACCTTTCGCAGCCGCAAAGATCGGTGAAGTATTAGCCGATAAAGCTATACTTATGGGTGTGAAAGAGATAGGTGTTGTAATAAAAGGAACTGGATCAGGTCGTGAGTCAGTTGTAAGATCTTTTATTTCAAAAGGTATATCTATAGATAGTATTAAGGATAGAACCCCAGTACCTCATAATGGTCCAAAGCCTAAGAAGCCAAGAAGAATATAATATTTAATAATCAATAATTCAATAATAGAAATAATTTTAAAAATATGAAAATCGGTCCAAAATTTAAAATAGCTAAAAGACTAGGAGCTCCTGTGTTTGAAAAAACTCAAACACAAAAGTTTAGAGTAAAAATGGAGGCTAGTTCTAAAAACAAAAAAGGTTCAAAAAATAGAAGTTCATACGGTCTTCAGCTTATAGAAAAACAAAAAGCTAGATTTACATATGGTATAACCGCAAAGCAATTTGGTAAATATATTAAAGAAGTTATTGATTCTAAAACAGTTCATGGTTCAGAAGAATTATATAAAAAACTAGAAACAAGATTAGATAATGTTGTGTACAGACTAGGTTTAGCTAATACTAGAAGATTTGCTAGACAATTAGTTTCTCATGGTCATATAACTTTAAATGGAGTTAAAAACACAATACCATCAACTATTGTTAAAGAGGGAGATGTTATATCTGTTCGTGAAGGAAGTAAAAATACAAAAGCTTTTAAAGATTTGGCTGATATACATAAAAACTACACAGCGCCAAATTGGCTATCATTTGATTTAGATAAAATGAGTGGAAAAATGGTGAAATTCCCTACATTAGAAGGTCAAGAAGTATTATTTGATTTGGGTCAAGTGATAGAGTTCGCTAAGAGATAGTCATTATTAATTATTAACAAATATAAAATAAAAAATATGAACACATCAATAGTCTCACCGTCAAAACCAAAAATTATTAAAGAATCTGGTAATAAAGGTAGTTATGAAATAGGTGGTTTGTATCCAGGTTATGGACATACACTTGGTAACTCACTTAGACGTATAATATTATCTTCACTTCCTGGTGCTGCTATAACATCTATTAAAATAGCTGGTATACCACACGAATTCTCAACTATCAAAGGTGTAAAAGAAGATGTTATATCTATGATATTGAACTTGAAAAAAATTAAGTTTAATATACTTTCTGGTGATGAAGTTGTATTAACTTTGAAGAAAAAGGGTGTTGGTGATGTTGTAGCGTCTGATATAGATGTTGCTGGTCAAGTTGAAATACTTACCCCTGATCAACATATAGCAACTATCACAGAATCAGATGCTGTTCTACAGATGGAAATAACAGTATCAAACGGTATAGGATATGTATCTCGTGAAGTATTACAAAAAGAGAGAGTGCCTGTTGAGACTATAGCTTTAGATGCTTCATTCTCACCAATAGTTAATGTATCTTATGATGTTGAACAAATGCGTGTTGGTGACAGAACAGATTTTAATAGACTTGTTCTAAATATAGAAACAGATGGTTCTATAACTCCAAAAGAAGCATTAGAGAAATCAATAGAGATAATGATACATCAACTTAAAGCTATCATCGATTTTCAAGATGTAGAAGAAGTTAAAGAGGTAGAATTAGTTAAAGAAGAGGTTAAGGATTCATCAGATAATAAACTTGATAAAGATGTTATGGATGATGTTCTAAAGACTCGTATAGAATCATTGGATATTAGTCAAAGAACTATTAATGCTTTGATTGAAGCAAATATCAGAACTATTGGAGGTCTTATAAGAAAGAAAGAAAAAGATTTACTCGATATAGACGGTATGGGCAAAAAAGGCCTTGATGAATTAAAAGAGATATTAGCAAAATTTGATTTATCAATAAAAGAATAAGCCTTGATTTTTAACAATTTTTAAGTTATATTTACAAAACTATGAGACATCACAACGCAAACAGAAAATTTAGTAGAAGTAGAAATCAGAGAAGAGCATTATTAAGATCTTTGGTAAGGGAGTTATTTTTACATGGTAAAATACAAACAACTTTAGCAAAAGCTAAAGAAGCTAGACCATATGCAGAAGATTTTATAACTAAAGCTAGAGTTGACTCTGTGGCCTCAAGACGTGATGTATCAAGAAGAATGGGTAACAATGAAATAGTTGGTAAATTATTTGCTGAAATAGCTCCAAAATACATGGACAGAAACGGTGGATACACAAGAATAGTTAAAGTGGGACCAAGACAAACAGATGGTGCTGAAATGGCAATAATAGAATTAGTATAATTTACAAAATAATAATAAACAGATGAAACATACAATAGACGCAAAAAATAAAAGATTAGGAAAATTAGCTTCAGAAATAGCTATTGTTCTTATGGGTAAAAATTCAGTTAATTTTGCAAAAAATACAGTAGCTGATGTTACAGTTGTGGTTGAAAATGCAGATCAAATGGATATAGAAGATAAAAAGAAAGATCAAAAATATTATCTAAATTATTCAGGTTTTCCAGGTGGTCAAAAGAAAGAATTTTTAGGTCGTCTATTGATGAGAAAAGGTCCTGAAGAAATAATCAAAAGAGCTGTTTCAAGAATGTTACCAAAGAACAAACTTAGAGATAGAATGCTTTTAAATATAGAAATAAAGAAATAAGATAAAAATATTATATGGCAACAAAATCAACATCAAAATATTATGAAGCAGTAGGAAGAAGAAAAACATCTTCAGCTCGTGTACGTATAACACCAGCTTCAAAAAACTCTGTTGTGGTAAATGAAAAACCACATACAGATTATTTTAAAACAAAAGAATTACAAGATACATCTATAGAATCTCTTGTAAAAACAGCACCAGATAAATCTTTTGAAATAACAGTTAAAGTATCAGGTGGTGGTATAAATGGTCAAGCAGAAGCTATAAGATTAGGTCTTGCTCGTGC
>CAZSTO010000041.1:0-4899 GCA_964610005.1 uncultured Candidatus Saccharibacteria bacterium
GTCCTGAATCAATTATAATAGACGATATCTTAGGTATAACAACAGTAAGCATTAAAACCATAACAGCAACGAAGGTGGTTATAACGAAAGCGGGATATATCAAGGCATTTTTAACTTTTGATGTAACCTCATAGTTTCTTTCCATATAATCTGACAAATATTCAAAAGTCTGATCAAGTTTACCCGACTCTTCACCTGCCTTAACCATATTTACATAAAAATTATTGAATACTTTAGGGTATTTAGACAAGGCTGTTGAAATAGAAGATCCTGTTTGTATATCATCGGATATACCCACCAAAACATCACGAAGTGCAGGTTTCTCCATCTCGGCTGACAATAATTGAAATATACGAAGTGCCGATACTTGTGCAGTAAATAATGTTGACATCTGCTTTGACAAGATAACAACATCTTTATTTTTTATACCTCCGAATATTGTAAATTTTTTATTAAAAATACTAGTAGCATCTCCTGCTTGAGCTATAGATAAAATAGTATAACCTCTTTTTTGCAAAGAACTTATAGCCAATTCTTTATTAGTGGTCTCTATAGTACCTGACACCGGTACATTTTGTTGATCAACCGCTTTATATGAAAATATCATGCCTTAATTATAGCATTCTTTATAAATCCGCCAAATGTTCTTTTAAAATATTTACAAGTACATTTGGTAAATTTTTAGCTTCTGCTGCCAAGACTGATCTAGGTTTATATGTTTCTATTGCCGGTAGACCACTTTGAGTGATACCAACACCAACAACGATCACTCCTTTATCACCCAAAGAATCTAGAACATTTTTAACTGCAGTTTTATTATCACTACCACCATCAGTCATGACTATGACTATTTTCTTAAGCTTACCTTCTTTGATTTTTTTGACTGGCATTTCACCTAGAGAATTATTGATCATTTGTAGAGGGACAAAGTCAGTAGTTGAGCCACTAGTTGAAGATAATTTTTTAGCGATTTCTATCTTCTTTCTTTCAGTTAATTTGGCATCCAAAGCTTTTAAAGGTCTGGCATCATCTGAGGATGATTGAAAAGAAAAGATTTCATTTTTCAGATTCAACTCTTCGTTGAGATTACCTGAAAGTTTGGCGTTTTTAAGTTGATTTTCAAAATCAGTTAAAGCTTCCATAATCAAAACTGCCGCTCTTCTCTGTTCTGTCTTTTTACCATCTCCTTCCATTGAACCTGAACGATCAAAGATAAAAGATAATTCTATCTCACCGTATTTTTTAGATTCTTTTGGTTTTTTGTGTTGATCTTCCCAGGAATATGATTTTAAGGTTCCTGATTTTACATCGGCAATAAGATTGGCTGGATCTGATAGATATGGCCCTTCTTCAACTGGGGCTTTAGATTTCCAACGTTCGGATTTTCTTTTTGAAATAATTCTGGCAAAAAGGGCTGATAATTCTTCGATGACAGTTCTATTGGTTTCTGGATCTTTTAAATCTTCCAATCTGGTTTTTATGTCCTTATATAATCTTAAATCATCAACATTCACCCCGATCTCATTGGCTTCCTGTTTATCGAGATCGTCTTGAATCTCCTTTTTGGTTTTTCGCTTATTCAGGCTTTTCGCGCCTGGATTTTTTTCAAGATATTCTTTTAAGGCTTTATTTATTGGATCCCCTGTCGGATCTTCGTCGGGATTTTTATCTGGCTCTCCAGTTGGATCAACCAAAACTTTCTTAGCTTTTTTATAATCTTCATCAAAGATTTTATTAGCTTCTTCTATATCTGAACCCGAACCTTGTCCTGGTTTTGGATCACCTCCTTGACCTTTATCTCCTTTTTGTTTTTGCTGTTGTTTTTTGTCTTCCAAGTCTTGTTGTCTAAGTTTATCAACTATAGGCATGATGAATCTTTCTAAGACTTTCAATCTCATAGACATACTCACGTCTGGGTCAGTCATGATATCGACGATATCACCTTGAGGCCCTTTGCGTAGATTGTCAATCTCGACCCGAACTTCATCAGCGACAATACATTTTTCTTCAGGCAAACGATGTTCTCGAAGTAAAGCTTGACCGAACTGTATATGTTTTGGAATTTGAGTAAAATCAGTTTCAGGAAATAAGTCAGTCTCATACATCTGTCTTTCGGTTTGACGAAAACTACTGCTAGTTCTATTATTGACTTCTCGGTTGATAGAGATATCAGCGATCAAGTTATCGATCAAAGAAAAAGCTTTATCTTTCTTAATTTTTTCTAAATATCTTTGAAAATCTTCCAGACCACCTTCTTCACTCATCATTTCTAATTTTTCTCGAAAATGACCAATCTCATGCAAGATAGCATAAACAGTGAATCTGTCGGATTCATCGCCAGAAAATTTATCGCGATAAAATCTCGGACTAAGATAAATAGTGTTTTTTTCTAGATCAAAAGCGAAAGTGTCTAAACCAGGTGGAGCAAGTTCAACATGAATCGAGGTACCAGCGTATTGATTGAATAAATCCCGATGTTTTTCAAATAAACTTAGTTCGACTGATTCCTGACTTGGTGGATTTGGATTTTGCTCATTCATAAAAATATTATACTATAAATATCTGCTATACACATAACGCTCTATTTTATTGGCTAATTTATAAGCATTGCCATGTTTTAGAAGACCAAGATAAGAAGGCAGATTTCTTTTATTGACACGATCAAGCATACGAATCTTAGTTTTTCGGCGCAGAGTTTTATGATTTAAAAAAATATTCCAACCCAGGAAATCTATACCCGAAGTTGTGGTCTTGATAGAGATTTTATGATCTGATAGATCTAGTTTTAGTTTTTCAGTTAAAAAGCTACGGATTTTTTGTAAAATATTCTCAAGATGATTTTTATCGTTGGCCATGATTAAAAAATCATCAGCATATCTGATATAATATTTTTCCTGCAAATCCTCTTTGATATATCGATCCAGTTCATTCAAATAAATATTGATGAACAATTGACTAGTCAGATTACCAAGCGGTATGCCTTGAGGACGACTTTTGATTATATTCTCAAACATCTTGAAAGTCTTTTGACAAGAAATATATTGACTCAAGATTTGTAAAAGAATATCTTGATTGATCGAGTGAAAACATTTTCTGATATCACATTTCAAAATCCATGCTGTCTTTCTGTTATTTTTACTACATTGAAAATAATATTTGCGATATTTTTTCAGAGCTGCGTGAGTACCCTTACCTTTTTGAGATGAATATGAATCTTGTATAAAATACCCCGAGAAATATTGATAAAACTGATCATAAATAAGTTGATGAATAATCCGATCACGAACACTGGCTTTATGTATCTCTCTTCTTTTGGGATCATGAACAATAAAATAATAATAACCACCGTGAATGTATTTATCATTGATAATATCCTCGTAGATTCTATAAATCTTAGAATAAGCATCTTGACCAAAATCTATAACGTCTATCTTCTTACCTTTACCTTTACGAAAATTGCGCCAAGCATCAAAAATATGATTAATAGTAAAAATCTCAGTAAATGACTTAGAATATTTTTTAATGCTATTATGAGTCCATGAAATCATATTCAACCTCATCAATTATAACAAATAAACTCTTAACGGCCTATAAAAAATGGCAAATTATCCAAAAAGACATACCTAAAATCCATAGATATTCGCTAGGAATAAAGACTGATACTTATTTTATCAATATTATGGAGATGATTAATTATGCCCAATTTGGTGAGAAAAAACAGGTTTATTTGGAAAAAGCGATTATTCAAAACAACATCCTGAAAAACTTATTGGCTATGTTGATGGAGTTAAAATCAATCACTCAAGAAAAATACCTAGAAATCTCTTTTGATGTTGAAGAATTGGGTAAAATGTTATATTCCTGGAAAATTAAATTCAAAAACAAAACCATCAATCAGTGTCTGATTAATGGAAATAAAAAAAGTATCTAAAGCCACAAACCGATCATTGGAATTCCAAGAGTTACTGACCCAATTCCTATTGCGGTTCCAAGAGGAACCACCCTGGTTGGAACACGGCACATAGAGGTTGCCGTCATGATTACGGAAAAATACACCTTTACCATCCTTGACACCACCCTTGACTTTATCTCAAGTTTTAAAGATTGAAACAAAATCTAATCTAAAGTTTTTTTTAAATTAATAGAGTTGTATATATTATAATATCTATATATGAATTCTTGCATTACACTGATTCTATATCATATTTTAATAAAGGTGCAGATTTTTTTTATTTTTTAATAATAAAATCTCACACTATATCTTGAATATCCTTGATATATTCTGGAGCAAATTATCATTAATTCCGTAGTATCAGTGACCTGATACATATTCACGGAAATTTTTGATTTTAAGTTTAAAGTTTAAGGAACTCAGGTCTAAATTTAAAAGATAAATAATTAAAGTTTAAATCTCTAAAGCCACAAACCGACCACGGGAATTCCAAGAGTCACTGACCCAACTCCTAACGCGGAGCCAAGAGGAACCACCCCGGGTGGAACACGGCACAGCGAGGGTGCCGTCACGATTACGGAAATTGGCCCCAGCATAATAATAGTAGTTACCATCCTTCATAAAAGCTGGGATCTTGTCTGGGTTTGCGTGAGCATAATCCATATAATCTAAACCTGGTATATATAATTTTCGACCTTGAGAGTTGAGTTTTTTGACTTCCTCGATGAATCGTCGGATAGCATTGAGTCTATTGCCCTCTTGGGTAAAATCAATGTTTGGAAATAAATCTTTTTCTGTATAGACTTTCAGATTTGGATTTTCAAAGTCGACTGGCTTTTCTTTGTTGATAGAATCTTGACCAAACTTGCTTGGATCAGTATCTAGGAGCTCGGCATCGGGTTTGGACCAGACTTCTTTAATGGTCGGAGCAAACCACATATTTTTTT
>CAZSTO010000042.1:0-4829 GCA_964610005.1 uncultured Candidatus Saccharibacteria bacterium
CGCACGAATGGTGTAATGAGTGGGAAACTGTCTCGAGGACTTGCTCGGTGAAAATGCAATAGCGGTGAAGATGCCGCTTACCTGCAGTTAGACGAAAAGACCCTAGAAGCTTTACTACAGCTTGGTATTGAGTATACGTTTTTATTGCGTAGCATAGATGGGAGAGGTTGAAGCGGAGATTTTGGTTTCCGTGGACTCGTCAGTGAAATACCATTCTATAAAAGTGTATATTCTAACCTGAGAGGCAAAAACTCTCAGGAACAGTATCTGGTGGGTAGTTTTAGTGGGGCGCTATCCTCCCAAAAAGTAACGGAGGAGTTTACAAAGGTTCTCTAGGCGCGGATGGAAACCGTGCCGATAGCGCAATGGCATAAGAGAGCTTAACTGCAAGACGTCAATGTCGAGCAGATACGAAAGTAGAACATAGTGAACCGACCATTTGCATTAGATGCAGTGGAAGATTATCTGACAAAAGCTACTCTAGGGATAACAGGCTAGTTCCGCCTAAGAGTCCTTATCGACGGCGGAGTTCGGCACCTCGATGTCGGCTCGGCTTATCCTGGGGCTGGAGAAGGTCCCAAGGGTTTGGCTGTTCGCCAATTAAAAAGCCACGCGAGCTGGGTTCAGACCGTGTAGATACTAAAAATGTAGCAATACGCTATTGGTATTTACACAGTCTGAATCCTCGAGTGAATTTATAAATAAGAACTATAACTGTTATACAAACTATTCTTTTCAAGAAAGATATTGCGGCGGTCGTATATAGAAATATATATGAACTCTGTTAACTAATATCGGTAAAACCCAAACATATAAGATGAGGGCAATACCGAGGGAAGTCATATGACACCCGTAGAGACTACACGTTAACCATCTGAACTTTTTAAAAAAAGAAGATGAAGATATAGTCCGATGCATATAGTAATATATGAAAACATGCGCAAGACAGGTTGGTCTCCTATCTACTGCAGGCGTTGATATTTGAGGAGATTTGTCTCTAGTACGAGAGGACCGAGATGAACTGACCTCTGGTCTACCAGTTGTTGCGTCAGCAGCACCGCTGGGTAGCTATGTCGGGAATGGATAAGCTCTGAATGCATCTAAGAGCGAAGCCAGCTCCAAGATTAGATATCGTTATGAGACTCGTGAGAGATGATCACGTTGATAGGCATTAGATGTAAGCATAGTAATGTGTTTAGTCGAGATGTACTAATTAGTCCATACTATTAGGAAATATGTATATCCAATCGTGAAAGTGTGTGTTAATAATTTGCAATTAAAATAAAAAAAGTAAATCGACTTTTTTGTTCTGGTGACTTGTTGTAGGGGAAACACCTGATCTCATCCCGAACTCAGAAGTTAAGCCCTATTAAGGCGATGGTACAAGCTTTACGCAAGGAGAGTAGCTTGTCGCCAGGACAAAGAAGTTGATAAAAAGATCGCATGTTAAAGTGCGGTCTTTTTTGTTATAATAATCATATGTTATCATGGTCAGCTCGTAGAAAAATCGTTTATATATTTTTCTTAATAATAATATTAGGTACACCAACTGGATTTTTTATTTATAAAAAAATGCAGAAACCAGCATCATGTTTCGATGGTGTGCAAAATCAAGATGAAAGAGGTGTTGATTGTGGGGGTATATGTAAAATAGCTTGCTTTGATCATGTAAAATCAGACCCAGATATACAATGGTCAAGAGCTTATTATGTGGCACCTGGAGTTTATAATCTTGTTGCTTATATACAAAATCCAAACGTTGACTATGTATCGCAACCTGCAAAATATATCTTTAGGGTTTATGATGATAAAAATGTATTGATCGCAACTCGTGAAGGTGTTGCCGCCATACCTACCGCTAAAATATTTCCAATATTTGAAGCAACTATAGAGACAGGGAATTCTATACCAAAATTAGTTACTTTTGAATTTGTTGAACCTGTAACATGGTTAGAATATTTTGGTAATAAGCCAGAACTTGAAGTGATAGAGCAAAGATTATCCAGAACAGACACATCTCCAAAAATAGATGCGAAGATTAAGAATAAAACTATAAATACATATAGAAGCGTGGAAGTTATTGCCATCATATATGATGAAAAAGGTAACGGTGCCTTGGCTTCAAGAACATATATAGATAAGATAGGTGATAAAGAAGAAAAGGATATAGTGTTTACTTGGCCGGAAGCTATAAATTTTACACCATCTAAGATAGAGATAATTCCAAAGTTATCTTTAAAAGAGTATAAATAATTTTAAAGTTTAAAAATGTTAGGTTTAACTAGAAAAATTAGAATAGATTGGTATCTTTTATTACCTGCTTTATTTTTATCAGTTTTTGCATTATTTACTTTGATATCTTTTGGTGAAATATCGACCCGTTTCATTAAACAGTCAGTTTGGATTATTTTCGGATTAATTTTATTTATAGGTTTACAGAAGACTGATTTATATTTTTTGAAAGATAGAAAATTTATAATAACAGTGTACACTTTATCTATAGTATCTTTGTTAATACTTTTTGTCTCAGGTCATGTGGCTAAGGGTGCGCAATCTTGGATAAAATTAGGTTTTCTATCTATACAGCCGACAGATCCGGCTAAATTAATACTTATTGTTTTATTGGCAAAATATTTCTCTAAGAGATTTGTTGAGATATCTGTTTTTAAACACGTTGTTATTTCTGGTATATATGCGGGTATATTAGGTTTTTTGATTTTAATGCAGCCTGACTTTGGATCAGCGGTTACGGTTTTTTCGATATGGGCAGGTATAATATTTATATCTGGTTTGTCTAAGAAGCATATAATATTATTAGCGACTGTAGGTTTATTAGTTATGGGACTTGCTTGGAATTATGCTTTTAAAGAATATCAGAAAAATAGAATATTAAATTTTATACATCCAATGCGTGATATTCGAGGATCAGGTTACAATCAATATCAAGCTGTTATTGCTGTTGGCTCTGGTCAGATTATAGGAAAGGGTATAGGTTATGGAACTCAATCAAAGTTAAAGTTCTTACCAGAATATCAAACAGATTTTATATTTGCTGCGTTTGCTGAGGAGTGGGGTTTTGTTGGTGTGCTGATGGTTTTGATTTCATTTTTAATAATATTATTACGTATAATTCATATCGCCATGAGGGCTGACAATAATTTTGACTCATTGATAGCTGCCGGTGTATTTATATTTTTTGGAGTGCATGTGTTAATAAATATAGGTATGAATCTTGGTATTATGCCTATTACAGGTATACCTCTTCCTTTTATGAGTTATGGTGGATCTCATGTTTTAATAGAGTTTGTGGCACTTGGAATTATTTCTAATATCTCTATGAGAAAGAAAAATACTGGTGTACATATGAATGAGTTGAGGAATGAATTCGTCGGCTTCAATTAATAAAATTATTTTTTCATTTCGATCAGAAGTCCTCGCTACGCTGCGGATGATCTCATTTAAAAAATAATTTTTAAACTTTCAGTCCTCGGGTCTATGATACACAGTAAAACACATTTCATAAAAGTAAACCCCTGTTAAAACCATGAAAAATGAGTATAATACAGTTTTATATGACAAGAACAAGACTTTGGGCCATCATAATTATAATAATCGCTGGACTCTTGGCCCTATACCTTAAAAATACTTATACAACAAAACCTTTTAAATTAGGTTTAGATCTAAATGGTGGAATACACTTGGTGTATAAAGCTGATATATCCAAACTTGCTAAAGAAGATGTGGGTCCTTCTATGGAAACATTGAAAAATGTTATAGAGGCTCGTGTTAATGCTTTTGGTGTTTCAGAACCTATAGTTCAAACAGAGGGGCAAGACAAACTTATAGTTGAACTTCCTGGGGTTAATGATACTCAAAAAGCTATAGAGCTTATAGGTCAAACACCTGTACTTGAATTTGCTTTAGTAAATGAGGTGGGTACAACAACTCAATTGGTACCAACGGCTTTAACTGGTAAATATATTAAAACAGCTAGAGTTGAATATGACAGTAGAACAGGTAGACCTCAAATAGGATTAGTCTTCAATGATGAAGGTACTAAACTTTTTGCTGATATAACAAAGAAAAATATTGGTAAGGCTTTAGCAATATTACTTGATGGTCAAGTAATTTCTGCACCTGTTATACAATCAGAGATATTGGGCGGACAAGCTCAAATCACTGGATCATTTTCTATACAAGAAGCCAACTCACTTTCTCGTAGTTTGAAATATGGTGCATTACCAGTGGGTATTGAACTTATAGGTACACAAACTATAGGTGCCTCACTTGGTTTAGGTGCCCTACATAAAAGTATAGATGCTGGTATATATGGTTTTATCATAGTTTCATTATTCTTAATACTCTGGTACAGAGTCAGAGGTTTTGTTGCGGTAGTTGCATTGGCAATATATACAGTATTGAACTTAATGATATTTAAAGTTTTTGGAGTGGTATTAACATCTGCTGGTTTAGCTGCCTTTATTATATCTATAGGTATGGCAGTTGATGGAAATATTTTGATCTTCGAAAGAATGAGAGAGGAGTTAAAGAGAGGTAAAGATAAATTTACAGCCCTTGAGGATGGCTTCAGAAGAGCTTGGCCTTCTATAAGAGATAGTAATATATCATCAATGATTACTGCCCTTATATTATATAGTTTTGCAGCTTCTCCACTCATAAAAGGTTTTGCTCTTGTATTCTTCATAGGTGTTGCTATATCAATGTTCACATCTATTACAGTTTCAAAGAACTTATTATTAGCAATCTCTAAGAAAAATAAATAATAAATATATGTTTATAGTAAAAAATAGAATTATATTTTATATAAT
>CAZSTO010000043.1:0-4486 GCA_964610005.1 uncultured Candidatus Saccharibacteria bacterium
GGTCTTTTATTTTTAACTATAATCCGAAATGTGGTACATCTACGCCTTGTGTATCTATTTGTGTACCCCGCTCAATTAATATAAGATATTTTTCTCTACTTTTATTTTCGTTGGGAAAAAACCACATTGGATGACTAGAGTGAGCGTAAAAATGACACAGACTATCCCTGCCCGCAGCTTCATGTTCATTGACCCAGTAACTTTTATGATCCTTAAATAAATTTCTGTTTTTAAAATATATAGAATAAATCTCTGGCAAAGTTAATAATCTATATCCAGGAAACATATGTAATTTATCCAAAATATGACTTGATTCTATTGGTTCATCAAAAACCTTTAGGTAATCCAAGTTTTCTAAACCTATTTCATCTTCTCTTTCATTTGTTATATCAAAAGGCATCATACCTTCTTCCATGTTTTCCATATTCATATATATATTATATACGTTTTTAAGTAAAAATATAGATATTATACTTGACTTTATCTCATAGATATGATATACTATAAACATAAAATCTGGCTATAAAGAAAAGCCAGAAGAAACCTTAACCGAATAAACCATCATGAGACGCTTCATCATCCCCATCGTGTACCATCTCGTCCTTTTCGGGACTATACTTCTGCTCCTGCTGTGGCTGGACCAATTCATCTTGCGTATGCAAGGAGGACCATTCAATGCCCTCGGACTCATCGGATGGATGATCAGGTTCATCCTGTGGACATCATTTGTTGTCACACTGATCTTCTCGTTGGCGTATGAATTTCCTGTACACAGACTCCGCACTGTGTGTGCTTGGTGCTTCTCTGTCTTGGCCATGCTCTGCATTGGCTGGGAATTGAAGCTGACCCCCTCATCGGGATCAGGAAGTTCCGGTACAGGTGGTGGTTCGACCATCACTACCGGATACAGCTTCCCCGGCTGGCAGCCTGCAGGCATGTCAACTGAAGGATGGCAATGGTTTAAACCCAACGCTGTCAATCAGGCGACGTCCGAAGTGGACATCACCCGCAAAGTGGTAACATATCGTATCTGGAACGATGCGGTGTGGGAACTCAGGTTGAAAGATGGGTCCACTGTAGCCCTCTTCAACAAGGCTGACGAACGTACAAAGTTCAAGGCTGGTCCCGAAGGGTTTTCCAAAACCCCGATGACGGATCAAGAGTTCCAGGACTTGATAGACCGCCGAGCGGTGGCAATCAAGTTCAAACCCTTGCCGGGTAAAACCCTCGACATGAAGATCGGGGTCAGGGACACAATGCCCTGATAGACGGAATAGGAGTGCCGTCAACGTCAAGACTCCTAAAAAGCCGCGACCTTATCACAGGTAGCGGCATTTTTTTATTTAATTATTTATATCGATAACCCTCTCAACATTTGTTTTAGTTCTCTCACCTGCTGGGACTGTGTTTAACAAAAACCTAAATATCCCGAAAACTGAAATCATAATAAACATGCCAACTATACCCCAAAGCATATGATTAGTACCTGTTTTTATTTGCTGAGGATTTGACCTAGATTTCCATATATATTCAAAGACACCATAAAGAAATACAACTAACGCAACACCGAAGGCTAATAATATCAGAGGGTTTATTATTATAGTATTTATATTTGATAATATTTGATAGACTTTTTGCATAAATATAATTATATAATAAAAAAAACCCTGAAGCTATAAAACCTCAGGATTTTTTAAGTTTATCTAGCCTTGTCTAGGTAAAGATGGAGAAGATGGGATATTTGAATTATCTAAGTTAAAAGTATTTCTCAATAAATTAACTAAGCCCCAAACTGATACCATAACGAATAGTGCTACTATACCCCATAGTATAAATTTACCAGCTTCACCTCTATCACCTCCGCCCCAGAAGAATCTTTTAACTATACCATATAGGAATAATACCAATGCTAATATTATCAATATAGGTATAACAGTTGAAGATAATGTTACTATCCAACCTAAGAAGTTACCCACTGATCTACCAGCAGCATTTGTTTGATCATCTAGACCTCCTGGCATAGGAGCCCCAGCAGCTAACACTAAACCTGGTGCGAATGTTACTAATAATGATAGAAATTTTTTCATATTTGTAATTTTATGATTTTTATTAATTTATAATTATATTTATATTATACTATTTTAATTGTGGAATAGTCAAAGGACTTCCATTAAAAAATGTATTTTGTAAAAATTGAACCAGACCCCAAACTGATACCATAACGAATAGTGCTACTATACCCCAAAACATAAACTTTCTAGCTTGCTCTCTGGCTTCTGGCTTTTGACCATCAACAAAAGCTAATTTAAAAACCCCAAACAAAAATACAACCAAAGAAGCACTGATAATCAAATATATAACATTTGTCATAAGACCCGTTGTCCAATCCACGAAGCCAGCTAGAGATAATTTGGGTACGCCTATGTCACTTTTCCAATTATTCGAATTATTATTACCAGAACCAGGAAAACCAGATCCTGAGCCAGAACCTGATTGATTTGAGGTTCCCTGATTACCACTTTGATTCGATGTTCCCTGATTACCCGACTGATCGGAAGTGCCTTGATCTTGTGTACTTGAATTGATACCTGAACCTGTTGCTGTTGTGGCAGCATTAACATTAAAACCAATCATGGCTGTTAATATTAATATTGATATTATAAATTTTTTCATATTTTATATTTTTATTTTAATTGCCTTTAAATACTTCTTTAACGGTATCACCTATGCCATAAGCTATAACTTCAGCACATAACACAAGTGCAGCACCTATCATACCCCAAAATAGTGCATTTCTAGCTTTCTTAATCTTTTCAGGATCACCTCTAGCTATCACAAACATGAGACCAGCATACATAAGATATAGAACAGTGATCATTATAACTATAGTCTGTGCTATATCCACAACATTCATAAATATAGTCTTAAGATCTGAACCTTCAGCACCTTGACCAAGCGGTGATGTTAAACCAGTAGATGTATTAGTTGCTGCTAAAACAAGTGTTGGTATTATTGATAATATTATTGCTGTAATTTTTTTCTTCATATATTTATTTTATCTTTTTGGTAATGCACCTTGTCTAAATTCATCAGTTACATTTAACACATTTAATGCAAAATCTACTATATAATATGAACCTACTAATAATATCAATCCGATTATTATACCGAAAAATATTCTTTTGGCTTTACTACGAGAATCAGCAGAGCCCTGACCTGTAACTAAAACATATCCTGCATAAAATATCATGATAATAGCTATGAAAACACCTAACAACAAAAGGTTTTGTAATATTTCATTTATAATAGGACCCACCTCTTTCCAACCACAACCTCCTTTTAATAATATCTCTTTTCTTTGAGCATCGTTGGTTGCGTTACCAAAACATAAACTTAAGCTTTCGAATAATTGCATATACTTATTTTATCTGATATTAAATGCTCTGTCTAATCTATCTGATGCATCTATAATTGAATCTGTGATATTTTGAGTTCCCGACACTATAGAAAATATCATTTTTGATAATATCTCATCTGTAGTTTTATAATCTGGGTCTAACCATGTCTTAGCAAATATAGCAGAATTATTTATAACAGATATATCAGCATTTGATTTAGCATCTTTTGATGTTGATAACACATCACGTCTAGTAGAAGCTAACCCTAAAGCACTAGATAGATATTGATTGAATTGGTAATTACCGAAGAAAGTCATCACATTTTGATATGTTGCATTTGGATTTTTGGATGTTATCAAAAAACCCATAGCATACACCTTACCTTTGGTTACTTTCTTATTATCATAAGCCTGAGGAATAGGTGCTATAGCAAAATTTAGATTTGGATTACGTGTTCTAATATATTCAATCTCAGAACCTGGACCAAAATAAGTTGCAAGATCGCCTGACAAGAAAGATTCTCTCGATGATTTAAAAGATTTATTCCATGTGTATGATGACTTAGTTGGATTAGCAAATTCAGTATAATACAACAAAACATCTCTACTTAACTTACTTGCTGATTCTGAATTTGATGTATTTTGAGATCTATTCAAACCAGATTGATATGTGGCAACATTTGCATCATATTGACTAAGATTAACACCCACCTGAGATAACATTGCAAAAATTATATCTTTGGCATGATTTATATTGTCATATTCACCTAAAGCGGCGTAGGCCTTATCTATTATTCCATTATCTCTTCTTCTTACAACTTTTTCTGTTAAATTTGCAAATTCTGTCCAATCTTTTGGGGGTGTTAGAACATTTTCTGATGTAAACATATCTATGTTGTAATACATCACAAGTGGATCTATTATCAAAGGAAAGGCTTTTACACCACCTTGTACAGTAAATATGTTACCTATATCTAAATATGTAGACCTAAAAGATTCTGCTGAAACAGTGTCATTTGGTATAGTTAACAATCTTTTCATTTGACTATAATACATATAATCAGGAAATATTATTGCATCAGGTCCTTT
>CAZSTO010000044.1:0-2562 GCA_964610005.1 uncultured Candidatus Saccharibacteria bacterium
AAACCACGAGTAAGTGCAATAGCTTTACTCTTTCTTTTTGCCTTTGAACGATTTCTTTTTACTAATTGATTTAATGTAGGCATGCAGCATAATGTACTATATTTTTAAAGGTTTTGCAAGAGTTTAGCCTGTCTTTTATATGAAAAAGGGCCCGGACGCTGAGTTGCGCCGGGGCGGGTTGGGGGGGGGTAAAACCCTACCCCCCCCTTCATCAAATGCCTTAAAAAGAGTCTCTGACTAAATTCAACCAGAACAGACTCCATTTGCCACACATCTCGCAAGAAACGGGGTTTCCGGCAGCTTGATCAAGTCCCCATCATCCTTAATGTACCAAGTGGTATCACGATTCAGGATATCGAATAGTTGACCTTTGTTTTCCACCTTATACTCTTTCGATACCCTTTTTACCAACCCTTCCATAGTATCAGTGCAGCAGGTCAAGGTTTTATTGAATTCAACCCTGTATGCCCTGGGATCTAGCAGGTAACGATATTCTGGGTTTAAACTGATCATACCCTCAAACAGCTTTACTGGGGTTGCGGACATTATACTTATCTCGTCAGTCTGCGTATGAAAAGACAGGAGTGCTAATGTTCTTGAGCTATTACCTTGAAAAGAAACCTTGTCCATCTTCTTATGAGTCCTCAGCCTGAAGCCACTGATCCTCACAGGCTCAATACTCGCCTGATAAATATAACCCTTCGTTCGTATATAACGCCCCAGAACTGCAGATCTTAGCTCGGTTTTTTGCACTCGGTGAAAATACCAGTTTAGATGATTTTCATCCTCATCAGGAAAAGGGGTGACTACAGCCCACGAATAGATACAGCCGTTTTTAAATTCAGTGTCCATGACTGAATATTATGTTATGTATTTATAGACGAATGTCAATTATTCCTCTGCCACACTATACATCTGTTGCCACATAAGCCTCATCAATTGTGCAAACTCTTTACTATAAACCACAAAGGCATATTTTTCTTCCCCTGATCCCGCAAATAACACCTGATCACCGTATATCCAATAACTTATAGACCAATCCATATTTTTAGGTGCGTATTTTATATGAGTCAAACTCTCATTTTCATCATATTTTTTCCATTTAAAAGACTCTGGTACATTATTTCTATCGCTATCCTTTTGAACCACATACATGTTTATTTTATAGTGCAATCTAGGAGTTCCATGATGTATCAAAAAATCTTCTCCGAACAATTGAACCATTTCAACCATAGGCCACATAAGATATGTCTCTTTATGTTCTTCGACCCAGGGCGTATCGCGAAAAGCCTGCTTCATACCATCTACGCCATAATAAAATTTAATCTTTGGACGAGACACTCCTGTATTGTCACTTTTATTTAAATTTTCTTGTATATATGAAATCAGTGATTTATGAGCATTATCAAGTTTATTTATCTGTTTTTTATATATCTCTTCTAAATGAGACAGATTAGATATACCAAAAGACTTTGCCCTACCATCCATATATTCTATGACAATGCTTTTATCCATAAGCTCTTGTAATGAGTCATATATGGTAGATTTGGGTATTTTAAGATGGGATGATATATCAGCTACGGTCATATTACCTTTCTCTATCAATGATAATAATATGCGTTTCGTAACAGGTTTAATATCTAAAACCTGGCATATTTGATCTATATTTAAAGTGTTGTTTGTCATAATTTATCTAAATTGTATTATATTATATAAATATTCGCAATTCGCCGAACTGTATATATTATAGTGACATAAAGTTATAATAGTGTCAAGTCAATATGACTCACCTATTATATGAACAATCAATATAATTATCCAAAAATACAAAAGATTCATAAAATCTTCAAAAAAATTGAGGGTGATTTTACAAATGTTCATATATTGGCCTGTCAGCATATATTGTCACCCCAGGCTTTCATGTTTGATATGATTAATAAATCAGGTATACCAAAAGAAAATATACACATATTTGGTAAAATTTATTCTACAAATAAAATAGTATTGAATGATTTAAAAACCAAAGGTTTTGATATAATAGAACATGAATTTAACCAAAATAAATATTTCGATATACAACACAAAGAAAACTGCGATAAAGAATTCTATAGAATAAAGCAATTGCTTGGACCCAATTCAAGGCTAATATTATTAGATGATGGCGGTGAATTAATAAAAACTGCTTTAGAATATTTTAAGACTAATAATAGCAACATGATAACAGTTGGTGTTGAGCAAACATCTTCTGGTTTTAGAAAATTAGAAGATGAAAAATTATTATTTCCTATATTTAATGTAGCGAGATCAAACACTAAATTAAAAAAAGAAAGTCCAATCATAGCTAAAATAGGCACAAAAAGAATCAATGAGACTATAAATCAATACAATATAAAACCAAGAATATTAATATCAGGACTTGGCCCTATAGGCTCATCAATAAAAAAAGAATTAGATAAAAAATATTTTTGTGTTGGGTATGATATTAAAAATAATGAAAGAGAAAATATTGTAGATGTGATTATTAGAAATAGAATCAATCTTGTGGTCGGTTGTGTTGGAAAA
>CAZSTO010000044.1:2662-4384 GCA_964610005.1 uncultured Candidatus Saccharibacteria bacterium
TCTCAATCAGAGCAAACAGGAAAAAGAATATCTACCTTTAAAATAACTATACCAAAATTCGTATGGGGTCATATAATAAGTCACAGATCATTGTCCAGAAATTCAGCATCGAGCCGTGCAATACCTGCAAAAAAAATAAGATGGTCAGTTATATCCAATCCATATTTACCTGTATACTTTGGTAAAAATAAACCAGGTATGCAATCTGGAGAAAAGTTTACTGGAACAAAACTATTTATATCTAAAAAAGTGTGGTTATGGTCAAGATATATTCCTATAATGTTTCATTTCGTAGGTGAAAAAATTAGTATACATAAAGAGATATTAAATAGAATGCTTGAACCTTGGTTAATGGTAGACATAATAGTTACATCAACAGAGTGGAGTAATTTTTTAAATCTCAGAATAAAAGAAGACACTCAACCAGAAACAAGGTTGGTGGCAGAAAAAATAAATTCATTATTAAAATTTTCTAAACCGACAATATTAAAAACTAATGAATGGCATCTACCTTTTATATTAAAAGAAGAAGAAAATCTAGACATAAATACTAAGAAAAAAATAAGTGTGGCACGCTGTGCAAGAGTTAGTTACGCAACCTTTGACGGTAAGACATCAAACATAAATAATGACTTAAAACTATACGACAAACTATCATATTCTGGACATTGGAGTCCTTTTGAACATGTAGCTAAAGTCTTAGACCAAGAAGATAGATATGGTAATTTTATAGGCTGGATGCAGCACAGAAAGGAGTTTTATGGTGAGAATGGGGACAATGGGTTATAAAATATAATTATTCGCAATTCGCCGAATGGTATCTATTATAGTGACATAAGGTTATAATAGTGTCAAGGTTAAATAAGGTAAGTAACCACGAACGATCAACAACCATAACAACAAAATGAAAACATACAGTATTGCCGTCCGCGACAAAAATGTTGAAGTTGTCATCAATATGATTAGGGAGACAACTTCCTTCGAAAATTTATACGATCTATTCGACAAAATCCCTGATGAAATCTGTCACTTAGGGCATCGTGGGTATGAATGCGGTCGAGTATTCGCAGATGGGCTTATTAGATTGGCCAAGACTGACGAAGAAACACTCATAGCCATAACAACACTTCGTAATAGTTGGACCGAGGGAAAAGATAGAAATTATGACGACTGTGAATTCTTACCCGAATCATCCAAAGAGATATTCTGGCACCTGCGGGGGTATTTTCGTACCAAACTCGATCTTTACATACCTAGGCGCCAAACCAAACCCGAAGGTTACAGTGATCTTTGTGATTGGTTGAATTGGGTAAAATCAACCCAAAATCAGATCTTTAACAGATACAAGCGTGTTATTACACCGAACAAAGACGCAGTCACCTCTTCTGTATCAAACCTAATCCACAGACTTCAAGACTATACAGTATGCAAACTCGTGTTGAGAAATACAAGATCAAAACATGACGGGATCACACTGATCAAGAAAATGTGTGAAAAAGCCGCGACCACAGATGAACTTTGGTACGCCGTAAATTCAGCACTCAGCAGAAAAGGCTACAGAGAGAGTGTGAGCGCAGAGTTAAAAACAGCACTCAGCAGACTCGCTTCCATGATTTGAGGCTTTCCTCGCCCCCCCCCTGGACCACCACAACGGTCCAGGGGATTTTATTTACAACCTTGAAGTCACAAATTGTGACTTCAAATTATAATACCAATCTATTT
>CAZSTO010000045.1:0-4369 GCA_964610005.1 uncultured Candidatus Saccharibacteria bacterium
CTATCAAACATAGACACCATAACTACTAATTTACCTTTTTCTGCATCTATACGAGACACCCTACCATCAGAATCCTTGAATGGACCATCTACTATGGTTACATATTCGTCGAGATTTACATCTAGATTATGTATTAGATTATCACCTTTCATGTTATTGAATATATCAGCAAGCTCTGTTTCTGATACTGGTACTGGAATATTTCCTGAGCCAACAAAACCTGTAACACGAGGAGTATTTCTAACAATAAACCATGTTTCGTCATTAACCACCATATCAACCAACACATAACCTGGATATATTTTCTCATCCTCTTCTACTCTCTTTCCAGCTTTTATTTTTACAACTTTCTTTGTAGGTATCATTACATTGAAAATCTTATCCTCTAGACCAAGGGATTCTATACGTTGCTTTAGATTACGAACAACCGCATTTTCATAACCTGAATAAGTTTGTATAGCATACCAATTACGATCTTTTTCAACTTGTTTTGCCATATTATTTTATTTAAATTAGATTTATATAATTTTTGATAATAGTTTTGCGAAGAATGCATCTAAAGCTCCTACATATAAAGCCAATAGAATAGAAACAGCTACAACTACTATAGTGTAATTTATAACTTGTTTCTGAGTTGGCCATTTTATATGTTTAGTCTCAGTTTTTACTTCTTTTATATAAGATATTATAGACATATTTTTATTATATTATGCTTTTATAAAATTTTTCAATTTTAAAACGCTCTTTTGTGAGCGCTTTAAAGTTAAATATAGTATATATTATTTGATAGAGTATGTCAATGACACATTTACAGTTATCTTATCTTGTCCAGGAGTTAATTCTGGAGCACTTGGCATAGCCACTTCAGCTCTGGCTGATTTGAATGAAGACATACCACCATCATACATAGGGTAATTATTATTATCTGAGAAACTATTCAATTCATCCAATCTTACACCCAAATCTCTAGCTAATCTTTTTGCATCTGTTCTAGCATTTTTTATTGCTTCTGCTCTAAGCTCTTTTTTAACAGCATCTATATCATATACTGTAAAATTGAAACCATCAGCTTTTATATTTTGCGCTGATAATTCACTTATAATTCTCGATCTCATCTCTGTATCAGCATTTTTCTCTATATCTCTGATCTTAACCTCTATAGTTTGAGTTATAATTTGTCCAACAACCTTAGAGTTTGTTGCCCCGCATGGAGCTATAGCTTTAACATTGTTTGTTGTAGCTATCATAGGCATAACGGTACCATATTCACAAGGTGTTGCTACATTTTCATATTTATCTTGTGTATTATATCCTTGTAATTTTATATCCTCCTCTTTTACACCATTTTTCTTAAGAATTTCTATAGCTTTTTTATTTTTATCAGCAACTTTTTGTGTAGCTTCAGCATTATTCTTACCCTCTTCATTTATAGTTATATTAAATGTTAAAGTATCTGGTTTTACATATTCCTCTGCTTTACCATTAACTGTTATATAATTCATATCTGCCGGATTCTTATAATCAATGGCTTTTTTATAAGTCAAAACCGTAGCAGTAATCATAAATAAAGCTACAAAAATCAATATTGTTGTAAATAAATTTTTTCTAAGATTATTTGATTGTATATAATCTATAAAATTATGTTCTATATTTGTCATGGAGCTATTATAGCATTATTTCAATATAAGCAATATCCATACGATCGCAGCACCTATGCTAGACAACATAACCGCTCCTGCCATCATATCTTTAACTGATTTAACCACAGGATGATGATTTGGCTCTAAATGATTCCATGTATTTTCTATGGCTGTATTAATAACCTCTGTTGTTAACACTATAGATATACAAATTATAGTTATAGCCAATTCTATATATGAAAAATTTAATATAAAAATTGATGAAAACAGAACCACTAAAGTTGCAAATAAATGAAATCGAAAATTCTGTTCTTCTTTAGCAACTTTTTTTATACCTGAAAATGCGTATTTGAAACTATTTAAAAATTTTTTTATTGACATATTTTATGATTGAGAAATATATTATTATTGATAAATAAACTGAGATTAATCCTATAATCAAGCCTCCGAATATATCTATAACCCTATGAACTTGTAACATTATACGAGAATAAGCAATCATTGAAGCCCAAGATAAGAAAAAGGCTGAATGTAATACATTTATATAATCCCTATGATCCTTATAGTATTTAAATACTAAATATATACAAGTAAAAGCTAAAGCAAATGACATTGCACTATGAGCACTTATAAATGAATAGCCTATTTCCTCTATCATAGCCCCTTCCGGTCTCGGTATACGAAAACTTATTTTGACGATCTGAGATAAAACGCCTGAAATTAATAATGAAATAAAAATCATCATTAAACCCTTGATACCATTTGGACAATTAACGGAGAATAATTCTTTGATCGGTATACGTTTTATATTCAAATAAACGATAGATAAAGATAATAAGAAAAGATTTAATAATAACAACATCCATGGGGAGAATATATTTGAAATATATATTGAAAATTGTAATAGAAAATCTATCATTATTCTTGTATTGAAGTTGAATTATTGTGGCTCTTTACACCTTGTTGTATTAGAAAATCTAATAATTTCCTAGCCAATCTCTTGTCGATAAGAGGTATCAGGTTTTTAATATTATTCTGACCATTATCTTGGCCTGCTGTGATGATATCCAACTTAGCTATACCAAAAAGACGATAATGATATGGTTGATACAGGTCGACATTTTGTATATGTCTATATGGAATTATTTTTTCCTTAACCATAAACAACCCTTTCCTAATATTAAATGAATGTTCTGATAATATAAATTTATATTGATGATATTTTTCAAAAGTGGCTACCAACAATATTATTATTAATCCAATAAATGCTGATATAAACCACAGATTCAACATATTTATAGTTATGGTCTGACTCATTAAAATCCATTTATCATGAAAACGAGCAGTATTTATAAAAATAATCAAAGACAATAGAATCAAAGACAAGAACAAAGCTTTTTTATGCTTAGAAAATAATAAAAACCAATAAACCCTTTTTCCTAAGGTATATTTTTGATTTAATACTAAATCTTCGTCTTTTTTCATGTGCGCGGGGGGAGATTTGAACTCCCACACCCTTGCGGGCGCTACCACCTCAAGGTAGTGCGTCTACCGTTTCGCCACCTGCGCTATATATTAAGATTACTATACTTATATTTGTATATCAAATAATTATATGATATATTATTAATCACAAACGAGCGCGATTAGCTCAGTTGGTAGAGCAACTCGTTTACACCGAGAAGGTCGGGGGTTCGAGTCCCTCATCGCGCACCAGAACATAAAACACCAGATACATAGTATTTGGTGTTTTATGCTTCTTAGCGAGGTGGGATGAGAAAGACGGAGCCGGTTTACAGTCTGGAACGAAGTGAAGACTGTCGGCGAGTCGGGGTCGCAAGTACTTATGAGCGTAGCGAATTAGTAACTTGTGACCGAGTCCCTATCTTATACCATCAACCTTAACTTTCAAAGCCTGAAACTCATATGGATTAATCATATTTTTATCTATAATATCCAAACGATTCTCAACAACATCTAATCTTTTTTCAACTCTATCCAGTCTAAGCTCAATACTATCTAATCTACATTCAACTTTATCTAACCTAAACTCTATTTTATCAAGCCTATCTTCTATATGACCAAAACGTATTTCCATACCCTCAAAACCTTCTTTAACATAAGTCTCTAGTTTATCAATTCTATTTTCTATATGATCTATTCTTTTATTAACAACATTAAACCCATCCATCATTAAAACTGCCAGTTCACTAACGGTCATATCCTCTTTTATTCCTTTTTGTTGTTTTACTTTTTTGTTCATGTGCAGATAATTATATTCTCATGACATAAAAAATCAAATTTCTTTATATATGCAAAACATCATTAAACTAAGTCAATGTTTTTTATGAAAATAACTATAACTTATCTATATATTTTAACTAAGTCTTTATCAGAAACACCCAACAATATATCACTAATTTTCTTTATATTTTCCTCACTCGGCACACTAACCCTACTCCCAACACTAGAAAATGGTATCAATTCATAAGAGAATTTACTCTTATCTTTGTTTAGATTCAAAGATACTCCTATACCGTGAGTTGTATCAAAAGAAAAATATTGATCAAATATAAAATTTCCCAGTGAATAAAATATATATTTATCTTTATATTTTTCTATAGATTGAACAACATGAGGATGAGAGCCTATAACTATATCAGCACCTTCATCCAACCATCTATGTGCCAACTTTATCTGTTTCTGATTTGGTTTATTTTTATACTCCA
>CAZSTO010000046.1:0-4132 GCA_964610005.1 uncultured Candidatus Saccharibacteria bacterium
TACGACCAATCGCTTAACAGGCGACTGCTCTACCGCTGAGCTACAGAGGAATATAGTGGGGTCTGATGAGCGAGCTGAATCGTGGCATGAAGTTCCCGTAAAGGAGAGCTCGTCCACCAGACCTTGCTAAAATCTTATCAAAAAAAGAGGTTAAATGCAATATTATAAAATACCACTATTTCTTCTTCTTTTTATGGTCAAACTAAAATTCTCAGAAAAACCACATAAGTCAATAACAGGGTATAGAAACATAAGTAAAATATCAAAAAACATATCATGTAATCTTGGTATACCAAAACCGATTTTATTTTTTATTTTGATATTATGTTTTTTATTCAGTCTCCAGCATATCCAAACTACTCTTGGATAATGTAATACACTCGATATAATTATTAAACTCTCATCATTTTGTTTACAAAGGTTTAGGGTAAATTTTATTTGAGATAAAGTATCATATCCATAATCTTCTATAATTATATTCTCATTTAAGACATTATATTGTTTACATATTTTTAACATATAATTCATCTCAGATATTTCAGCTTTCTTTGCATGAAAATCACTCAATAATAAAATTTTATTTATTTTATTTTCATTTAATAAATCGATAGATTTTTTGATTATCACAAAACAGTCTTGATATCTTTCAGGACCAATACGCCCATTCATCCAACTACTTTTAGAAAGTGGTAAGTAAATCATATTTATATAATAATACAATAATTATATTGACATATGTCACTATAAATGATTATATAAATTACATGGACACTCCAAAAATAAATAGAATCCTCAGGTCCGCTCGCCAAGTCGGTCTCTGTGCCGGAGCGGTTGAAAGACTGAAAAATTTCCTTGAAAGTCCTGCGGACCATGAATCTGTTAGTCGGCTAGAGAAGTTCTCTCGAGAGAGTGATAGTGTTATTGCTTTATCCGATAGAATCGGGCAAGAGTTCCTGGCTCATCTAGTCGCTGAGAGATTTCGTACGGTGACCTGTTGATATCCCGAGTTGTTCGATCCGACTCGGTTTTTTTATTTATACATAATGACAAAAGCTTAAAAATAATGTACACTATTGAAATCATGTCTAATAATTGGGGAGAGTCAATAGTAAGTTTCGATGAGGTAACATATTCTCATGTAAAAAATAAACCTATACTTAAAGAGGTATCTTTTAATATACGCAAAAATGCTAAGATAACTCTTATGGGCCAAAATGGTGCCGGAAAAAGTACTATTTTTAAACTTATAACAGGAGAGCTTGAAGTTGATGAAGGTGATATAAATATTAAGAAAGATTTATCTATCGCCGTGGGTAGACAGGTTATACCACGCACAGATCTTGAATTAACAGTTAGAGAATTTTTTCAAAAATGTTTTAAGGAAAAAATCTATGACATAGATCCACGTATTGATGAGGTGTTAAACATAGTTCATTTAAAAGCTGATAAAGAAAAACAAATAAAAGATTTTTCTGGTGGTCAACAGGCCAGACTTTTACTTGCTTCTGCTCTTATACAAAAAGCTGATCTTATACTTCTAGATGAGCCCACAAACAACCTTGATAAGGCAGGTATAGATCATCTTACAAAATTCTTAAAAGAATATGATAAAACAGTTATAGTTATTTCTCACGATGCTGATTTCTTGAATAGTTTTACTGAAGGAGTTATTTATCTAGATATACATACAGGAAAGATAGAACAATATGTAGGAACATATCACAATGTGGTCCGTGATATAGCGGCTCGTGTAGAGAAAGAGAGAAGAGCTAATGCACAGGCTGAAAAGAAGATTCAGGAGAATAAAGACAAAGCTAACTTTTTCGCTAATAAAGGTGGTGGTATGAGACTTGTAGCTAAAAGACTTCGTGAAGACGCAGAAGAGGCTGAAGAAAATATGGTTGATGTTAGAAAAGAAGATAAAACCATTAGACCATTTGTGATACCACATCAAGATGATTTGTCTGGTATATTGATAGCACTTTCATCAGTAGACATAATAGATACTCATAAAGATGATGGATCATTAAAGACTAAAAAAGTTCATGTAGAACTTCGTAAGGGCGAACATCTTTTGCTTAAAGGACCAAACGGTATAGGTAAAACAACTTTACTTGAAAGTTTAGCTGGAGGACATGCAAAAGGTGAGGCTGTAAAGGATGGCGTTGTTATAGGTTATTATAGACAAGATTTCTCAAACTTAGATTTTGAAAAAACACCGTATAAGATAATAGAAGATTGTTTACATGACAAAGATAGAGATGAAAATTTTATCAGAAAAACTTTGGCCCAATTTTTAATAACAGGTGATACTGTTTATACACAGATTGGAAAATTATCAGAAGGACAAAAAGGTTTGGTTGCATTCGCTAGACTTGTAGCTTTGAAGCCTGGACTTCTTATACTCGATGAGCCGACAAATCATATAAACTTCCGTCATCTTCCTATAATCGCAGAATCACTGAAGAAATTTGAGGGTGCGATGATTGTTGTTTCTCACATGCAAGAATTTGTTGAGAATATAGGTATTGATAATGTTTTGGATTTGGGGAAGTAAAAGATAATACTAGTTTATTTATAAAAATGTTATTATAAAATAATGTTTAAATTATACAGACTTATTAAAAGGGTTTTTGAACCCGCAATAAAAACAAAGGTTTCTTCTATTAAGCTTATGATAGAAGGTACTTTTGATTATTTGTGGTGGGATCTTATTCCTATAATATCAATACCTGTATTGATAAAATACCTGAATAATCAAGATTATGATCGTATAAAATATTTTTCAATATTATTAATATCTTTGTATGTTTTACTTTGGATTATTCACCTGTTTATGTATAAATGGCAATTTAAATCTCTTTATGCCATGAGTATATATGTAGAAAGGAAATATTTAAGACAGGTATTACTTAAAGATAATGTATCTATAGAAAAAGTTGGAACAGGTAAGATACAATCTATTGTTAAAAATGGTTTAGATGATTGGGTCAAATTAAATCACGAAATAATAGGATATGCACCCAGAACAATATTTGGTTTACTTACTGGTGTGTATATTATATCCAATTTCAGTCTTAAATATGTTCCATACTTTCTATTTATTATATTTTTATCAGGATTATCTTTTTATTATTTAAAGAAGATAGTTTTGAAGTCTGATGAAAAGGTGAATGATATAAATAATCAAATAAACAAAGATTATGTCAGGGTAATAATGTCTAGACAAGAGATTATATTTGCCAATCAAGAAATGAATGAAGTTAATAACATAAGTACTTTATTAAAAAGGCAAATGTCTATAGATACAAATTCTGCAAAATATGGTTTCTTGGCCGAATTGTCTATAGGTGGAACTTTGATTTTGTTACCAGTGATTGGTGTGCTTTTCTTTGCTTTAAATTTCCCTTTAAACGCAACAAATATAGCTTTTCTGATATCTTTCATATATTTCTGTTCTAGATTTTCTGGAACAATGTATCCTATGGTTTGGATTATAAGAAAGGTTTTTGAATGTTATCCCAAAATAAAAACTTTCTGGGAATTTCTAGATAAAACTCCTGATTTATCTGGTTATAATGAGGGTGATAAACTAATAAACGGCAAAGGTGAAGTTGAATTGAGAGATGTGTGTTTGTCATATGAAGATAAAGAAATATTAAAGGATTTTAATATGAAAATAGAGGCTAGACAGAAAATTGCTTTAATAGGTAGGTCTGGTTCAGGAAAAACAACTATAGCTAAATTAATTAGTGGCTTTATGAGGCCGACTTCTGGTCAGGTTTTGATAGATGGTCAGGATTTATCTACTGTTTCATTGAAATCTTTTTATAAGAGGATTGGTTACCTAACCCAAGAACCAATGGTTTTTGATGGTACAATTAAAGATAATTTACTTTATTCTATCTTAGATAAGGAGATTGTATCTGATCAAAAACTTTTAGAAGTCCTCAAACTCGCAGAATGTGATTTTGTCAAAGATCTCAATACTGAAATAGGTGAAAAGGGTATAAGGCTTTCTGGTGGTGAAAGACAAAGACTTGCTATAGCAAAACTTATGTTAAAAGATCCTGAGATAATTATACTCGATGAACCAACATCAGCTCTGGATTCATTTTCAGAAGATGCTATT
>CAZSTO010000047.1:0-3802 GCA_964610005.1 uncultured Candidatus Saccharibacteria bacterium
TGGTAACCAAAATATTTTTAATTGCTTATCCGCAAAATCGATAATTTCTTTATGTGTAGTAACTGGAATTAGGTGTTTACTTATCATTTTGGTCTTCGTTATATTTGTATTTATCTTTTAGTTCTAGGGCCAATTGTCTATCGTATGTTAAATTCTTTGTTCTATATAAATCTTCAAGCATTCTGGAACCGCTAGCTTTATCTTTTGCATGTTGACTAGCATATCCACTATTCAACCATTCATAATCAAGTCTTTCTTCTCCTACAAATCTTGCACAAAGTACAATTTCGTTTAGTCTATTTCTGTGTGTTAAACCTTCTTGAACTTCAATATTTTTCGAAGTATCCATACCTAACTGAAAGAGTATTAGATTAAACAGTGTAGGTTTTTCCGTTTGCCATGTAAAATCATAATTTGGAAAAGCTTTTGCAATTTCACTTTCTGATACGATACACAATGCTACAATGCTGCTGTTATATTTAAGTCGTCTTTGCATTTGTATCCTTATCTAAATCCATCTGAAGCATGAATAAAATACAACACATTGCGTGCGCTAAATGGTGTTTACCGGATTCACTATCGTTTACTTCACCAGAAGTATAAGCAATCATGTGTCTTAATGCTGCATCAAGATATCTTTCATGCTCTACTTTTTTCCAGTTATCCGCTGAATACTTTCTAGCTCCATACTCCAGAACATCTATTACAGATTGTACGGCTTTATTACAAGATTTCAACAGTAGTGTAGGTCTTGGTTTATTGCCATCACCCTTTACTCCACCTTGTGAATTTTTAACAAATTCATTTGATGGTGCATCTACTCTTTCTTTGAATACCTCTTGTAAATTTCTAGGTTTAGGAAACCATTCTGACCATTCTGATAAATTATCACTTTGATTATCTGACATATTTAATTCCTTATACGTTAGATTTGAGTTGATATTTAGTATTATCTTTTTTACTAGCTGTTCTAGCAGAACTGTAATGTCCACAAATATCACATTTGTATTCAGTATATTCATAAGCATAGTTTTTGATAGTTTTACCTGTAGGTTTAATCAAATCGCTACCACAAGAAGGACAATGATGTTTTCCATCATCGAAGTATACACCAACGTTACCAGAATCTACATAAGGAAGCAATGCGTAATAAACGGATTCTAAAAGTAAAACATCTTGAACATTGTAATCTTTCATTTTCTTCAATGCTTCTTCATTACCGTTCATGCAATCGAGCCAGAGTTTGATTCCACCAGTGGTAAGTTTTCTTCCTAAACCAAGATAATGTCCGAGTGAATCTAGTTTATTGGATTCAAACTTGAGTTTACGTGCAAGTTTCAGTGTATCGATTGTTGGAATTTTTCTGACAGGAGGAAACATATTAACCATATTTCTAGTCTTGAATAATGGTACATCAAATTTGTCTCCGTTATGTGCTACAAGAATATCTGCTTTATTGTAAGCGTTTCTTAAATCATCTACAACATTCCAATCCGATCTAATTGTAGCTTCGTAAGGACCGATTAATGAACTATGAACCTTGTTTTCATCAGAGAATTTCCAAGATGCACAAATCATCCATCCACCTTCTTCGATAACTGAATCTGGAGTAATATTCGTATTCCAGCGTTTAAACGTAGCAGCGATACTCGGTGCTGTTTCAATATCGAAGAACATAATTCTTGGTAGATTTTTTTTATTTTTATTTAGTTCTTCATTTACGCCCGACTTTGATATATTAAGTATATTTGCAATTTGTCTACTTGTATATCCAGCGTCTTTTAACTGATGAATTCTTATTCTTGTTTCATAATTATATTTCACTGATTTCTCCTACTTCTACTGCATCTTCTTTATATACCCAATCGATTCTATCTTTTAATTTTACGTAATACGAACGAGGTAATTCCATTGTAACAGCAAGAAATTGACCTACTCTATTTTCGTACCAAAAATAAGGTATTTTGCAACTAACTATTTTGATTATTTTCATTTTCTATTAATCTCTTTATATCTTTGAATTTATGCTTTTTACTAAGCAGAGCTTTTTTAAATGATTCTTTTCTCTGTTTTGAATTGGACCAAGAACCATTGATGCCCATATTTTTCAAAACTACTTCCTTACTTCGTTCGTTTAGTTTATTGAATTCTGTATTACATTTCTTCATCCAATGGGGATGCAAATATTCTGTATTCCAAGATGATTCTTCTAAATACATTTTTATATCATCTAGAAAATCATCTATATTTCCTTTATACCCCCAAGAAATATATCTGTTAAAAGCATTTTCAATCTTACCTAAAGCCGCATTTGCTTGACGATGAATTGCGCCTCTTACAAACTGTGTTTCATGGTCGTGATCCAATACAGCTTCTCTAAGTTCAATTTTTTGACCAGTTAAGCAACAATTTAAATCATTTTCTTTTAACAATTTTTCTTTTAATTCATTTATATCTTTTTGATTATACAATTGTTTAGTCATGATCTTTTTTGTTTACTCCGTATTGTTCTGCATATATCCAAAAATTAGAACTATCATCCCAACTACGTTTCATGTAAGCACATTTGAAATATTGTTGTAGCATGAATTCCCAATCTGCATTATATACAGGTTTTTTGTTGTATGCAAGATACGAAATAGGGTTAGGATATAATCGTTTATATTCAGATATAACTGCTTCTAAACATTGTTTTTCAGTTTCGCATTTTTCTAATGCTTTGAAACCCCTAGCTGAACCGTAGGTTAGTTTTGATAATTCGTATGGTTTATAAGTATCTGTTACATCACCAACAAGAGTTTGATAACACAGAAATTTTAAACCACTTCCTCTTACTTTATCTTTAGTATCTTTATACAATTCACCTAAAGAATCAATTTCTTTTATATTCCAAGGTTCTTTATACCAATCTAAAATTGCTATACCTTGAGCTTGATGAGCGTCTTTATCTATAGTAGCAATAATTGGATAGTTATTTTTACTCAATTCCTCATAAGCCCTAATAGATATAGTATCGTCTGATTCGTATCCTTCATATGTTTTCGCTTTATATTTGTTTTTTAACAATTCTTTAGCGTGCGCTAAATGCACTGGTTGAATCATGCTGGAGCGATTGTTTTTGTAAGGGCTAGGAAGCATCAAATAATTCCTAAAAGTTTCACCGCTAGCTCCTAGGTGTACTTCAGTGCTGTCGGGCCACGTAAAGTCCATGAGATTCTGTATAGTATTTTTTATACATTTATCTACAATATAAGATTCCTTAGCATATTGTTTATCTTTGAATTCATATTCGCTTTCTACGTAAGGAATATTTTTTTCTATCAGGAATTTTTTAAACGCAGTACGTGTTTCAAATTCTTTTTTTCTACCAGATTTTAAATGTATTACTTCTACTGTTCTAGTTTCCGCAATCGATGCTGCTCTATGTGCTAAGAAATCTCCATCAATTATGAGAATACGTTTTTTAGCCATCGTTTAATTATTCCTTCTTTTTCTTTTTCTTTTTGTTCAAACAACAACGCTTCTTTTCCACACATAGGTTTCCAGTATCTCATGTTTTCGCATGATTGATGTTTTATTTGTGGACCATAAACCATTCTATCAGCTTCGTTTCTGGCATCGTATTTTGATTTTTCATGAAAACATTTTGCTTCGTAAATATATTTATAATATTTACAATCTTTACAGTATTTCATTTTTTGCTCCATAAATGAAAATATGCCCCTAGGATTTTAACCCTGGGGCAAATTTATTTAAGCACTTACTTCTTCTAGAAGATTTTGTAATGCTTCTGTTTTTTCTT
>CAZSTO010000048.1:0-3730 GCA_964610005.1 uncultured Candidatus Saccharibacteria bacterium
CCAAATGTAGCACCTTGTCTTAATTTTAAATCAAGATTAGCACCAATAGAACCGATTTGTGGCATAATATTTCCTTTATCCGTTATTATCTAAGTTTGAAGTAGTATCATTACCGCTCGATCCGTCAGCGTTGCCTGTTCCAGAATTTAAACCATTTTCCATACCTTGACCAGCTTTAGATTTATCTTGAGGTAATAATTCATCAAGATTTGCTTCATCATCAAGATTGTCGATATTAAGACTTGTAAGGATTTTGTTAACAACTTCAATGTTTTTAGGCAAGTATCCAACTGCACCAATTCTCTGAATAGCTTTAGAGAATGATTCAAGGTCTACATCTTCGAAACCTTCGTAATCGAATTCACAACGTCTAGAAACATCCCATCCGTTCAATTCGTAGATTTGTCTAATCAAATCATCATTGAACACTCTTACAATTGATTTAAGCATACTTTCAACGAAAGCACCAGTTAAAGATGTCTTGATTGATCCTAAAGCGAATGATCCAGTTTGAGTATTACCCATCAAAAGAATATCAGCATTCATACCAATGAAAATCATTGTACGATAATAATCTTTTACTTCATTTGTGTTATAATTCTTTTTACCACCTTCTGTTGAAAGTAATTCTAATTTGAAAAGTGGTTGTCTTGTATCTGGATCGGTTGTACTAGGAAGAATTACACCAGATTGTGTATTTTGCTGAAGATTTCTGATAATGCGCTTGAATTGTTCATAAATAGCTTTTTGCTCAGTGCTTGCATCTTCTGACATATATTGAGCAGGGATGTACATCACTGGCATACCTTGTAAATCCTTAGCTACACCACTTGCTTCGAGTTCTTCGACCGTAGTAAGATATTTCCAAGGTAGATAAACGTCACGCAAAGGACTTGTACCATAAGGATTGGTTCTATTTCTTCCTACATTGAAAAGCATGAATTTACTTCTTGGAAGAACTACTTGCATTTCAAGTCTATTTGCAAAACGTTTGTAAGGATCATTAAGTCTAGAAATATCTTGTTTTACACCAACAATATCGTTGCCGGCTTTATCAAAAATAAACTTATCAATACTTTCTTGATTGCGTAAAGCTAATTTCTTGATTCCAATTACACCATCATCGAAAGCACTACCTTTGGAACGTTCTCTTCTTCTATAAACTTTTTCAATTACACTGAATCCGTAAATACTCATTGTCATGATATCGACAATGACATCTTCCATCGGAGTTTCCATGTCGTTGAACATGCTTTCGAGAATTTCAGCTTGTTTCTTTTCTTTTTTTGTTGCGTCTTTCGGAGGAATAATTCTAAATTTAGCTTTTGATATCATGCTGTTATAAAGAGATAATGGTGTATTTACAGCAGGATGATAACTCATTTCTCTGAATGTAGTTAAAGAATTAGGAAAATTTAAATCTCTAATAGTTTCTTCTTGTGTAACACCATCGAACATTCTATTTCCAGAATATCCTACCTCAGACAATTGAAACTTTTCAGGCTTATCTACAACAGCCTTTTGTATATTTTTTCTAGTTGCCATTCGAGGCTTTCTCCTATGTTGCTTTAAACGTCAATGCTAATTCATCATCGTTTTTAGGTTTTTCTATTACCGGTTGATAACCAAAATTATTTTCTCTTAAAAAATCTGGAATATTAAAAATAGGAACATCAAGTTCTCTATTTAATACAAGCATTGCATCTGAACAACAGTCTACTTGATCGTCTTTCTTGTGTTTATCACCATCAAAGCGTTCAAGTTCATCATAAAAATCCTTATTCCAAGCACCTTCTACAATTTGAACAAATCCAGCTTGAGCAATACTTGAAAACGGAGCAAAACGAGTAATTTTTGATTTTACAGGCTTGACAAGTCTGCAACTAAATCCCATATCTGCTAGTTTTCTTTGCAAATCCTTGGCATATGCACCAGCAGCAGCAGCAGGATCAAGAGGAATACTTATTGTTACTCCACGACCATCACGAATAGCTGTTTCAAATATTAGTTTTTCTACATCATGAACACGTTCACGAATTCTTACAACATCTTCTACTGTGTAAACTTTTGTATCATCTTTAGATATCAATACCCCAGCAGTCCAGTCAGGATTAGGGTTTTGTTCACTTGGTTTAGTAAAAGCAAAATCCCATGATCTTACACGTTTACGCGCTCTACCGTTTGGATATTTGACTACCTGACACCATTCACGTTTGAATAAACCAGCATTCATTGGTCTAGCAAACCATGATCCGTCAAGTAATCTTTCTCTTTCTACACGAGGAAGAGACATCAAATTTGTAATATAAGATGGTTGAGCTTTTAGAAGCAAGGGATTATCCCTGCAAGTAGCTCCAATAAAGCTAAACGACATGATACCAGCTTCATCACCTGTTCCATGAACAGCTTGAGCTTCTTCCAAGGAATTATACCAAAGTACAGTATTGCTTTGTCTGTAAAAATAGCGTTTTACAGCAGTTTTCTCAGGTAAAGGAATACCTCTATCATCTAGATAGAAATTCTGTAACCAAAGTCTAAGGAAAGAATCATAGTCAGGGTTTGTCATCAAAAACATTTGTGGTTTATGACCTACGTGTGCATTACGCATACGAGATAACAAATAAACAATCATGTCTTCAGTAAAGTCTGTTGCTTCATCGAAAATAACCAAACTATATTGACCCCCTTTGTGGTCAAACATATTCGTTTCATGCTGCATGTGAGAGAATTTGAGAAGTGATCCATTAGGAAATTCTATTTCTGTTTCTCTACTTCTGATTCTTAGTTTATCTCCATATATACTTGTATAGAGATTCATTGCTTCGTGCCAGATAGAACCCGGAGCAGTCAACATCTTTGAAGTTCTACGGAATATAACTCCTGTAGCTCTAGGATATTGCATGAATTTCAAGGCAATAAGCAAACTTGTAAAAGTATTATGAGTTACAATATAGTTTGTTGTAATGAATAATTTTTCATTACCAGAAATAGCAATACAAGTTGCTTCATCTTTTTCTTCTAATTTTACAATACTAATTATTCTATTACCAACTAATTTTTCTTTAGTTCTTGATTTTTTACGTTCAATACTAAATAATTTATTTTGATATTTACCTCTAATATAAAGAATATAAGCAGTTTGACCTTGTTTCTTTTTACCTTTGTAAGTAAAATATGTATCTTTTTCAGTAATTGTTACAGTAAAACCCAAAGAATGTAATAAATCTCTAAAATCTAATGCTAATTTTAGTGAAACTGTACAAAATTCAGTAGAACCATCTTTATCTACATAACCATCGGTATCCATTAATCCTTGTACTAAAGAAAATTTATCTTCAATAGATAATTCTTGACAAATAGAAGGTATAAATTTATTATTTGAAACAGAACCTAGTAATTTAAGTTCACGCAAAGGTTGTTGTATATTTGATATACCGTAAGTTTTAGCTTTTGTTTTAGTATTATTTTTTTGCCACTGAGTAAGAATATAACCATCAGATTCTATTCTATTTTTTATTTCTTCATCTGAAGTTATAAAACTTACACTTTTAGTAGAAATTGATCCGTCACCTAATAAAACGCCTAATGTATATGGTCTTATTGGTAAAAACGAACTATATTCAAAAGCTACAGGTTCAATTAAAGGAACAATGGGTCTAAATCCTTTTTCAATTCTTTCTTTTAGATAAATAGTAGAATTTATTTCAATTTTACCTCTTCCTCTAGCTTC
>CAZSTO010000049.1:0-3575 GCA_964610005.1 uncultured Candidatus Saccharibacteria bacterium
CAATACAACTTTTAAAAGATTCTTTTGCTACTTATAAAGCAAATATTAAAAATATTATTTTCATGACATGGCCTATAGCGTTGTTACCTGTGGTAGTACAATCTATGATTTATTATAATATCAACTGGTTTGTTAATTTATTAATGAGTGCTGTGTCTTTTGTTATATCTATTGTTATAGGTTTATATTTACAACCTGCCATCTATAGAGCTTTACAAAAAAAGGAGGATGGTGAAGTTTTTGACATAAAAGCGGCTTATAATTTTCAAAAGAAAAATATTTGGAATTTTATAATGACAGGTGTCTGGTATGTTTTATATTTGATATGGGTTCTTAGATATTATGTTTTAATTGGATTAGCAGTCTCATTTTTTATTATACCTATGATTTATCCTGATTTTCGTATTGTTACAACATGGGATTTTGTTGCTTATTTCTTTATTCACTCAGTAACATTTTTCATACCTGTAATTATAGGCTATCTGATCAATCTATCTAAATTTTTGTTCTACGTAAATATCTTCTTTTCAAAAAACATTAAACCAAGAGAGGTTGTCAGAGAATCAATAAGATGGGGTAATATCAAAGGTCATAGTATTGAAGCGTGGAAAACTTTTTTTTCAATTATCTTGTTTATGCTATTAACAACCTTGGTTTATGTTATAGTATCTTTGATACTGAATTTTTTTAAGATTATGCATTTTGAACAATTGGTCTATATTGGAAATCAGGCAGCTTATACAGATTATAAATGGTTTATTATAAACTCTGTAAGTAATATATTTAAAGTAATGTTTATATTACCTGTCTCATTTATAATCTTAGCTAAGGCATATACAAAATTGTTTGACGGTCAATCTTCATTACAAGATGCAACCGTAGAAGGTGAATTGGTATCTAATGAGTAGGGGAAAATATTAATAAAAAACGTGATTATCTTCACGTTTTTTTATTTTATGATTTATGCTAAACTCAACCCTATGAATCTATCAGTCGGCATCGTAGGCCTCCCAAATGTGGGTAAATCAACATTATTTAACGCTTTAACCAAGAAATCAGTTCCAGCTGAGAACTATCCTTTTTGTACTATAGATCCATCTGTTGGTATTGTAGCTGTGCCAGATGAGAGATTGTATAAACTTGCTGAATTTTCTAAAACTAAAAGAACTATACCAGCGGCTGTAGAGTTCGTTGATATCGCAGGACTTGTTAAAGGTGCTTCAGAAGGTGAAGGTCTTGGAAATCAATTTTTACAACATATACGTGAAGTAAATGCTATAGCCCATGTTGTACGTGTTTATGAAGACGCCAATCTTACTCATGTTCATGGAAAAGTTGATCCTGTAGATGATATTGCTATTATAAACTTCGAACTTATTATCGCTGATAAACAGGTTGTGGAAAAGAGATTGTCATCATTAGATAGAGATATAAAAAGAAATGATAAAGAAGCCTTAATCTTGAAAGATATTTTAGATAAAGTTTTAGAAAATTTAAAAAAAGATATATTTGCTTCAAAGACTGATTTAACTGATGATCAAAAAGTTTTATTAAACAAAAATGTTCAACTTATAACCATGAAGCCCATGATGTATGTGTTGAATAGAAAAAGCGGAAGTAAAAATATTATAGATGATGAATCAGATAGTAGATATATTTCTTTGATGGAATATTTTAAAAAAGAAAATGCTGTGTACACTGTTGTTGATGCGCGTATAGAAAATGATCTAAAGGATTTTGAAGGTGAAGAAAGAGAAATGTTTAGACAAGAATTAGGTGCTGGTCATGATGATGGTATCAATGATCTTATAAAATCAGGATATAAACTTCTTGATGTTATCAGTTATTTTACAACAGGAGTAGAAGAAACTCGTGCTTGGACTATAAAACGTGGTTGGACAGCGCCACTTGCAGGAACTGCTATACATACTGATTTTAAAGATAAATTTATAAGAGCTGAGGTTGTGTTCTGGAGTGATTTGTTGGATTCAGGTTCTTATGGTGCGGCTCGTGAAAAAGGTTTGGTCCGAACTGAAGGTAAAGAATATGTAGTGAAAGATGGGGATGTGGTGGAGTTTAAGATTTAGTTGATGTTTGTGTTTTTTGTGTTATAAATATTAACGCATGAACACACATACATCGTCAAAAGACTGACCGTTACTGGGGGTATTCTTGGACCAGAAGATGTCCTGGATGAGATTCTTGTTCACGGCTCGGTTAAAAGTAGGATGACAACCGAGCTGATCGAGGAGATCAATCGAGGTGGAGTTGTCTACTCTATCAAGTGGAAAGGGATGAGCAATATCCCAGCCCATGCCGAGCTGGAGGGCGGGTTGTTTGTCGATAATCTGATTTATAACGGCCCATCTGACGGGACCGTCATCGGCCCTAATGATCTCGAGATCGGTACCTATATGATATTCTCAGTCCGCCAACTTGTGGTATGGTGGATAGACACATCCTCATCACCCTTGATCTGGCTTATGCTGAGAGGTTGAAAACTGTTACAGCCTGAGATCTGCGGTCGCTGACCCAACACAATACGCCAAGTAGTTCATGCGAAAGGCGTTTTTTTAAAAATAAAAGGTCCCTAAGGGGTTGTGAATCCCTTAGGGTATCTACCGTATCGCAGTTCTTCCGAAATTATGCAATCGATTATTAATCTGGACATCACATAAAGTCATGGAAAAGTGGTTTTTGCCACCCGACTCAGATACTAGCGAATATATCTTCAAAGTCTCCTGCAGCTGTTGCACGACACACGATAGATATAATTAAAATATACAGTAAAACAAGTTTTTTGCAATAAAAAATCCCCGCAGGGGTTGGACCTTTGGGGTTGGAAATTTCGGGTGTAGGGTGTGTGTGGGTTATTTGATTTCGTAAGTGAATCCGCCTCTTGTTGCAGCGTCGTGAACTGTTGCGGTGTATTCGGAAGACCAGCCTCCTTTTTTCTTGTTGATGATGATATGAAACTTACCACCGGGTTTGGTTTCTCCGACCACTTCGAAGTGGATACCACTCTTGAGATCGTGGTCACGTTTGAGTTTTGTCGTGACAGTGGCTGCGTGTCGTTCGAGTGTTGCGTTAGCGGACATAGTTTTTTTCTACGGATTTATTTTTCGGTTCAATGACCCAGCTCTTTACTGGGCATAGTCATAAAATATATACGTTTTTTGGTATATAGTCAAATCATTAAAAGTATGATAATATATTTCACATTATGGCAAACCCAAATCAAAAAGAATATTTATCAAAAGAACGTTATGATGAGTTGGTACAAGAGTTAGAAATATTAAAAACAGTAAGAAGAAAAGAGATTGCTGAGGATCTTGAATACGCAAGAAGTCTAGGAGATCTTTCAGAAAACGCTGAGTTCAACAAAGCTCGTGAGGATCAAGCTATAGTTGAGGATCGTATCAATCAGATAGAGAGTGTTTTGGCTAATGCAGAGATAGTTAAAGCTCATCACGGCACAACAGCTGAGGTTGGTACAACTGTTCATCTCCTAAACAAAGACACAAAAAAAGAAGAGGTTTATATGTTAGTTGGTTCAGAAGAAATAGAGTTTACAC
>CAZSTO010000050.1:0-3322 GCA_964610005.1 uncultured Candidatus Saccharibacteria bacterium
ATTCAAAGTATTCCATATTTAGAAATAGAAAGGGTGGTGGTTGAGAAAGTAACGTCGTATATTAATTTTTTAAAAGGTCTAGATATTAACCTACCGTTGAAATGGGAAATAGGAATGATTGGAGTTAAAAACAGAAGATTAAAGTATCCTGCTCCACCGGGTCATCAATGGGTCGGTCAGGGTCCTATATGTGCTGCAGATTCAATAATTGTTCAAGGGCAATATAATGGTGAAGACAGTGTTAAAGAATCTTTAAAACCATTTTTTAAAAAAATATTTGAAAAAAGTGGTAAGGATATGCCTGAATACATTAATTAACGGTTTTCTGTAAATTATGATACTTGTTTAATTATTATTTTAAAAATAGTGGTGATAAAAATTCATCAGAAAGGAAAAAGTTATTTTTATAAAATCTTATGTTTTATAAATATTGAGGTTGTGTTACATATTATAACATGACTGAAGTTGGATACCTATATAATCCAGATATCTGGATTATATAGGTATCCAACATGTGTGTCAAGTTTGTTTAATTTGGGTTGTAAATTGTGTGATAAAGATGTATCATAAAGATGTCCTTTTCGAAGGGCTGAAATAGGGAGTATATCTTAGGTATACTTGTGACCAAACCTTTTCTGCGGGGTTGTTGAGGCATAATCAACAGCCCCGCCTTTGTGTATATTTTTTTCAAATTATTTTAATATATGAGATTCATATAGTGCGGGATTTTCAAGTTTTTCTTGTGTATCGGATCTGTAAATATACTGTGTTATATATTTTAATCCTTTTTTTGTAGGACTACACACTACGATATAGCGAAGTTGATGACAATAAAAAACAATATTTCCATTTTGTAGAGATTTTTTAACTTCTCTTACATGAGAATTCATTAACAAGAATCTTATCCATAATAACCGTTGAGCTCTAAAAGGGTTTATTCGCGTACCATTTTTTCCAGCTAGAGAATGTAAACATTCTTGATCATCTCGTAAAAAAAAGATTACAGACACACCTTCAGGTGTTACTATAGGTTGGCTGTATTCTGATCTGATTCTTTCTATGTATTCTTGATCAGTACCCAGAATTAGTAATGCGGGAGTTTCTATTAAAGTCATACAATATCTTCCTATGAGTTAAAATTGATTTTAAAAATATTAAACTTCTCTTCGGTTTTTGGAGAAGAGAAAGATAATCGACCGTGTCCTACATTTTTTGCAATCATTTTTGCAATATCATCTTTTGCAGTTCCTTCAATTGATGTGTTGTAGTGATATCCAACTGCTCCAGAAAAGAGATCAGCAAGTTGTATTAATAAGTTTTCTTTTGATGAGTATGCCTGACAGTGTTTAATAGTGGTATTTGTGTTGTTAAAATATATATGTTTTTTTAAATATTCTGTAAGATTTTTAACTCTTTCTTTTGTTTTGGTTGGTTTAAAATCTAGAAATATATAATATTTTGTATTATGTCTTATACGTTGCTTTAATAGTTCGTAAATGAATTTGAAAAAGGCTAATTCTTTGTCTCCATGATGATATTTTTCGTAATCAACATCTTCTTTCTTGACCACTATACAATGAAAAGCAAGGTCTGAACTCGGGAGTTCTGTTAAGTACCTGGTCAATTCTTCAAAAAATAACTTTTTTCTTTTGTCGGCTTTAACCCATTTTATCTCTCCTTTAAATTGATGTCTTGCCTTGATTTCTTCTACATATCTTTGAATTCCTCTAACTTTATTCCTTGCAACAAATAAACCACCTATAACCATATGGTCACTTTCTGGGTTATCTATTCGGCTTTCATCTAAATAAATGTTTGTTTGTAGCTGATTCATGGAGTGATTATACTCCTGAAGGTCTACCTTTACCAGCCTTTTTAAAGCTGCGATAATTAAGTTAATATGTTATATTAATTATGTTCACCCACATATGAATTCCTCAACTCTGCACAAGAGTATTTTAGGCCTGACTTGCGGATATTGACGGGTGGTTAAGCTGCCACAAGTCAGACCGCATTCGTGCGATTTGAGGAATAGTGGGTGAACCAGTTTGGCTACCCATCTGTATAAATAAACATTTGGATCAACTGTTTTATCAGTTAATATAGTGTTCACCTATATGAATCTTCATAAAAATTGGAATTATTTTATAAGTGAGTTTAGGCTTAGAAATGAAAAGCTTTGTTCATTTATAGATATTGTAGTTTTTGTAATAATTAAAGCATTTAAAAACATCCATATTATAATACCTTTAACAATAAAGGTGTTATTGGAGCTTGCTAAGGTTGTTTTTAAGGGGTTATTTAAATTACTATTATCATTTCTTTACTATTTAATAATATTTGTCGGTTTCGCTATTCTGATAGCAGCTTTTGTAAAAACGGTAATCTATTTTTTATAGGTTCACTCGAGTGAACTATACGCGTTTTTTTGCTGATAATAGAAAGTTTGGTCTTGCCTGTTAATTAGCCTGTATTAACACCTAGAAAGGTTGTTTTTTGGTTGTACAGCTCGTACTGTTTTTTCACTGTATTAACAGAGATTCTTAGCATTATTTTAGCATTATTAAATGCGGGGACGTTATTATGGTCTATAGCGTTTATTTAACGTTATTAACCGCTATGTTAATGATCTAAACTTGGGTATAATTGGGGGTATTATGGATGCTAATTTTACTATAAGAGAACGTGCTGAGTTCTTAGGAAATAAAAAAATAAAACCTATAGATAGAAGTGATAGGGAATCTATTGATAATTGGAATCTGGTCAATTTATGGAAGGTAAGACATTTTGTAAAAATATTCACCGATAAGGCCTATCTTATTAGGACCAAGTTAAACCTACCTGATCTAAAGGTATCGGAAGATATCACAAAAGGGGCTGTATTTGGTTCAAAAAGGCTCTATATAGGGGTTAAGTCTGATTATTTGGATAAACACCCAGATATGGCCAAAAAGCTTGAAAAAATGATATACACATATTTTTTGAAGCCTTTTAATTGGTCTTATAATTTCTATCCATTTATTGAATATTTTGTATTATATGAAAAAAGAACTCATGAACGACTAAAACCGAATCCACTACTATTAAATCTTATTTTAACTAAAAAAACGGAGTTAGGTAGAAATAAATATACAAAATCAGATATTGAGTTTTTGAAACAAAGGGCTAGGGTATTAATAGGTGCTACGAGCAATCGTTCTACTAAAAAGCAATCTGAAGACATTAAAATTATCGAAATGCTTTTGAGAATTCGTCTTGATAAAGAAAAACCACCGAGACATTTAGCGTTTAAAGCGCTTTGTTTTGATGTTTTTAATGACAT
>CAZSTO010000051.1:0-3256 GCA_964610005.1 uncultured Candidatus Saccharibacteria bacterium
GTAACGTTTCTCAGGGCACCGCTCGTAGAGGCGCATGGGCAGCTTACCTAGATATTGAGCATGGAGATTTCTACGAATTAGCTGAACACATTGTGGCTGAACCAGATAACTTAAACGTAGGGTGGACAATCAGACAATCGTTTATTGATAAGTTAAATGCTGGAAATAGTGAAGCGATTGCCAGATATCAAAAAGCATTAAAAGTAAAGATGATTACTGGTAAAGGTTATTTCTTTTTTGTGGATAAAGCTAACGCTAAACGTCCTCGTTGGTACAAAGATCAAAACTTAGAAATTAATAACTCGCAGTTATGTTCAGAAATAATGCTACATAATTCGGACGAATATACTTATACTTGTCAACCAAATTTTGCAACTATTATTAAAAAAGGTACAGGTTTATGTACTTTCAAAGATATTTCAGTTGGTGATAAAATTTGGTCAAAAGAAGGTTGGACAACTGTTGTTAATAAAGTAAGTTCCGGTATAAAAAATGTAAACAAATATTCAACGCCAATCGGTTCTTTTATTGGAACAGAAGATCATCGTGTATTAGAAAACAATATTAAAATTGAAGTAAAAAATGCTAAACAAATAGATGGTGTAAAAGTTGATTATGCTAAAATTGATAACATTTTACCAGAATATGTAATCGATGGTTTAGTCATTGGTGATGGAACATTTAGAAATAATCAAACAAAATTATGTGTTGGTAAAAAAGATCAAGATTATTACAATTCTGAAATATCTCATATGATCGAACATGAAGGATATTTATATTTTAGAAAAGTAAAAATAAATTCATTAAATATTGAAAATAAAACCTATGAAAGAGATATCGATTTATCTTATTTTAAAAATAATACAGCAATAGCATCTTTTATTAGAGGTATAATGTCAGCAAACGATGCAGCTATTAAACAAAAAGACGGTAGAGTTAATCTTGTTTTAACTGCTTCATCTAAAGTTTTAATAGAAAAAATTCAACTATTAATGCAATCTCTAGGCATGACACCTAGACTATATAATCAAAAAGAAAATGATTATACATTTAAAAACGGTACATATAAATCTAAAAAAATATATAGATTAGCTATTCTAAAAGACGACGATCTTAATTATTTTGAAAATAATATAGGATTTATTCAAAAATATAAAAATGAGATTCTTAAAAATAGAAAATTATCTTCAAAAATTGCTAATAGAAAATTAATTGGAAAAATTTCAAATATTGAAAATTTAGGAGAACATGAAGTATTTCATATTGAAGTAGATAATGACTCTCATACCTACTGGACTGGTGGGTTAAATGTTTCTAATTGTGTACTTAGTTCAATGAATGTAGCAAGATATGACGAATGGAAAGATACGGATGCTGTTTATTGGGCAACTGTTTTCTTGGATTGTGTAGCTAGTGAATTTATCGAACGTGCAAAAGATGTTCCAGGCTTAGAAAAAGCTGTAGAATTTACACGAAAAGGTAGAGCACTCGGTCTAGGTCAGTGCGGATTACATACACTTTTTATGCAAAAAATGCTGCCTTTTGAGTCATTCGAAGCTCACAGATTGAGTCAAGAAATTGCCGGGCATATTGCTAGACAATCTCATGAAGCTAGTCGTGACATGGGTGAAACACTTGGGGAACCCGACTGGATGAAAGGTTATGGATTACGTAACACGCATCGTATCGCTATTGCCCCAACCAAGCAGACAGCCCTAATCATGGGTGGAGTATCTGAAGGTATAAATCCTGATCCAGCAATGACTTATACGCAGTTGACAGCAGCAGGAGAAATCGATAGAATCAACCCTGTACTATTGGAACACATGAAAGCAAAAGGTGTTTACAATAGAAAAAATATCCAACAAATCATTGATAAGCAAGGTAGCGTGCAGCATGTCGATTGGCTAACGGATGAAGAAAAAGAAGTATTCAAGACTGCTTTTGAAATCAACCAAAAAGCTATTATTCGAATGGCAGCAGCACGAGGAATGTTTGTGGATCAATGGATGAGTCTAAATCTATTCTTTGCAGCAGATGAAGACCCTGTTTGGATTAGTGAAGTTCATCGTGAAGCGTTTGAAAATGAAAATATTCTTGCGCTTTATTACATTTATACACAAGCCGGAGTTCAGGCTAGTAAAGGGGAGTGTGAAGCATGTCAATAGACGAAAATAGTTCTCTTAAAGAAATCATTCATGATGCTATTAATCAAGTAGATACTTACAAACATCCTGATTTAGAAATTTTTAGAAAACGCATTAATGCTATTTCTGAAGCTGCTCAATTAGGTTCTACTGGTGGTGATACCATCACTAGAATTACTTGGAGTAAAGATCAATTATCAATCGATACTGAATATTATTGTCGCAATTGTCATCAAACAAATGAAATTAATATTCCTAATTCAATTTTAAATGCTAGTAATCCTGTTTTGGCAGCTAAAGAATATCGAAAAAATTTAGATATTGCTAACGCTATTGCAAGAATTGAACAAGTAAAATATAATATGAAATTAGCAGAAGAAAATCTAATTCAAGTAAAACAAAAATATGGAATAGAATAATGTCAATAACAGCAGTAAAATTTAATTTAAAAAATAAAGCAAAGACAAATAAAATATTTGAAGATGTAAGAAAAGAACTTAAGAAAGCTAAAACTAAATTTCCTTATTGGCCCAGTGATCCTTTGCATGCTTCAGGAATTATATCAGAAGAAGTAGGAGAACTTCATAAAGAAGTTCTTCAATGGACATATGAACCAAATAAAACGGAGTATGAAAATATTCGCAAAGAGGCCATTCAAAGTATAGCTATGTTAATTAGATTTATCGATAGTTTAGATGATGATGAATATCAATGGTTAAAATCAGAACAACATAAACAATTATGAATAAAAAAATATACGTATCCGGTCCAATGACCAACATGCCTAAGCATAATTTCCCGGCTTTCTACAAAGCTGAAAAAATGCTTAAAGAGCAAGGATTCAAAGTATTCAATCCTGCTAGAAATGAACGCAATCCAGCATTTACATGGGAAGATTATCTTCGTAAAGATATCAAAAAACTTTGCGAATGTGATACCATTTACATGCTAAAAGGATGGGAAAATTCTCGCGGTGCTCAACTTGAATTACACATTGCGCACAGACTAGGATTTAATATTATGTTTGAAAAACATGAGGTAATATAATGGGATGGATCGGTGTAGATTTTGATGGCACTTTAGCTGAATATCATAAATGGGAAGGTGCT
>CAZSTO010000052.1:0-2969 GCA_964610005.1 uncultured Candidatus Saccharibacteria bacterium
AATTTAACTTCTTTTTTCTACATTTTTACTTTTATCATAACTATTTTCTTTGCCAAACTATATTTATCTATCTCTGTGTGATATATCTATAAGAGGTAAAGGGGGTAAGGTTAGGGTTGTGTTTCTAACAGAGGATGCTACCACAGCAGTAAGAGAATATAGGTTAAAATACCTAGATAATAATAAGATATTGAATGATAAATTGTTTCCCGTGACACCTAGAACTGTCGAGAGACTGATAAAGAAATATTCTATTATGGCCGGTATATCTAAAAAGATTACTCCACACGTATTAAGACACAGTTTTGCTACAAATTTACTTCAGAATGGTGCCGACATAAGATCTGTTCAGGCTATGTTAGGGCATTCTAATATATCAACAACACAAATATATACCCATGTTACAGACACGGGCTTGAAAAATATTCACAAGAGTTTTCACAAGAAACCTAATAAATAGGGTGGGGGAAGTAGTTTTTTAATTATTTAACCTTGTATTTGTTGCGTATTTCTTTTATTTTTGTCTCATTTTCAGAATGTTTCCTGTGTAACGCCTCTTTGTATTGTTTAATAAGTGTATTTTCTTCCAAAGACCATAAATCTCGTGATATTTTTATAAGTTCCTCTTTGGTGTTTATTGACGGGTCATCCATGCATTTATCTAATAATATATGTAATATATAGCCTATTTTGGGTCCAGGTGTCACATGTAACATTTCTATAAGGTCATTTCCGTTTATTTTAAGCATTGATACATCAGTAGGGTCTGACAGTACCTCCTCTATCAGAGACATGTATTTTCTAAGTCTATAAGGATCTTCTTTTGGTCTACCTGTTCCAACCCTATCACATATTCTAAGGTTTATGAGCTCCCAAATGTTTTCTCTGCCTACATTAGCGATCATTCTTCTGACCGCAGAATGTGTTATTTGTTCAGTATCGGAGAAAAACATGTGCCATCTAACCAATTTTAATACTTTTTCTATAGTTTCATGTGAAAATTTTAAATCACTAAGTATTTCTTTTGTTATTCTGGTTCCAACAACCTCATGATTATAAAATGTATAATCTCGTTTTGCTTCAGAGAATTCCTTTGTTCTTGGTTTTCCTATATCGTGGAATAGGGCAGCCAGTCTAACCTCTAGTGTATAATTTTTATCTATTGCGCACTGCAGGCTTCTTATAAGGTGTTCAAAGACATCATATGCATGACAACCATTTTGTTTTACATTTACAGATTTAGATAAATGTGGTGTTATATAGTCTAGTATCCCTATTTTATGCATATAAATAAAGGGTTTTATTGCATCTTGGGACATTATTATCTTTATAAACTCATCTCTTATTCTTTCTTTAGCTATTTTATCAAGGACATGTCTTTTAGACATTGATGCTGATAATGTATCACTATCTATGTTGAAATTTAATTGAGCAGAAAATCTTATCATTCTAAATATACGTAAACCATCCTCCTCAAAGCGTTTATTTGCGTCACCAACACATTTTATAGTTTTTTCTTGTATAGACTCTATTCCTTTGAAAGGATCAATCAGTGATGATTCTAGGGGGTTATAGGCTATTGCATTGATAGTGAAGTCTCTTCTAGATAGATCTTCCTCAATATTTTTTGTAAATATTACATTTTCTGGGTGTCTACCATCAAAATATTCACCATCTTTTCTGTAGGGTGTAGCCTCAACAACACCTATTTCTGTCTTTATGCCAACTGTACCATAATTGTTTTCATAGAATGAATCAGTGAATATTTTCTGTATATCTTCTGGCAACGCATTAGTTGTTATGTCCCAGTCTTTTGGCAATTTACCCATAAACATGTCTCTTACGCATCCACCTACTAAATATGATTCAAAACCGTTTTCTTTGAATTTTTTGAGAATATCCTTTATTTCAGAAGGTATTTTTATGTCTTTTATAATTTTTGATTTATCCATAAGTGTGATATATTAATGTCTATACTTGAAATATAATACTTTTTGAGTAAAATTAAAAGCACCTATGGTGAAATGGATATCACATCGGTCTTCGGAACCGCTGTTCTGGGTTCGAATCCTGGTGGGTGCACAGTAGGTATATATAAATATGCGGGATTGGTTTAGTGGTAGAATACGTCCTTGCCAAGGATGAGACAAGAGTTCGATTCTCTTATCCCGCACAGTTAATTCATTGGATGCTGTTAAGTTTCTTTCTTATTTTATTAGATATGAATATTTACTCATTTATGTTGAATTATTTGGGCTTATTTTAGGGTTCGTATTTGTGTATAAATGTGGATAACTCTGTGTATATGTGTATAAAAGACACATTTCAACACGACTTATATATAAAAAAAATAGTCTAATAGAAATAACTTTATATTTTCTTGATATTTTATTAAGGAAATTTTTATGATTTCTTGACCTTAACTTTATGTCAAATATTCTAAAATATTAGACATGAGTAACATAAGTATGGTTTCTAAAAAAACATTGGGATGTAAGGGCGAAAGTTTTGTTTTAGACAAATTAAAGACAAAGGGCTATTTATTGTATAAGAAAAATTTTATCAAGTGGGGGATAGAATTAGATTTGATAGTATATAAATATATACCAGAGAAAAAAATGCTTGATATAAGGGTTGTTGAGGTTAAAACAAGGAGTTTGTATGAATTTAATCTAGCGAATTTTAAATTAGATAGAAAATGGTACAGACTTATCGGCTATTTGTTTGATATAAAAGATGTTGTTACAGGTTCTGTTGATTATCCTGTTAAGTATTCAGAGATACATTTTGATCTTGCTCTTGTTAAATCAGGACAGGGTAATGACTTAATAATGTGTTCTTATATTGACGATATAAATTTGTTATTTTAGTTATTTATGCTATATTATCTTATATTAATTATTCGGGGCGTGGTGTAACGGCTAACATACATGACTTGGGCTCATGTGACTCTGGGTTCGAATCCCAGC
>CAZSTO010000053.1:0-2871 GCA_964610005.1 uncultured Candidatus Saccharibacteria bacterium
TTTGAGGGTCCAGGAAAATTTTTCATACAAAATAAAAGGTTGGGAAAATTAGGAAAAATAATAAAAATACCAAAGATCAGAAATAGAAAATATGATGATGCTGGTGTAAAGTTTGGTGCTAGTGAAGAAGAAAATCCAGTTTCAAAAGTTGGTAGTATTATAAAACCACTTCGTATAGATGAATTACCACAAATATTATCCGTATTTCGTGGAGATTTATCACTTATTGGTCCAAGGCCAGAATTTAAGCATATAGCTGATGATTTGAGTAAAGATTTACCATATTTTATGATGAGAACTTTAGTTAAACCAGGTCTTTCAGGTTGGGCACAAATAAATCAAGATTATGTACCAAGGAATTTGCGTGAGACTAGACTTAAACTTTCTTATGATTTTTACTATATAAAACACAGATCAATTTCCTTAGAATTACAAATATTTTTGAAAACAATTAGAACAGTTTTAAGTAGAGTTGGTAGTTAAAAGGTGATATAATACACATATTATGAAAGAAGTTATATTATATATATAATAACAAATACCATAACATAAAAAACATATGGAAAAACACCCCTTACATATCAAAATACCAGAACTTCAGAAAACTGAAGAAATACAAGATTCGGTCGAAAAGCAAGAAAGACTAAACAAAAGAGCTTTGCAAGATGCACAAGAGCTTGAATTAGAAACAGGGGAAAAGATAGATCCCAAATTGTTTGATATAAGAATACCAAATGATCCAACCGAGAGAATAAATGTATTTATGGACAGGATGGAAAGGATTTTCTTAAATCCAGACGAAAGAGTTCGTGAAAGAAACCTTAAGTTTTTAAAACCGTATATCTATGATGAATTCATTATCAAGCCCGAAGAAGTTCCAGAATCATATTTTGAATTACAGCAACAGGTTGCAAGAGAGCAGGGTATAGAAGCGGAACATATATCAGAAGATATGAGAATACAGATGATCGAAACCGTTATCAAAGATCAGAAGCACTCACTTGATAATTGGATTGATTATCTTTCAAGCGAAGATGCTGTATATCCAACATGGTTCAAGTATTTTGTATTTAGAAACATAACTAAGCTGTCACAATTCGACAAGTCACTTGGAAAATTTAAAGACAGGACTGACACGACTGTCGCGCCATATCCTGATGTATATCGAGAACCCCTTGCTCAGATCTGCGACATATATGAAAAGGTCGCTGAGGATAATAAGCTTCTGAAAACAGATCCAGAGATACAAAGAGAATTCTCAAAGAGTTTTCCAAAGCTATATGCCGAACTCATAACAAAATCCCTATCGGCTTCAATGGAAGGTAGAGAGGAATTAAAAGGTGAATGGATAAAATATTCGCAAGGTAATTCAGGAGATGCTGACAGGTTATACAAATCCCTCGAGGGAAAAGGTACAGGTTGGTGTACCGCAGGACGTTCTACATCCGAAGCCCAGATAAATTCTGGAGACTTTTATGTTTACTATACATACAATGCGAACAACGAGCCTGTTCAGCCTAGAATAGCTATACGTATGAATGGAAGAAACCAGATCGGCGAGGTAAGAGGAATATTACAGCATCAAGCACTCGAACCTCAGATGAATGATATACTTGAAGGTAAGCTAACCGAGTTTGGTTCAGAAGCTGATAAGTATAAGAAGAAGAGCGAGGACATGAGACGAATGACAGAGATAGAAAAGAAAACCAAATCAAAAACACAGCTTTCAAAAGAAGAACTTGAATTTTTGTATGAGATTAATTCTGAGATACAATCATTTGGTTATGATAAAGATCCGAGAATCGAGGAAATACGAAGCCAGAGAAATATCAAAGAGGATACATGTATCATGTTTGAGTGTTTGGAAGAACAAATCGCCACAAATATACAAGAAGTGGATGAAAACACTAAAGTATATATCGGTTCATGGAATATTAATGTATGGCAAAAGATCAAAAACTTCCCAAACATCACCCATCTATATGAATCATTTCCAGACAAAAAGATATTTACTTATGAATTAAAAACTGATTCATCAATACAAAGTCCTGAACAAGCAAAAACAAAACTAGAATCCAAGGGTATATGGGTAGGAGATTATGCAAAAGACTTGTTAGATAAAACAGAATATTCAAAAGAATCAAAGACATATAAATTGGTACAATTCTCCGTTGAACAACTTGGCTTTCCTCAAGGTGCTACAACCGATCAGATATATGCAAAGGCTCAAGAGCTTGGTTTGAAACTCTGTCCTGCCGAAGTCGGTCCACAGCTAAGACTTGTTTATCCAGGCAAAGATTGGAAAGTTATTGCCATGAAGCAGGTTTCCGGTCTGAGTGGCTATCCGGACGTGTTCTACTTGGGCTCGGACGATTCCGAGCTGAAGCTCGATGCCTACCTTGCGTATCCGTCCGACAGGTGGTATTCAGGCCTTCAGTTTGTGTTTCTTGCAAGTTAGTTCTTAATACTTTGTTACTTAAATCTAGCCCTTTGACCCTTTGAACTTTGTCCTTAACTCCACACATCGTGTGGAGTTTTTCTGAGTAAAAATCTGTGATATATTTATATATGGTAGTAGGTGAATACGCGGAAGGTCACGGCTTTTCGCTACCGAATCCAGTATCTATGTATTCAGAATATCTCCAGCTAAGGCTTGGGATAGCGAGGTGCATATAGAAACTTCAAAAAAAAAAGAAGATACTTGGTGTATTGTTTTAGGTGATTACATATCACGAATAATATTCAACGCTTGGATTGATAAAACTCTCCAGGTGTGGTGGCTTTGGTGAAATAATACACAATTTCCGATCGTAATGGCAATCCGAACGTGTTCAACTTGAACTCGGACGATTCCAAGCTGAAGCTCAATGC
>CAZSTO010000054.1:0-2684 GCA_964610005.1 uncultured Candidatus Saccharibacteria bacterium
AAAGGCATTTTTAGGCCGTCCCAATAAATACCCGGGCACTTTTCAGCTAAAGAAAATTTGTGCTGGCTTTCCTTTTAAAATACGGATTTAGCATTAAAATATTGACCTCGATGATCATTAATACCTCTACCGCTACCAGCTTCGCTCCAGCTTTGACATGGCGGTCCACCAATTATACCAACACAATCCGGAACCTCTGATTGCTCAATATCAGTAATGCTTCGTTTATCTAAAAAAGACTCTGGAAAATTATATTGATGTGTTTCCCAAATTGTTTTATCATACTCATTTGACCAAATTATTTCAAAGCCGGCTTGCTTAAATCCTAAATCTAGTCCACCAGCACCGCTAAATAACGAAACTATCTTATTATTTTTCATAACTAATCAATTTAGCCTTTAATAGTTTTGCTGGATTATTCGGGGATTTTATCTCAATGTCTTTGACAATTCCTTTTTGTTCTAAATAAGTCCGATCTTGCTCCGGAAATAAAGAATACCTATCCTCTAAAATTATCGCATTCAATGAAAATTTTGCTCGTGGTGTAAGCACAAAAATGTCTTTAAAAACTTTCATCGGGCTTTCGATGTGCCACATCGCACGGACTCGTAGATGGGTAATTCCTAACGGATCAACTTTTTTTACTTTAGCTCTTTCATTTGTTTGTACAAGTTCAATTCCTTCAATTTCTTGAATTCCTTGACTAATCTTATCTGCGAATTGGGTATAAATTTCTTTACGCGCGGCATAGCAATCACCGTAAACAAAACAAATTGACTTTAAATTTTTAGTATTTTTGGGGTTATAGCCAATCACATAAACAATATCTTTTTCTGTCCATGGGAAATCTTCACAATTTTTACAATCAACCGTAATTCGGCTATCATCGGCATATAATTTACTTTTTGGATAAGAGCTATTCAGCGCAATCGCTGAATTTAAACTTTCGTTCTTCTTTACCTCAACCGCATCACCATTTTTTACAATTAAGTCTGGTGGATTATTTGAGTTACCCAGATATGAGAAATATTGTGAATATTTTTTATCTCGCTCAATGTCTGAAAGAGTATTATCTATTCCGCAAAACGCATCTTTTACGTACTTTTCGAGCGCATCACCCATACTATTGGCTCGATTGGTACCTTTATAGTACTCAACCAGTTCATTGACTGGGTTTTCAATTATGTTTTTAATTGCTACTAATAAATTTGTCATTGTGCATTCCTGTCTAATTATTTGACTCTTTAAATATTATTAATTCTTTTATTTCCTTGAGTTTACTACCCAAATTCTCATTGAATTGTAAAGCAACATCTGTAGAGGATATTATGTCTTTTGCTTCATAATCATTTTTACCTTCAATTCCAATACTCTTAACCGTCAAGCCTATATATTCACCTTTACTAGTTTTGATAAAAACACGTTGTCCAATAAAAATTTTATTCTTTTCTATTGAAAATTCTACAGCACATAGTTTATTAAAAATATGCTTCATTTTATAGCATGTTAATGATTTTCCTAAAATGTGTGCCTGAATCTCAACGTGCTGAGCCACTATTTTATTAATCCATATTCTAAAATAATTATCAACATCATGTAAGTATTCTAATAGGATATCCAATGATTCCATCGTATCATCTGGGTCAAAAGAGTGAGCCAGCGAATTTCTATAACTAACGATATTATCAATTTTTATTGAATACGTCTTTATCTCTTCATATTTAACATCATGAATACTAAGATTAGAAAGAAGTTGTTTTATGCTTTTGTGTGTTAAATTACTTGATTGCGTTCTAAAAGACTGAGTGGTAAAATCAATGCTATTCTGGTTTACACAACCATATAAATTTTTAATTATCTGTTCGATGTTGATTTTAAAGTCTGTCCTTTTCTGATCTGCTAGTAATTGCAATAATTTAATTGAAGATTTAAGATGGGTGTGCCTAAGTTTTTCATCTACATCGTTATACCCAGACTTAGCATTAAGATGTATACTTTTGGTCGTTGCAAGGACCGCATCGACCATATCATAAGAAAATGATTCTATTATCGTATAAAAATGAATTACCACAGAACGGTAAACATGAGGTTTTAATATTGTTTTATTTACAGATTGCTCATAGAATTCTTTAAAATGTCTTACAAAATCTAAATATTCTTTACTATTACTAATATATCCATCAAGTTTTGTATTTAATGATGATAATAAGTTTCTTACAGGCATTTTTTCAGCAATTCATCAAAAAAATCACATCTATCATTTAGTAATTTAACTGACCAATATTTACCATTAAATAACTTTTTATTTTCTGGTACATCATATTTTACTGACTGAAATTCATTTTTAATGATTTTCTGACGTTCGGTTAGTTTTGACTGGTCATCTACATAATTGGAAAACACTAACATTATTGGGTCACTTAATAGCTTTGCTTTTAAACCTTTTGAATTTTTTTGAAAAGCATCAATACCTAACGTGTTAAATATCATACTCATCGTATTTTTGAATAAGTTAACAAGTTTCTTAATTTCTTCATCACTTAATTGATTCGCAAAGTACAGGTATTTATCAAGCAAGTCTTCAATGTTTTTATTTTCTGCATGAAATGTACTTATTGATCTTAATGCGAAAAATCTAAGAACTAGTTCCTCATACTTTCTATCTAACGAACCACGTTTGTTGT
>CAZSTO010000055.1:0-2635 GCA_964610005.1 uncultured Candidatus Saccharibacteria bacterium
TGATATAGTCGGCGTGACCTGGAGCATCTTCGTGAGCGTAGTGTCTGTTTGGAGTCTCGTATTCACAGTCAGCAAGAGAGATAGTAATACCTCTAGCTTTCTCTTCTGGGGCTTTATCTATCTCACCCATACCTAGAACTTTAGCGTTGTAACCATTGCCTTTTTTAGCAAGTGTGTTAAGTATCGCTGCTGTTAATGTTGTTTTACCATGGTCAACGTGGCCAATTGTACCTACGTTTACGTGAGGCTTTGAACGATCAAATGCTTCTGCCATTTAATATTATTTTATTTAAATTTATTGTTTATAATTAATTAATTAATTGTATTATATTTATAAATATATAATAGAGAAAGTTTAACAGATTGCAAAGAAAAGTCAATCTATATATGGAGCCAATGGCCGGAATTGAACCGGCGACCTACTCCTTACCATGGAGTTGCTCTACCAACTGAGCTACATCGGCATATTAATCACATGGTGATTAATTCTAATAATATAACTTAATCTCTTTTTCTCTCCAAATATACACAAATGGTACGTCTTTTATAAGGTTTACCGTCTTTAATGTGTTTATATGACTTGATTTTCTTATGTATAATAAAATAGGGTGAAAATAATTCATCTATCTCCTCTTCTGTAAAAACATGTTCTAGGGCCTTAAATTTTGGATGTATATAGGAATTATGCTCTTTTTTAGGAGTTGGATAATCTTTTATCATTCTTATAGCGTTTTGATCGCCATCAAGGACAAATGTCTTTAATAACATCCAACCAAAAGGCTTTATAACCCTTGCAATGTCCTTTATATATTCATGTCTTTTATTATCATCTAGGAAATGTATTACCATAAGATCAAGAATCACATCTACCGATTCATTCTCCAACTCTAACTTATCGTATATGCTTCCTTTATTGAAACGTACACTTTTTAGATGTGAAAATTTTTCAGAAGCTTGTTTAATAGCTGTATCTGATATATCTATACCCAAACCCTTCATATGATATTGTTCACATAGATTCCCTATATTTCTACCATTTCCACAACCCATATCTAAAACAAATCCACCCTGGAAAAAAGCTGGCCATTCACTGTTTCTATTAACCCATTTCACAAAAGTTAGTAAGTCACTTGAAGGTTCTTCAGACAAAGTTAAGTGTTTTGCATCTTTATATTCAGTATTCCAAAAACCACCACCTCTACCTTTTTTATTATTCTTATTTTTATTCATATATATGTATATATGTATACCACAACATATAAAATAAAACTATGCTATACTGGCGACATGTTAACAAAAGGTAGAATTCAAACATTAAAATCTTATCACGACAAAAAAGAGAGAAACAAGAAAGGTGTATTTATAGTTGAAGGAGAAAAAAGTGTGGCTGAATTACTTGTCTCAGATATGATTATTACTGAATTATACATAACTCAAGATTTCGCCCATAAATACGAAAGAGAGTTAAAAGAATGCGGCAAGAGACATGCTGTAATAGAAAAGTGGATAAAACCACAAGTTGTTGAAGTTGGAGAGATAGCTAAGATAAGCACATTGGAAAGTGTCAAAAATACATGCAACGCATTTGCTCTTGTGAATCAATTCAGTAAAGAAGTTTCCGATGAAGAAGTTATAGAGATGATAAAAAATGAGAAAGTATTAATATTGGACGATATAAGAGACCCTGGAAACATGGGTACAATTATCAGACTTGCTGATTGGTATGGCATATCTAATATAATAGCTTCTATAGGAACAGTTGATATATACAACCCTAAAACAATATCAGCTTCTATGGGCTCATTTTCAAGAATAAATATTATCTATAAAAATATAAATAATATTATAAATATAGCTAACAAGGAAAAACTAAATATTGTTGCCTCAACCCTTAATGGACAAAACGCAAATAAGTTTAATTGGCCAAAATCAGGTGTTTTAGTTATAGGTAATGAAGCTAATGGTATCAATAAGACAATATTAGATAATATCAAAAATCAAATAACCCTACCTTCTTATGGAAAGGCAGAGTCATTGAATGCTGCTTTAGCCTGTGGAATACTACTTGATCGTTGGATAAACTAGTTTCCTTTTTGTAATTTTGAAGTTGTTGTAGAAGTTTCTTCTGTAGTTGAGGCAGGAGCTGATGGAGCTTGTTGCTTATTTTGATTTGGATCTATGATTATGGGACCAACATTTACAAGCTGATTTGTTTTTTCTCTATAGATAAGAGCTCTTTTGGCTGTAGGAAACACAAATAATCTATCACCATTTTGAGATCCTTTATAAAAATCTTGTTCTGCAGAAAGTGCATTTGCATCTAATATAGTCGCAACAACAGGTTTTTCATCTGGTACTATTATAAGTTTAGACACCTTTTTCATCAGACTTGCAACCTGCTTATCTGTTAATTGATTATTATCAGATTTTGGATTATAGAATTTTTTATATAAGGCATAACCTAAAACCAGAATAACAATAACTATTAATACATATAATATTTTCTTTGTTTTCATAGGGGTATTATATCAAAATTTTTATATATAACAAAAAATCTCCTTTCGGAGACTTTTTGTATTCTGCGCAGTGAAAGGGACTTGAACCCTCGACCTTCCGCGTGACAGGCGGATGCTCT
>CAZSTO010000056.1:0-2548 GCA_964610005.1 uncultured Candidatus Saccharibacteria bacterium
CAGGTGGTGGTATAAATGGTCAAGCAGAAGCTATAAGATTAGGTCTTGCTCGTGCACTTGATGTGTTTGATCAAGAATTACATTTAAATCTAAAGAAAGAAGGTTTTCTAACACGTGATGGTCGTGCTAAAGAAAGACGTAAATTCGGTCTTAAGAAAGCTCGTAAAAGTAAACAATGGAGTAAAAGATAATAGTTTATCTTTTACTCCGGTGCGAAGCAACGGTCGTTGCGAGCATCGCGAGCAGACTGTAGGTGGAGTAAGAGATAATATGGTAAAGACTTCGTCAATGGGCGGAGTTTTTATTTTTATTGTAAAAATCAATATTTTACCCCATAAAAATACTGATTAGACAATAGAGTTATGGTATTTTTAGTATATAATACTATTCATGAATAATGATAATAATGATGAAATTAAAGTGGATTTGGATGAAGATAGTGATATTAATAATGATAATACTACTGACTCAGATATAGAGTATACAGACGATGATGATATGGTATCAGAAGAAGAAGATCAAAATCCAAAGTCTTATATTAAAAAATTGAAAGATGAAATAAAACAATTAAAAAAGGACAAAACAGATCTTTTGACGAATTGGCAAAAAGATAAAGCAGAGTTTATAAATGCTAGGAAAAGAGATGAAGAGTCAAAAGCTGATATTATCAGATTTGCAAATCAGGTCCTTATAAATGATTTATTACCAATAATAGATGGTTATGAACATGCTAAAGCTCAAGCTACTTGGAATACTGTTGATGAGGCTTGGAGAAAGGGTATAGAGACTATTATAGATAAAGTGTATAATGCATTGAAAAATGCCGGCGTCGAGGCTTATGGAGCCTTAAATGATGAATTTAACCCAAATATATATGAAGCTATAGGTCAAGAACATACAGATGATAAGGATAAAGATCATAAAATAGCCCAAGTATTACAAAAAGGTTATAAAATGCATGATAAAGTATTGAGGGTGGCATTGGTAAAAGTTTATCATTTTGAATAAAAATTCATAAAAATCTATAAAAAACTAGGACTTGACAAGCTCTGTATAATATAAATATACAATTAATAAATTAATTAAATTTTAATAAATAATAAAATAAAACAAATATGGCAAAAATATTAGGAATAGATTTAGGAACAACAAATTCAGCTGTAGCAGTTATGGAGGTTGGTGAACCAAAGATATTGGAAAATGCCGAAGGTGCACGTACAACACCTTCTATAGTTGCTATATCAAAAACAAATGAAAGACTTGTTGGTTTATTAGCCAAAAGACAAGGTGTTACAAACCCCAAAAATACTGTTTTCGGAGTTAAAAGATTTATAGGTCATGCATATGAGGAAAATGCTGTGCAAAAAGATAAAGATACAGTACCTTTTCTTATATCTAAAACTGACAATGGTGGTGTTGGTATAACTATGGCTGATAAAGTTTATAGTCCAGAAGAGATATCAGCTATGATACTTACAAAGTTAAAGAATGATGCAGAGGCTAGACTTGGAGAGAAGATAACTGAAGCTGTTATAACAGTTCCTGCATATTTTAATGATGCTCAAAGACAAGCTACTAAAGATGCCGGTCGTATAGCAGGACTTGATGTTAAACGTATTATTAATGAACCAACAGCGGCCGCTCTAGCTTATGGTTTTAATAAAAAAGCAGATGAAAAAATAGCAGTGTTTGATTTTGGTGGTGGTACATTTGATATATCTATACTTGAAGTTGGTGCTGATATAGTAGAGGTTAAGTCAACAGATGGAGATGCTCATTTAGGTGGAAAAGACATAGATCAAAAGATTATTCATTGGATAGCTGAAGAATTTAAAAAGCAATCTGGTATAGATGTTAGAAATGATCCATTAGCTCTTCAAAGACTTGATGAGGCAGCAGAAAAAGCTAAAATAGAGCTTTCATCTGCAATAGAGACTGAAATCAATATTCCATTCATAACTTCAGATTCATCAGGTGTTCCACAACATTTAGTTTTGAAAATGACACGTGCTAAACTTGAAGAGTTAGCTGATGAATTCATAACACGTGCAATACAAATAACAAAAAGAGCTATAGAAGCATCACCATTTAAGATAAATGAAATACAAGAGATAATATTGGTTGGTGGTCAAACACGTATGCCTAAGATAAAAGAGGTTGTTAAAGAATTATTCGGTAAAGAGCCAAATCAATCAATAAACCCAGATGAAGTGGTTGCTCTTGGGGCAGCGGTGCAAGGGGGTATACTTGCAGGTGATGTAAAAGATATTTTACTTCTTGATGTTATACCACTTTCTCTTGGTATAGAAACTATGGGCGGTGTAGCTACACATCTTGTAGAGAAAAACACAACCATACCAACTTCTCGCTCACAAGTTTTTTCTACCGCTGCTGATAATCAAACATCGGTAGAGATACATATAGTTCAAGGTGAACGTGCTATGGCTTCTGATAATAAATCATTAGGTAGATTTATTCTAGATGGTATTCCACCAGCTCCACGTGGTATACCTCAAGTTGAAGTTACTTTTGACATAGATGCCAATGG
>CAZSTO010000057.1:0-2501 GCA_964610005.1 uncultured Candidatus Saccharibacteria bacterium
CAGGTGGTGGTATAAATGGTCAAGCAGAAGCTATAAGATTAGGTCTTGCTCGTGCCTTAGAAGTTTTTGATCAAGAACTTCACACAGCTTTGAAAAAAGAAGGATTTCTAACTCGTGATGGTCGTGCTAAAGAAAGACGTAAATTCGGTCTTAAGAAAGCTCGTAAGAGTAAACAATGGTCAAAGCGTTAATTCATACAATTACACAAGAAAAAAATACATTCGACAATGTATTTTTTCTTTTTTACGTATATAATAAGGCCTATGAACAACGATAATAATGATGATGTAACAATAGATTTAGAAGAGGATTTGAATAAAGATATAGAAAATGAAGAGGTGATTTTAGATGATGATATAGTTTCCGAAGAAGAAACAGAAAACCCAAAAGCATACATAAAAAAGCTTAAAGATGAGATCAAACAACTTAAAAAAGATAAGACTGATTTGCTTACAAATTGGCAAAAAGATAAAGCTGAATTTATAAACGCTAGACGTCGTGACGAGGAAACAAAAGCTGATGTAATAAAGTTTGCTAATCAAGTTCTTATAAATGATTTATTACCAATAATAGATGGTTATGAACAAGCCAAACAACAACCATCATGGTTGGGGGTAGATGAGGCCTGGAGAAAGGGTATAGAGGCTATTATAGACAAAGTATACGGAGCGTTACAAAAAGCTGGTGTAGAGGCTTATGGGGCTCAAGGAGATGATTTTGACCCAAATATATATGAAGCCTTGGGACAAGAGATAACTACCGAAAAAGATAAAGATCACAAAGTAGCTATTGTGATGCAAAAAGGTTATAAGATGCATGATAAGGTTATAAGGGCGGCCTTGGTAAAGGTATATCATTTTGAATAATTTTATAGGACTTGACAACCCCTGTATAATAAAAATATATAAATAATTTATTTAAAAAATAATATAAAATAATAACAATATGGCAAAAATATTAGGAATCGATTTAGGAACAACAAACTCAGCTATAGCTATTATGGAAGTAGGTGAGCCAAAGATTTTAGAAAATGCAGAAGGCGCACGTACAACCCCTTCTATAGTTGCTATATCTAAGACAAATGAAAGATTGGTTGGTTTGCTTGCAAAAAGACAGGGTGTTACAAATCCAAAGAACACTGTTTTCGGTATAAAAAGATTTATCGGTCACTCATTTGACGAAAATGCAGTACAAAAAGATAAAGATTCTGTGCCTTTTGCTATTTCAAAAACTGAAAATGGTGGAGTTGGTATAACAATGGCGGAAAAAGTTTATACACCTGAAGAGATATCAGCGATGATACTTACAAAACTGAAAAATGATGCAGAGGCTCGTATAGGTGAGAAGATAACAGAGGCTGTTATTACAGTTCCTGCATATTTCAATGATGCACAAAGACAGGCTACAAAAGATGCAGGTCGTATTGCAGGGTTGGATGTAAAACGTATTATCAATGAGCCAACAGCTGCGGCACTTGCTTATGGATTTAATAAAAAAGCAGATGAGAAGATAGCGGTGTTCGACTTTGGTGGTGGTACTTTTGATATCTCTATACTTGAAGTTGGTGCTGATATAGTTGAAGTAAAATCAACAGATGGAGATGCTCACCTTGGAGGAAAAGATATAGACCAAAAGATTATTCACTGGATTGCCGATGAATTCAAAAAAGAATCAGGTATAGATGTTAGAAATGACCCTCTAGCATTACAAAGGCTTGATGAGGCAGCGGAAAAAGCAAAGATAGAGCTTTCATCAGCTGTTGAAACAGAGATAAATATTCCTTTCATAACTTCAGATGCAACAGGTCCAAAACATCTTGTTTTGAAAATGACTCGTGCAAAACTTGAAGAACTTGCAGATGAGTTTATCACAAGAGCTATACAGATAACAAAAAGAGCTATAGAAGCGTCACCGTTTAAGATAGCTGATATACAAGAGGTTATACTAGTAGGTGGTCAAACTCGTATGCCAAAGATCAAAGAAGTTGTAAAAGAACTTTTTGGTCGTGAACCAAATCAATCAATAAACCCAGATGAAGTTGTGGCCCTAGGTGCTGCAGTACAAGGTGGTATATTGGCAGGTGATGTTAAAGATATACTTCTTCTTGATGTTATACCACTTTCACTTGGTATCGAAACTATGGGAGGTGTTGCTACACATCTAGTAGAGAAAAATACAACCATCCCAACATCACGTTCGCAAGTATTCTCAACAGCAGCTGACAATCAAACTTCTGTAGAGATACATATAGTTCAAGGTGAAAGAGCTATGGCTGCGGATAACAAGTCTCTGGGAAGATTTATATTAGATGGTATTCCACCTGCGCCACGTGGTATACCTCAAGTGGAAGTTACTTTCGATATAGATGCCAACGGTATCTTAAACGTTAAGGCCAAAGACAAAGCTTCAGGAAAAGAACAGACTATACGTATAGAGGCAAATACAGGTCTTTCACAAGATGATATAGAGCGTATGAAAAAGGATGCCGAGATGCATGATGC
>CAZSTO010000058.1:0-2483 GCA_964610005.1 uncultured Candidatus Saccharibacteria bacterium
AAAGAAAAATAGTATAATTAGATTTCTTTTCCAGCATCTTTGTCCCATATCATCCAACCTGCAAATTCGTGATATTTATTATCGTCAGTTTTACGTTTAGGAAATACTGTTTCGCCCTTTTTATTTAATCCATAATGGAGTCTTGCTCTACATTTTTCATTTGTACATCTCATTTCATAAAAATCATTATCATCAATAGTACGTACTACGAAGCGAGCTTCACTTCCGCATCTTTTACAAGTTGTATTTGAAAACACTTCTTGTAACGCCGCCAATTCTTGAAACATTGATTTTTGGGTTTCAGTTTGAATTTCAAACAATAATGTCGGACTTACCTTAACTGTTGCTTTCATACTTTCTCCTTTACATACTTTCTTTTTTTAATTATTATTTTCGCCAGTTTGGATTATATTCACCAATACCTTCTGGTTTGGCTTTACCACTTGATATTGCATTCATGAACTCGATCATTTTTAGGGCAGTGTCAAATTCAATATCGTTTACATTTTCATACTTTTTACCACTTGATCCTATATTCACAAAATCCATTACATTAAGATTAAGACGATTAGCTAATCTATCAATACCTTCAATTTGGATATTTGTTATTTTATTGTTAGGATTATTGACTTGAATCATATCAGTTGAAGACATACCTTCTTCGGCGGCTATAACATTCTTCAACCTTAACAACTTTCTATAACAACGTGCTTCTGCTTTGGTTTCAGCGGTCGCCGACATATGATAACAATATGGTTCATTATGATTATTAGATTCATTAGCATCAGCAATAGATTCTTCAATAAGGTGTGTTTTTAATTCTTTTGATTCACACATGATAGACACAGCTATCGTAGCTGTATTATCATGAACCGATGGAGCCTTAATACATTTTAGTTGCTTATGAATAATTGGACCAATTAAAAGTTCTACCAAACGTTTAAGACCATCACATTTTGGCTGATCATTATAGATTTCATCAGGCAGTAATAAAGATTTTACATAATCTGACCATTCAGGACTACCAAATTTTGGTTTTTCAGATTCAACTATTTTATAAAACTTATTTGATGGTACGACAACATCTTTCATATTAGATTCATCTAATTCTATAATCATATTTTTAAGTTTTTCTTGATCTTCTTTTGTATTAATTTCTTCATCAAGTGGTACGCTTAAAGTCTCCATGGAAAGATCATCTTCTACTTCTATTTCTAAATTTGCTAAAAGATTATCTGGTACTGGTTCTTGTGCTGCCCTTCTTAACTCATTTAATAGATTTGCTAATGGTACTTTTGTTAAATTAAGATTTGCATCTGTAACATAATCTGGAAATTCATTTGTTAGAATTTCCCTCATTTCATCAATACTAAAATTTTCAAATCCATGTTTTCCCATATACTTTTCCTTTTTTAATTTTATTCTGCTTCTATTTCATAAAGTTTATTGCGCTTATTTGGAAGATCATTAATAATATCTTCAAGTATTTTTTTTAATTGTTCATAAATATTATGCATTCGTGTAATCGTAATAGTTTTAGTAATACATTTAATACGAACAATAGTAAAACCATATGATAAAATCATAGCGTTTTTTCTTTGATCTTTAGCAATATGTTTTTGAAGTTTTTCTTCGCCCCAAATTGGAAGAAAATGTGCTGGTCCATCAATTTCAATAGCAATAGCATAATTTGGTATATATATATCTATATGAACATTTTCCGCTGATATTAAATCTTCTTTGTGAGTTTCAAGTTCATATCCATCTGCTCTAAGTTTTTCTTCTAAATATTTCTCAATTTTTGATCCATCTTTTGATGCTTTTAAAACACCTTTAATAGCATTTTCACGCATCATTATTTTTTCATCAGAAGTTTTCTCTTCCCAGAGCTTTTTTGCAATTTGTGATCTTCGTTCACGTTCATCTTCACTAATATTTTCCCAATTTTTAACTTGTTTGTTGCCAATTTTTACTTTGACATCTTCTGATCTCTTCTTACCTTTAGTTGGATGTTCTCGTTTACCCTGTTCAATAGCTAAAGATTGTGCTGTACTGGTATCTCTTGATTGAATGCCGTGTTTCATTCCAAAACGACGCACTTTATTGGTATATGTACCAAAAAAATTAGCAATTTCTTGCCATGACATTTTTTTATCTTCATACATTGATTTTATAACATCGATATCAAATTCTTCTGACATTCCTGATCTCCTATATTTGTATCGTATAATCTAATAAATTCGCCAATATTGAAGTTTTCTATAATACCTTTAACTTTGACGTTAAAATTATTTTCTATTATTTTTTTATGTTCTATATTGCGAGCTACAACATCGTATTCTCCATTGTAGATATGAAAATAGGGTTCGTATACTTTTTGTCTGCCTCTTAGCCAAAAGAGATCCCAACTATAGAAAACTTTATGTTGTGGCGCCCAACAAGCAATTAAGCGTTTGGCTGTAGATAAAGATGTTGCTATTGTT
>CAZSTO010000059.1:0-2438 GCA_964610005.1 uncultured Candidatus Saccharibacteria bacterium
CAAAGTCAAAAAGACTATCAACAGAAACATTTAAAAAAATAATCGAAAAAGGACAATCATTTCATAGTCCTTTTTTGATTATTAGGGTGTATAAAAACGCTAAACAGAGCCATTTTGGCGTATCTGTTCCTAAAAAAGTTTCAAAATTAGCTGTTTCCAGAAATAAAATAAAGAGACAAATATACTCTATGGTAACTAAGTTGAATGTAAAAGAAGGGCTGGAAGTAATAATTATAGTAAAAGTAGGATTCGAAAAACTGAGTTTTATTGAAATGAAGGAAGAATTAGAAAAAATCTTTGTTAAAAGTGGCCTTTTAAAGTAAAATACACCTTATGATTTCATATTTATACCACCTTATTATATTCAATCCACTTTATAATGGATTGATATTTTTATTCGATACATTCCCTTGGATGGATGCCGGTTTTGCGGTTATTATTTTTACGATAATAGTAAGACTTATTCTCTTCCCTCTTTCAAAAAAAGCTATTATTACTCAAGTTAAGATGAAAGAAATAGAGCCTGAGTTAAATAGAATTAAAAATCAAACTTCAGATCGGCAACAACAAGCTCTATTACAAATGGATTTATATAAAAAGAAAGGAATAAACCCTTTTTCAAGTATTTTCCTGTTATTTTTACAATTACCTGTTATTTATTCTCTTTACTATATATTTGCTAGATCAGGTTTACCTATTGTAAATGATTCTCTACTCTATTCATTCATAGATGTGCCTACTATCAATATGCATTTCTTAGGTATATTTGATATAGGTATTAAAAGTTTATTCCTATCTATATGTGCAGGTGTAGGACAATTCCTACAGCTTCACTATTCTTTTGCATCAAACCCTTCAAATACTAAGAGTGACAATCAAGCTATGAATGCAACTATGGATATGATGAAGAATATGAAGTATGTTTTTCCAGTAATTATTTTCCTCGTATCATACGGACTTCCAGCTGTGTTGGCTATATACTGGACAGTAAGTAGTATATTTACTCTAGGTCAAGAATTGGTAGTAAGGGGACACATAAAGAAACATCAACCTCTTTAATTTTAAAAGATCTATTGATTTAAGTCTAAAGCCCAAAGATTCAAATCTTCTTTATTTATAAAGTAAAGTGTATTTTCTTTTGGATCCAAAGCTAGATCTATTACATCAATAGCTTTATTAGATAGCTGGGTAAGGTTTGCTAACAAATGCACCTCCCCTGTTGTCGCGTTTACATGCCATATCTGGTCTATGAATGAAATTGAACCTTTGTACCAATCATCAGGATAAATAGCATCCGGTATTTCTGTTGGAACACCACAGAATAGCTCATCTTTTTTTATTTTACTCCAAACACATTTATCTGATAGTGTTTTGAATATCAATTCCTGTGAAGAGCTATTTTTAATATTTAAAATAGATGTAATAAAACTACTGTTGTTTGGTAAAGAAGATAGCATACTTGTACCATCATGATTCAATTTACCAGATAATCCTTTTAATCCACTTGATATGCTTCTATATGAGCCATCTTTTGTATTAATAGCATATATAAGACTCGATGATAGTGCTGAAGGTTTTGTTGATACAATTAATGTATTGTTTTCTGGCCAATCGATATTTACTTGTGTAAACGGAAAATCAGAGACTTTTATTTTTGTTTTTTCATCAAAACTTGATATATAACCAACGCCAGATCCATTCTCTATATTCCAAGTAAACAATTTATCCCCTGTCGGTGAGACCACGACCTGTTTTATGTCAGGAGAAATGAATTTACCCTTTATTTCAAAAGGTGTTTCGGTTGTGCTAGCTGTTTTTCTTAATTCAGCATAAAAGTTTGATACAATGTCTGAATCATTTTTTAGATATCTTAATACAAAGTTTGTTCCATTTTTATTACCATAAGCCTCATATATTTTTGTTAATGTTGTATTAGATATTTTATTTATTTTATCTGAAGTGTTCTCTGCTTCATAAATATGACCAGTTCCACGATCTACAAATCTAACCAGAGAAGAACTGGCTGTTGAGCTTGCAATGAAGCCTGCAACTGGTGCTGAGCTTATTTGTCTTAATTTTGGTAGTTTATATTCAGTATTTTCTGAATTTTGATTGTTGTTTGTATTGTCCGTTGTATCTCCATCAACAACTCCATTGTTGTTATTGTTAGACAAATTACCGTTATTGATTGGATTGAAACTTGTGTCTATGTTAACCCCATCAGTGTTTTGTGTTGGAACTTTAGAGTAAAAAAACCAATAATAAGCACCAAATCCTATTAACGCTAGTATGACTATGGTTGTTATTATATATAGTGTTTTTTTCATTTTATTTTCCATCTTTACCCGTTGCCTGCTCAATCGTATTTATTCTTGCTTGTAATATTCTACTATAGTCTGTTACTGATAAACCAGATTGGATTTGTTTATTTAGGTTTT
>CAZSTO010000060.1:0-2295 GCA_964610005.1 uncultured Candidatus Saccharibacteria bacterium
TAGACAGCAAATTCCTTCTTGGAATAATCAGATTTATTTTAATAATACAATCGGTACTCCTTCTTGTTTGACGATTTTGAATGATAGTCCTTTGTTGTTAGATGAAAATTTATCTTGGTATGTTGATTGTGAATATTATTATAGGCTATATAAACGATATGGTGAGCCTAAAATTTTAAAATATTATACTTTTAGTCAATATTTATGGGAAGGGCAAGTTACACAAAGTATTACACAAGAAATTATGGATAAAGAAATTACATATATCAAAGAAAAATATAGTGGAGAAAGTGCTTGAAAAAATATTTGAAGGATGTTACACTTCTTTCGTATAGTACCAATCCTGATAGAATGGATGGTACTATTTCTGCTTTAGAAAAATGTTGTGAAGAATTAGATTTCTATGAAGTAAAATTGATATGCGATAAGAAACCGGATAATTTACCTGAAAATATTATTTGGGAATATGCTCCACATATTAATCACATTGATGATTTTAATTATTATATGTTTTTAGAGTTAGGTAAACATGTGAATAGTTCGCATATGCTATTTGTTCATGATCATGCTTATATCTTGCATCCTGAACTGTGGGATGATGACTGGCTACAATGGGATTATTGTGGAGCACCATGGAAAGTAATTGAAAACGCTTATTTAACGGATAACGGGAAAAGAATTCGAGTTGGAAATGGGGGCTTCAGTTTGAGATCTCGTAGATTACTTTTTGCGCCTAAAGAATTGGGATTGAAACTAGAACAAAGACAACAATTTTTTAATGAGGATGGCAATATCTGCGTGTATCAAGCAGATAAGTTGTCTGAATACGGGATAAAATACATGCCACTGGAAGAAGCTTGTGTGTTTGCATATGAAAATGACGTTGAAGAAAACGAAAGTATAAGCAAATTCTTTGGATTTCACAGAAATATGCCCGTTAGAGGAATATAGTTAATGATTATAACAAAGACAATTTTAGTCAATATAGCAAGCCAAAGAACACACTATGAAAATAAAGGTTATGATCTTACGCCTCATATGCATAAAAACGATAAAGGCAAATTAGTATTGAATAAGGATGCGACAATAGAAATCAAAGTAGAGGATTTGCCCCCTAGAAGCAAAAGAAAAGTTTTGGCAAGGTGCGACAATCCAGAATGTGGAAAAGAAAGATGGGTAGAATATGATAAATATACTTCCCTATGCCATTTCTGTGCGCTACAAACAGAGGCATATAAAATAAACAACGGGAATGCTAATAGGGGCAAAAAGAGAACACAAGAAGTAAAAGATAGAATGTCAAAAGCGATGAAAATATCTGCAAAAAGGGGCGAAGAAAGCCCTAATTGGAAGCCTGAGTTAACACAGTCAGAGAGAGACAGGCATAGGGATAATTCAAAAAATAAACAATGGAAAAAAGATATTTTAAAAAAATATAATCATCAATGCGTAAAATGTGGGTCTTCCCAAGACTTAAATACTCATCATATCGAAAGCTACTTTACAAATAAAGATTCGAGATGGGATATTGACAATGGTATAGTTTTGTGTAGGAAACACCATAGAGAATTTCATGCAAAATATGGTAAAACCAATACGACAAAGGAACAATTGGAAGAATATTTGATAGGAAAAGAACAATCAATTCCGAAAAGTAATTTTCCAGACAGAATAAAAAGTCGGCAGGGAGTGAAAAATGTTTTTGGAAAACCAACAAGCAAATACGCGGGAGTCTCAAAGAATAGTAATAAAAATAAAGAATCTTGGAGAGCTAACATTCATTATAAATACGATTCATATTATTTAGGGTCGTTTGAAACAGAAATTGAGGCTGCTCTTGCGTATAATCAAGCCGCATTAGAGTTTTTTGGTTGGAAAGCCACATTAAATAATATTTCGCAAGAAGAAATTGAGTCTATATGGGAGAATTAAATAAATGAATAAATTATTTATCATATCGCATTATAAAGAAAATACTGATTGGCTAGAAAATTTTCCATATCCGTATAAAATTCTTGAAAGTACTTGCGGGCATGAAGCCACAATGTTATCTTATATTTATAATAATTATGATAATCTTCCTGATATTTTAGGAATTATTCAGGCGCACCCTTTTGACCACTGCCCTGAATCAGTATTTTATAGCCTAATAAACAATGATGAATTTACATCTTTGGAATATAATGGCATAGTTCCTAATAATAGTTGGGAGCAACGAACACCAGAAGGCGGATTTAAAGAGATAAATAACTCTTGGTATATCTCTGCCCACGGTAAACACTGCAAATATACATC
>CAZSTO010000061.1:0-2169 GCA_964610005.1 uncultured Candidatus Saccharibacteria bacterium
ACACCTTGTGCAGCTTGTATATTAGAAAATGATATTGTAGTTGAAAAAACAAAAAATAATATGTATGTAAATACACTTAATTTGCCTTTAAAACTAAGATTCATATGGGTATATTATATTATTTTTTGTGTGTATATACAAATAAAAATGCTCACTTTTATGTGAACAATTTTTATTTTTATTTTTTATAAAACTTCTGCAACTTTCTCTACATGTTTTACGAGTGAATGTGTGTATCCACCTTCATTATCATACCAAGCTAACACCTTAACAAGGTTACCATCCACGACTCTAGTCATAGACAAATCAGCAATAGATGCATGTGGATCACCAACTATATCTTTTGATACTAATTGTTCTCTTGTTGTTGAAAATATTCCTGACCATTTTACTTCTTTAGCTGCATTTTCTAATATACTATTTACCTCTTCAACTGTAGTATTTTTCTTTGAAATAAATGTTATATCAGCTATAGAACCTGTGACAACAGGAACACGAACTGATATACCGTCAAACTTTCCAGATAGATCAGTAATAACTTTAGCAACAGCTATGGCCGCACCGGTTGATGATGGGGCCATGTTTTGTGCTGCTGCTCTTCCCTCACGCCAATCTTTTTTGTTTGGACCATCCACAAGAGATTGACTTGCTGTGTATGCATGAGTTGTATTTAATATAGCTTTCTCTATACCTATAGTTTTATTTAAAATATCTATCACAGGTGATGATGCATTTGTTGTACAAGATGCATTTGAAGTTATAACTATAGATTTATCTTGTAGAGCTTCTTCATTTATACCCATAAGGACAGTTGCTCCTTTATATTCTGTTGAGTCACCTTCTTTTGCAGGCGCAGATATAACAACTCTCTTTGCCCCAGCTTTTATATGTGCTCCAGCTTTTTCATAAGTAGTAAATAGTCCTGTTGATTCTAAAACTATATCAACAGCCAAATCTTTCCAAGGTAATACAGATGGATCTTTTTCTGATAAATATTTTACAGTCTTACCGTTTATAATCAGACTTGAATTTGTCTTGTCAACTTGTATGTCAAGATTACTTCTGCCGTATGAAGTATCATATTTCATAAGATAAGCGATATTTTCTATATCAGCTAAATCATTGATAGCAACTATATTCATGTTTGGATTTTCTATAGCAAGTTTTAGAAAGGCTCGGCCAATTCTTCCTGCTCCGTTTATTGCGATGTTTTTCATAGGTTTTATTTTATCATAAAACCAATCAAAATCTATTTACTTAATTCTTCTCTTAATTTTTCTTGTGCAACCTGTGGATTTATAGCGCCTTTACCTTCTTTCATAACTTGACCTACTAAATACATTATTAAGTTATCTTTACCTGCCTTAAATTCAGTAACTTGATTTGGATTATTTTCTATAACACCTTTCACTATATTATTTATAAACTCTGGATCATTTTTTAAAATCAAGCCTTTTTCTTCCGCTATAGCTTCAGTAGTTTTTTCTCTCAAATCATTATTATTCCAAAGTATTGCTATCATATCCTTAGCACCGCGAGATGAAAGTTTCTCTTCACCGATCATTTTTAGAATATTTTCAAAATGTTTTACATCAAGATAATCATTCAAAGATGAAAGTCTTTCTGTTTCTTTCTTCAAAATACCTGCCATGTCTGATGTTATATAGTTAACACCAAGAAGAATGATTTTATTATCTGTAATATTTTTCAAAACATGTTCAAAATAATCTCCATAAAAATTATCAGACACAAACATCTCAACATCTTCAGGTTTTAGACCTAATGCTGTATATTTTTCTCTTTTACTCCAAGGTAATGTTGGTAAAGAATTTTTTAGGGTTTCTAGATTGAATTCTGGAATCTGTGATATATAAAGTTTTGGAAGATCAGGATCTGGAAAATATCTATAATCATTTGCATTCTCTTTTATCCTTTGTGAAAATGTTTTTCCTGTAGCATCATCATATCCGCGAGTCTCTTGTATAACTTTTCCACCTGATTCTAATATTTCTTTTTGTCTTTGTATTTCGTATTCTATTGATTTTTCTGCAACTCTAAATGAGTTCAGGTTTTTAATCTCAACTTTTGTTCCCCAAGGTTCACCTGGTTTATGTATAGAAATATTTACTTCGACGCGCATTTGTCCGAGCTCCATGTTTGCTTCAGATA
>CAZSTO010000062.1:0-2158 GCA_964610005.1 uncultured Candidatus Saccharibacteria bacterium
TAGGGTTATTTTCACATGCTCCGCGCATGGGAGGATGTTCGGAATTTATATAAATAATGAATAATATACAAGTGTGATATAATTTAAAAATATGAATAAAAATGAAAACAATTTAGCCTATATAGACGGACAAAACCTACACATGGGTACAACTTCTAGTACTATTCCTTGGAAAGTTGATTTGTATAAGTTCAGAGTTTATCTTGAAAAGAAATATAATGTGACAGAAGCATATTATTTCCTGGGATATGTTCAAGAAATAAATCAAGAACTTTATTCTGAAATACAAAAGGCTGGATTCATATTGGTTTTTAGGCAACATAATACTGCTATGATAGGAAAGAAGAAAGGAAATGTTGATTCGGACATTATTTTTAATGTTATGAAGATGTTATATAAGAAAACTGATTTTGATAAAATAGTACTTGTCTCTGGAGACGGGGATTATAAAATACTTGTTGATTTTTTGGTTGAGGAAAATAGATTTAAAAAAGTATTATTTCCAAACATAAAGTTTGCGTCATCTTTGTATAAGAGTTTAGGTTCTGAGTATTTTGATTATTTAGAATATCCTGATACTAAAAAGAAGATAAGTTAAGTAAAAAAAAAGGGCTCCTTAGGTAGTTAACCGTTCGGATCCCTCTTCGTCTTTATGTGTGTATTATACTGCTGTCAGTATAAAAAAGCAAGTATGTATCATAGGTTCGAACTCGTCATAAGGTAACAAAAATAACCCATACAATCAGGGTTATTTTCACATGCTCCCCACATTACTTCTTTACCGAACTTTTGGGGTTGGGTAAAAAACTGAATATGATATCATTTAAGAATGTTTAATATTATAGATGAAAAATTAAAAGCCTTATCAGATTTGTTACCATTACAAGATAAAAAAATTATTTTCATTATAGGTCATCCTGGTGTAGGGAAGACAACTTTGCTTAATTTTCTGGAAAAATTTAATTTACCACAGAGTATGCAGATTTTTCATGCAGATAATTATATTGATTGGGATAAAGTAGTACTTTCATGCAAAGAACAAGGTTTAGGTGAGGATGTGTATGTCATACAGGCTTATATACAAGCGATACGAAAAATGATGGAATTATATTCAGATAAAGAATTATTTATATTTGATGGGAATTGTCTGGTTTATGATATAGAGAAAATAAATTTACAATTTGGTTCTAAAGATGTAGGAACTATAATAATAGACTCAAAACCAGAAATCTTTAAATCTAGATTAAGTGGTAGGGGTGATAATTTTGTAATAGTAGAAAAAGAGACAAGAGAAAGGTTGGAAAATTTGAATTATGCAAGTGAAAATAATATTTCAGTAATAAATACAGATAATATGATATTTGATAACCCTTTGAATGAGGTAAGTATTTTATTAGAAGAGATTATTAATTTGGTGAAAGATTAATTTTACAAAATAAAAACCCCGCTTGAAAACGAGGTCTTTTCTACAATGCTCCGCACCTGGGAGGATGTTCGAACCCACATAAAAGAAAAGGAACCTAGCAACTTTGGAAAGTACGTCTAGGTTCATTTGAGATTCACCGAAGCTCGGTTAATCGTTGGGGTAGTGCATCGGAATCTGACCTTCGAAGATATCCTGGAGGAAGAGGTTGAGGGAGATTCGCTGTGCGCCTCTGCCAAAATCATCTCCACTCGACAGGTGCCCTGGGTGCTTCAAGGATCCGATTTCACGGATCTTGTCAGAGATTTTTTTCCAGATCTCACTTGCTGTTCCCACTCAGGTTTTTGTTCCTGTGACGGTGATCGAGCAAGAGCAGGGTACGTCCTTGGAATCAGTTATCGATTCGCAGGGGTTGATGTTGACCGCAACCAAATGCGGTTGGATCGGCAAATCAGGGGTGCTGAGCTCTTCAGCAATGATTTGCTGTAATTCAGCACGGGCATCTTCGAGATGAGCGGGATTTCCAAACTCACCTGTATAGGCGATATTGATGGTTGGCATGATGGTTGATTTCTGTTGAATGACTAACGTATATATTATATTATATATTAATATAATAGTCAAGTAGCATAAGTTAATAAAACAAAAACACCCCTATAAAATAAGGGTATTTTTCACATGCTCCTCCGGTAGGGATCGAACCTACGACCAATCGCTTAACAGGCGACTGCTCTA
>CAZSTO010000063.1:0-2121 GCA_964610005.1 uncultured Candidatus Saccharibacteria bacterium
TGATTTTGTGATGAACGAACGCAGTTGCCTATAGCATTAATCTTAAAGTCAAAATAAATAGCCAATGCTTTTTGTAATATAAATGATACAAAGACACCGAGCATGCCTAATAAAAAGACCATAAATATAACTTTAACCGGTTCCTTATGTTTGTCTTTTTCATGAAGCCAAAACCATAGCCACAATAATGCGGGAATAAGTCCTGCAAATAATGCATAAAAAAATATTATAAAGCTATTATTCAATATATTTAATATATCTGAGAATTGAGGATGCATATAATATAATTATATATTATCAATAGACCAATCTCCATCGGGTTTTAAATTGTTAAATTCTTCTAATTTAGGGTCTAAAATTTTTACATAATTATGTGAAAGACCTATTATTGCTGCTAATCCAATCATTACAGCATTATCGGTTGCAAGTTTTTTATCTGGTTTTAGAAAATTTAATTCATTTTCATTACACCATTTGTTTATATGTTCTTTTAGAAAATCATTGGCTATAACACCACCGGCCACTATTAGATTTTTGTATTTATGATCATTTTCTCTATGGGCAAAATTTAATTTTTTTATTAATACTTCTAAAACAGCATTTTCAAATTCATGGCTGATAAGGTTGATCATTTCTTCATTTAATTCACCTATATCTCTAACCAGATACAAAACGGCCGTCTTTAAGCCAGAGAATGATAAGTCAAGATCTTGACTGTTAATCATTGGTCTAGGTAATTTTATAGAATATTTATTTTTTAAAATATCTATTTGATCGACAGAGAAATTATCTCTTATGTATTGAGCCTTTTTGGCTATTTCTGGTCCACCTGGATAAGTTAATCCTAATATCCTTGCTACTTTATCATATGCTTCACCAATGGCATCATCTCTTGTTTTACCTATGATTCTATATTTACCCCAATTTTCCATATCGACTAACTCTGTATGGCCACCAGATATGAGTAAGGCTAAAGTAGGGAATTCTTCAATATTATTTTCCAATAAAACGGATGAGATATGACCTTCCATATGATTTATAGGCAATAAAGGTTTTTGCCACAATTTTGCTAAGAATTTAGCAAAACTAAGGCCTACCCATAAAGCAGGTTCAAGCCCCGGTCCTCTTGTTACGGCTATATAGTCTATTTGCGGTATATTTTTGAGTATATTTGTAGAATTATCTTTAAATATATTTTCTATTTGTCTCTTTAGGTCCTCCTCTCTTGATAGTATTTCTATTTCCATATTTTCGATATTAATCTCAATATCAGACGTATCAATTTTCTCAAGACAATTTTTCAATAAACTTAACAAATTGTTGCCGTGCTCTCTTTTGGCAATAGTCGGAAATACACCACCATATTCTTTATGTATGTCTATTTGACTATTTAAAGAATCAGCAAGAATCAAATATTTGCCATTACTATGATCATATTCTAGGACTGAAACAGCTGTCTCATCACAACTTGTTTCTATGCTTAATATTTTAATTTTATCATTCATGTTGTCTAATATAATCGCATATTTTTATTTTAAAAGCTATGTAAAATATGCTATAATATCGGGTATATGCCAAAGTCAAAAAAAGAGGAAAACTCAAATAATCAAGAGAATCAAGTTGTTTTAGAACATAAAAATATCATAGATAGAGACATAGTCGAAGAGATGCAGGAAGCATATATAGATTATGCCATGAGTGTTATTACAGACCGTGCATTGCCAGATGTTAGAGATGGTTTAAAACCTGTACAAAGAAGAATACTTTTTGTGATGAATCGTATGGGTTTGATGCCTACAGGTAAGTTTAAAAAATCCGGTACTGTTGTTGGAGAAACTATGGGTAATTATCACCCTCATGGCGATCAGGCTATTTATCAAACTATGGTGAATATGGCACAAGATTTTAACATGAGATATCCTCTTGTTTGGCCACAAGGTAACTTTGGTAACATAGATGGTTATTCAGCTGCTGCTTATCGTTATACAGAGTGTAAGATGAATAAGCTGACTTTGACCATGTTGGCTGATATAGAAAAAGATACAGTTGATTTCAAATCTACATATAACGGTGAAAGAAAGGAACCAACCGTTTTGCCTGCTCAAATACCAAACTTTTTAT
>CAZSTO010000064.1:0-2109 GCA_964610005.1 uncultured Candidatus Saccharibacteria bacterium
ATCTTTTAATTCATGAATATATTTTCTTGACCAGTCAACAAGATCGGGTGAGAAATCTAAATCTTTTAAAACATCTTCAACAACTTTATCTATTTTATTTTCATTAATACATTTAGTACTTAAACCCTGTTTCTTTTTCTTAACATCATAATAATAAGTATAAGAGAGGTATTTAGGATTATTCATTTCATCTATTTTAATACCGCATTTAGGACAATGAGTTCTATTTGAATAAGAAAACTTGTTTTTACAATCACATATAACCTGATATTTAATATCCTGACCCATAAAATTACCTTCTTCAGATTTTATGAATCCAGAATATGTTCTTATATGATTTTGTGATTTAGGTATATTTTTAGCTGAAAGCAACCTTTTAACTTTTTCATGTTCTTCTTCCGATATAATTCTTGGTAGGCTTTTATCAAGAATGTACTTCTTATCTGCATAAAAAAAGAAACCTGCATATATTGGATCTTTTAAAATCTCATATATTCTAGACTGAGTTATTAGTTCACCTCCGAGTCTTTTTCTTTTAACTGTAGTTAATTTTAAATCATTAACAGCATATCTATACAACTTACCTGCAGAATAATTTCCTGTAAGAAACTTTTCGAATAGAATCTTTATCAGATTAAATCTATTTTGATCTACAAGCCATCTTCTGTTACCCTTCTCTTCCGTTCTATCATTTAAAAAACCTAACGTAGCCACCCCATGTGGAGTACCCATAGATGCTTTTTTCGTTTGCCCTCTTTTAACATTAACAGATAAATCCTTTACAAATTGTTTACCCTGACCAAACTCAACAGCCATTAATAAAACATTATCCGTAGGATAATAAACTTTATCATGAGTAATTATTGCTTTTATAATACCTGAACTTATGAGGTCAATTATAATACCGCCCTCGGTCATATTTCTTGCAAGACGATCTAGTTTCCAACAGACAATGCAATCTATGTTCCCTTTTTTAATTTCACCAATCATTTTTTGAAATTCAGGTCGAGCGAATTCTTTTTTAGCAGATTTAGACTCTTGAAAAACGTATCTGAACTTTGGGAGTCTATAAAAATCAGAAATCCTTTTTGCTTCATCGATTTGAGAATCAATAGAAAGCATCTGTCGATCCTCACTCTCTGAAGACTTTCGATTATAGTTTGCTATTTTTAATTTTGAAAAATCTATTTGATAATTATTCATAGAATTAATTTTTGTTATTTTCTGTACTTTAACATACTTGTTCACTTAATCTTAATCACCCTAGCAGGAGACGGAAAGAAAAAGGCCTGTCCACGGTTTTTGTAGTTTAACCAGTGTAGTAAGTAAAGTTTATGTGGTTCATTGAACAAACTCTTCCTATGTAACTTAAATTGTTATCGCCCTGAGCTCTCGCCGTATAAGTTTTACCTTGATCTTATGAAGTTAGGTAATCAAGTAATAGTTTCTAATGTACCTCGCGGACCGTTGACATAGACTTTTCCTAACACAACATACGGAGGTGCCGTTATATGCTGTAGTCTATATCTCTTGTTTATACTGGAACCTTTTCTACCTTTCCAGTTTTGAATAATTTATTCAATAAACTTTGTTATTTATATCTTTAAACTCTCAGAAACTATAGTTAGAATCAATAAACCGAATTGATTTATTTCTTCATCAGACATGTCATCATCAAACCTATTTCCGTATTTTTTACGGATTACAAAACGTAAATCTTGTATTGCCTGTTTTGATAATTTCATACGAGTTTTTAAATAATAAAACCTGTTCTACCTCTGATTTGAATGGATGCTTTTCAAAATCAGAGACAGAACAGGTTTTGCATCCATTCATGAGATAAAGAAAAAATCTTATCTCATATCATGAGTATAAGACTTCTTAGAAAAACCTAGTTCGATTCAAAAATCGTAAAATATTATTTCAATTTAAGTATATTTTTATATTCAGGATGATAACGTTTGAGTGCCATATAAGCCTGTTTTTCTGTTAACGGTTTTTTAATACCTGCAGATATCTCATATTTAAAAAGATCATTATATAAATCGACTAATTCTGGAGAAAAAGCCTTTAAATATTGATTATACTGCTTTTCGTTCTTGGTTAGAT
>CAZSTO010000065.1:0-1979 GCA_964610005.1 uncultured Candidatus Saccharibacteria bacterium
CACTCATTTGAATACTAGCCAAATCAGGCAGTGTTTTACTTAAAAAAAGCTTTGCAGCGGCAATTTGCGTTGCCGTCATTTCGATTTCACCTTCACCATGTTTCTGTAGACGCGTCATCATGCTACCAATCTTATGCTTATTGCGCCATGTAGGTGTTTCAATATCTGCCATAAAGTTAACTATTGTTTTTATTAATCATTTGGGGGAAAGTCCTACTATTCTTTAACATGTTTAAGCTCAATATATCCGTCACATTCATCATCCGCACAAATTAATCTCTCTAACATATCCTTTTTATTAACCACTACCAGCCATTCACAATCGCCGCAATCGGGGCATATTTCAAATTCTAGGGCACTCTCAGGCTTTTTGGTTATCACCCTACCAGTAAGATCATACACCTCACTCATAGCACCCCCTAATGCGTTTTAGGGGTATCCCACCAGTGGGAGAACTAACAGGATACCACCAAGGAGTTTTCGTTGCGCGAAAACAAGGTAAGCATAGCACCAACCAGGCAAAAAAATCAAATAAAAAAGAATTGCTTTAGATCCGTCAAAGTAAAAAATGGCTGTCACCGCAATCCGTCAAAATGACTTTGACGGATCTTTGACGGATCTTTCCTTATATATTACAATAATATAATATAATATTATATATATATATATATATATATTATTATACACACACACTCTTTTCTATTTTATAGGGGGTTTTTAGAGTACCCCCCCAAAAACTTTGACGGATTCGATTTTAATGGGTTAAGTATTTGTATTTTATATTAAAAACACTATCAAAATATAAACAAAACAACCCCCTCAATCAAAACATTGTTGCAAACACAATTGAAATAATATACAAGAAAAAAACACAAAACAAGGAATGAATATGGAATTTGTTATTGAAAAAGGCGTCCCTATCAAAGAAAACACAAATGGATATGGTAGAAAGCCCAAAATAGAAAATATGGCTCCATCAGATATAGCTGAAAAAATCTCTAATATGGATATTGGAGATAGCTTTGTTATTGGGAAAGAATGGAGAGCGCGAATTTATATGGCTTGTTGGAAAAATAGGCCATTGACAGTAAAAATATCATCTATTTCAGATAATAATATACGTGTGTGGAGAACTCATCCTACCATTGCCACATAATAAACCGCCTTCTTAGTTTGGCTCTGCCGCTCTTCAACTCTGATTATGGATGAATCCACAAGAAGACGAATTATTTCATTTCTTCTTCTATCGCCACCTTGGATGAATTGAGTCTTGCGAGTAAAATCATTAGCCGACATTTCGCCAGCCTTCTTAATAATATTCCTTGCCTTAATATAATCTTCTTCTTCGCGTGTATCAGTAATATCGCCACAAAAGCTTAAGGCGGTTGCAAGAGAAAGAGAGATAAAATCATAAGCAAACTGGACATCGCGTTTATTTATCTCTTTGTCATCACTCATAATAAGCGCTATTTTACCTACATATTCATGCGCGCGTCCATAAAGATTTCTTAATCGGTCACCCTGATCTAATGATTGCACAGCGTCTTCAAAAATATCATCAATTTTATCATATAAATCAGCAGCTTCTTTTGAGAAACCTACTTTTTGATAATTCTCAATTCCATACATAGAAGATTGAGGAGTCATGTATTCTTTAAATTTTTCTATAACCATCTCTGGCGGCTGCTCGTTGACATCAAAGTCCCTAAATTTCCTTTTTCGTGGCGAGTCCAATGTTTGGACAAACAGGAATCGGTTAAGCAGACCATTTCCAATATCCTCGCCGCGAAGAGCTGATGTAAGAGAATCTGGCGTGGTTGATCCAATAAGACAAAAAATAGGATTATCAATCCGTTTGGCTATTTCCTTAGACCCATCCGCACGTTTTTCGCCATCAATAAAAGTAGAACATGAGGTAAACGCCTCTAACCAATACTTTAAAACTTTTCTTTGATGTGACCCCGCGTTTTTGTTAGTCG
>CAZSTO010000066.1:0-1909 GCA_964610005.1 uncultured Candidatus Saccharibacteria bacterium
CAAATTTTTTATGCATATCCCATTCGTCGGCAGTAATTTCATGGGATTTAATATATAATGCAAAAAAATGTAACTAAAATTTATACGCTTTATAAAGTGTTTTGATTACTGAATTTGTGGGCATATATCCTCACATTCAAATTCTACTTCCATATATTCTCCAGGCCACATTTTAGATATTTGAAACTTATTATCTAAAATTTCATATAATTTTTTATGTTCTTTATCTGGATACCACCCAGAAAACCCAAGGTGTTTTAATTTGCCTGCTCTTATGGCGTGTTTTGGTTCATGCCAAAGTTGATCTGAAATCCAAATGCCACCATTATCCATTCCACAAGCGATTGTTCTAATTATCATTTTTATTATAATCCTAATTATTATAATTTAGATTATTATTGTTCCCGTATTAGTTCATAATCTCCCATAACAAAAAATCTGTACAAGGGAAATTCTTTGCTGTCAATTTCTATTTGCTGATTTGCCACAAGCATATTTTCGCAAACAGATTCAATACCATAATCATCTCTAGGATTCGATTTTAATTCAAATCCAACAACTACAACGGTATGAAAAAAGTCAGTCATAATTTTTATCCTCGATTTCTTTCTTTAGACTATCTTGCCAAAAATATTCCTGAACTTTATCAAGATCAATGAAACCTTTACTATACAGAAATTGATAAAATGCTCGAACATTTCCAATAACAACAGTTTTCAAATAATTGCTGGCATCTTCAGTCCATTGCATTGTTGAAATATATTCTTCTTGAATTTTAAAAGCATTCAACTCTCTTTCAGTTTCTACATCAAAGTTTGTCATTTGTTTCTCCCTTCATAAGTATTACCTTGCCTAAAAATAAAATGAGATTTATCAATCAAAGACAAGTCTCCTTCAATTATCTTCTTACCATCAAACAATACATCTCGCCTTATCTTATTACAATTCACGCATCTTACAACTTTTGATTGAGATTCCCAATAACATTTGTCAAGATTCGTTTCTTCGTGATTACCGGATTCATCATAATAAGTTTCAACAGATCCGCGCATTATTCCTTTTATATAGAACCCGTTTCCACCACAATGAGGACAATATTTTATCATTTTGCCTCTTTTTTATTCTTCCAATCGCAATATTCTTGGCAAAGTTCTTGGGAAATGAAAAGCGCTTTATATGCGACATTTTCAAAATCAGAATTATCTCTTACAATATTAGCATTGGCACAAGATTCTGATTCACCAAATAAATAATCACAATGTTCTGTATCAAACATATCTTTGTTGGCTTGTTTATAATATAAATTAAAAATATTGTTGCTAGAACCGCTTCCTAAAGAAAATTCATAAACAACCATAGGCTCAGGAACATAAAAACGTGCATCTTGGGAACAGTCACAGGGAAATGCTACATCTTTCCCATTCGGTGTTTTGAAATGTAAATATCTTTGATTATCACAATTATTACATTTATCTCGTTTTTTATACTCAATTTGTGGCTTATATAGTATAAGTTCGTGCTCCGAAAATAACTCGCCCAGTCTTGCTTTTTTAGCCTCCTGCTTTGCCGAATATCGTTCTTGTTCTAATTTATTTTTTTCGATGTCAACTTCTCTTTGCAGTTTGGCCCAGTTAACTCTAATATCTTGAAGTTGCTTATTCTCTTCTTCAAGTAATTTCATTTTTTCTAAAAATTCAGATTTCACAGAATCTTTTAGTCTATTTTTAAATTCGTTTATTTCAATATCGAAATCAGAAAAATTATCATAAAAATCGTAATAATCAGACATTTATTCTCTCCTTCCTGTAAATACATCTGTGAGCACAAAATCATAATGATTATCTTTGGGATAATATATTCGTTCTCGAACTCTAATTCCGCCGTCTTCTGTTTTTACAACATCGTTATA
>CAZSTO010000067.1:0-1888 GCA_964610005.1 uncultured Candidatus Saccharibacteria bacterium
ACTGCTCTGGTAAAGCAAGGAATTGTTATCTTGGCTATGGTTTATACAGAGAACAGCCTTGGGGTTTTGAGTATAGGACTCCCCCCTCAGCCATATTCTACAATAAAAAGATTTCTACAATAGCTTTAAAGATAGCAAAAAATATAGTCTATAAGTATCTAAGTGTAAAAGGTAAACCCATTGAGTACTCTTGCCCCCCAACACAAGATGATTATAAAAAATATGCTGGTTTAAGATATTCTGAATATAAAGCATTTACCAAGTTATCTAAAAAGTTGACAGAACTTGTTAGAGATAAAGAATATCTTGTAGCAGCTTGGAGGGATAATAAAAATTATAAACTTGCTAAATCTCCAAAGAATAAATTTGTAGTAAATATTTCAAAATCTGATACATGGAATGATGAGTGTTTTACCCTCATAAAAAATGCTATTGAACCACAGTTAAATAATTTAGCACAGATGTATTGTTCTAATATAAACTTAAATCTCTTTGGGTATAGAGATGATAGGGGTTTAACTTCTAATATTGATATAGATGGATGGGGATATGTAGAATATAACTACTATACTACATATCCTGAATTAAGATTCTCTATAGGTATGCCTTATAAGGTAAGAAATGATAAGTATGATGCAAGAGATTGGATACCTGAAATAAAAGAAGGTATTGTTAGAGCTATAAAAATGTATTATAGAGAGAGGTAGAGCCTGATGAAATGGGTAAGATTAAAGAGGATATGTGAGGGTATACTAAAAAGAAAAGTAGAGATTAATGGCTCTACTTCTATCAATGGAATAAAAGCAGGACTTGTAGATGATGGAAATACAGCAGAGATACTCATAAATCTTAATCTTCTGAAAAAAGAAGATGATATTATCAAAGGTATAGCTCATGAATTAGCCCATAGTATACTATTTTCAGATGTAGAAGATAAACTTCATAAAGAGAAATGGGAAGAGTTGGAGAAGATTATAAGATTTAAATACTACAATTAAAAGGAGGAAAACTATGTCAACGAGAAGCCTAACAAGAATTTGGGATAAAGATAAGATATTAGTAACAGTGTATAAACATTATGATGGTTATCCAGAAGGGTATGGTTTAGAGTTAGCTAAGTTTTTAGATGGTTATAAAATAGTAAATGGTATACCACTTACTCATGAGAATGAAAAGTTGGCTAATGGTATGGGGTGTTTTGCTGCTCAATTCATAGCATATTTCAAACAAGAAGTTGGGGATATTTATATTGAACATCATAATACATCTTTAGGTGAAGAATATATTTATGATGTTTGGAATACAGATGATGGTATAATGATGGCTATTAGACAAGTAGATGAAATAAAAAAAGATGTTTATAAGCCTAAAGATTTTATTTTAACTTATGGTAAATAAATTCCTTGACTTTTGTCAAAAAATATGGTATAATAAGATGTAAATTAGTGAATACATCAAAGGAGATAACTATGAAAACAAGAACATTTATGGTAGCAGTAGATTGTTTTGTCCTTGGTAGAGTAACAGCAGCATATGAAATTAATGAAGATGGAGAGCTTAAAGCTGGATTTTCATACTGTTCTCCCAAAGAACAACATTTTGTACGGAAAATTGGAAGAGATAAAGCAATACAGAGATTGCAGGAAAATGATTGTGTTAAAATGGTAGTGAAATACCCTTATGGTTGTTTACCTGTTATTCCATTTCTAAAAGCTCTATTGTTAGCAGATGCTCGTGAAAAAAATATATCTTGGATGAGGTATGTAGATATAGATAACTTAGTTTAATGGGTGATTGAATGGAAAAATCAACTTTCTACCGTGTAGATGATGATAAATTTTGTTTTAACTATGATGAAGATATAAGGATTATAAAAACTCAGAGATTT
>CAZSTO010000068.1:0-1820 GCA_964610005.1 uncultured Candidatus Saccharibacteria bacterium
TAGTAGGTAAAACCTACACACAGCGAATCTGAAATACGATTCGCTTTTTTGTTTAATAAAAATAGCCGAACAGTTAGTATCGGCTATTTATTATGCTCTAAGGTAAAATAAAACCTTCTATTTTTCCTCCTTTAGATTTTAAGTTATCAATAAATCCTAATACATTGTTCACATCATCAACGTTTCCATCAATGATATACAAACCCTGGACCCTCTTCATAATTACCGTAATTTCATTACTAACATTGTCACCTGTAAAAGATATACAACATTCAATAATTTTATCCCAACCAATGTTAGTTACTGTAATACGAAATTTATCACGCAATATTCTAACTACGTGATCTACCCCAAGTACAGATGATACGAGTAAGTATGATAAGGGTAAACCATACCTCTTCGATATTTCTAGTAGTTTTTCGTGTTCTGATTTCTTAAGAGAAATAGTTGTGCGAATCGTTGGGTCTGAATCTGGCATAGTAAAATCAAGACTGAAGTTTAATTGATTGTAGGTGTTTCTGGAGCTCTATAAATTAATTTTATAGATATCACTTTAGAATATTTTTGTATCGTATTAATGACCTGAATAATGAATTCAACTGATATACAACTCACGTCTATTTTTTGAATTTCACCGTTGTCTACCATCCTAAAGTGAGTAGGGAAGTTTTCTCGTTGTATATCATAAATTGCCATACATATTTCCAATTGTTTTTGTGTTTTGTATTCAATTTGAAGTATGTTTTCAGGAGTAGTTTCTAATATTGTCTTGTTAATAAATCTCGAACGATTCAACCCAGATTCACTCGCTAATTTATTGACTATGTCAAGTGCTTCCTTGTCTATGCTTATAGTTACAAGAACAGTTTTACGGTTAGTTCGCATATCTCTTCTATAAGAATATACAAGGTAGTTCCTTTGTCAAAGATTGTAGAACAATTGTTGACAATGTTTTAACAACTATATATACTTCAACTATGGAAATACTAAATAAATTAGGACTAAGCGACAAGGAGATAAAGCTATATAAGGTTTTATTGGAGAATGGACGCTCAACACCGACACAATTGTCTAAGCTTACAAATATCAATAGAGCGACTGTATATCACACCGCAAAAGAGCTTATTGCTAGAGGTTTGGTCGCCGAAGATTTAGCTGGTTCTGTTTTGCATCTATTACCTCTACCTCCCAAGAATTTGTTAAAGACTATAGATAGTTCTAGAAGAGAATTGGATCAAAAAGAAAAAATAGTTAAACAGGCTATTACAGAACTAAGTAGTCTTGGTTTGGGTGGTAAATATGTAATGCCAAAAATAACTTTTATTGAAGAAAAAAACTTAGAGAAATATCTATACGACAATGCTTCAAGATGGAATAAAGAATTAATGAAATTCGACGGTACTTGGTGGGGATTTCAAGATCATAGTCTCGTAGAAAATTTTGAAGATTGGATTATGTGGGTAGGGAAGACTAAAGAATATAATGATCCAAAAATAAACGCTAAGCTTTTAAGTAATAATTCTTCAATTGAAACAAAGATTGAAAAGAAAATTCCTAAATCAAAAAGAAATACAAGATTCGCAAAAGATATGAATTTTACATCAACTATCTGGATAGTTGGCGAATACATAATTACAATATCAACGAGACAACATCCATTTTATCTAATTGAAATTCATGATGCTATGCTTGCACACAATCTTAGGGAAACATTCAAAAAGCTATGGAGTGTGATATCTTAATATTATGCAACCCTTATCAAACATAAAAGTCCTCTACGAGGACAATCACCTAATCGCTGTATACAAACCTGCAGGGAC
>CAZSTO010000069.1:0-1659 GCA_964610005.1 uncultured Candidatus Saccharibacteria bacterium
TCTTTGGCAGATAAATTGAACTCTGACTTCAATTCATTTGAACCTAGCATAATGAGTATATAATCAAGAGGATTATGAGTATCTAAACATGGAATAATATAATCCATAGCTATTCTACCTTCTTTACCTGGCCTATTATCATTTTCCTTTATAGTTCTAGAGTTTAATCCTTCTTCTATGATTTCATAATTATTTCCTAATAAATTTTGTAATACTCCGGTCCAACGTATATCAGTTGGATAACGTTCTGCTTTAGTACCAGGAATATACCCCCAGGTATTCGAATCTCCAAAACAAAGTATTCTTTTGGCGGTTGGGTTTGTTTGCATAGTTATTTATTAAACCTTATTATTAACCAAATCCACAAGCTGATTATGAATCTTTTTATTTGAAACAATTGAACCTTTAAAAGGTTTACTGTAATCCAACTTCTCACCCCTATACCCAGTAATCTTTCCACCAGCTTCTTCGATAATCACATGCACTGCTGCCATATCATGAGCACTAACCGCAGGCTCTATATGACCAACAAATCTTCCTGTTGCAACAAGACATGTTTTGTAAACCGCACCGCTAAATATAGCAAGATTTGTAGGTAAATCCTTAAGTGTTTTAAAATATGGTAAATCAGAAAGCCTGCGAATACTTCCAGGTACTGCCAACACCCCCTTATCAAGACCAATACTTGAGACTTTTATTTTCTTATCATTACAAAAACTACCACTTCCTTTATAAGCAGAATACATCTTTTTTAAAAAAGGATCATAGGTCACACCCATAACAGGAGTACCATCCACAACAAGAGCAAGAGAAAACATAGCAGTTGGAACTCCCCATGTATATGCGGCAGTTCCATCAACGGGATCATAAAACCATATTCTACCCATGCCGTATTCTGAAATACTACGTTCTTCACCTATTATTCCATCTTTAGGAAATTTTTTGGATAATTCTTTAATAACCATCTCATTTATTTCTATATCCGCGATAGTCACAGCTGAATTATCTTTTTTTAATTTAACTTTTTGGTCACCGTCAAAATATTTAATCATGATCTTACCTGCTTTTAGAGCCAGTTTTTTAGCAAAATCTAATTCTTTTAAATAATCTACTTTTTTCATGTATTTAATATAGCATAACCTTATTCTGGTGACCCCACGGAGAGTCGAACTCCGGTTAACAGATTGAGAACCTGCTGTCCTAACCACTAGACGATGGGGCCTATACACAAGAATATATCACATTATTTTATAAATAAAAACCCCTTTATTTTCCCCACCCCTCTGCCACCTCATCCAAATCATCAGCTCTAAAAGTATCATTATAAACTTTATGCAGCGGTGGTCGCATCAAATAAACCCTTCTGTTTTTAGTATCAAATAAGACATTATCGTATAAATAATCACCAAATTTTGGACCAACCACAACAGGCTTAAAACCAGAAACTTCTTCTATTTGCTCTGACAATTTTGATACCGTATCTGAATATAAATAGCTAACCTCATCATCAGTATTACCACCAACTAATATTATATCTATACTCCCGTCTACACTTCTAGATTTCAATTCTTCTAGACGTCTCTTTATATCATTATCAAAATTTTTATTTTTATTTATAGTGAAACCGTCCTGATGAGTTAAAAACGATATATTGTTACC
>CAZSTO010000070.1:0-1633 GCA_964610005.1 uncultured Candidatus Saccharibacteria bacterium
ATGTGCGGGATAAGAGAATCGAACTCTTGTCTACTGCTTGGAAGGCAGTCATTCTACCACTAAACCAATCCCGCATGCTTATGCTATAATAACAGATATAATATATATGCACAACTACAGAATTTTAAAAACTTTTTTATTATTTTTGCTTCTGATTACGTCTATACACTGTTTAAACACTAACAATATAACCACATACGAGAAAAAACCAATTTCTTTAGGTTATACCATATCTGATAAAAACATTCAGACAACTCCCCTGATAAATCTTAATAACTCTACTCAAACAGAAATTCTAAAAAACATAATCATAAATCAAAACATTTCAACAAAATCTCTTTTAGAAAATACATCATATATAAACAATTATTTAATAAATATTTTTTGTTCAGAAACAACAAATAAATATATAAAAGTGGCCAGCGGTAGTGGTGTTTTCCTATCAGACCCAGATGAAGATACGGGTGTAGTGTTAACAAATGCACATATAGCAAGACATATATTAGATTCAAACAAAAAATGTGTCGGCAGAACAAAGAGTCCGACAACAACTACACACACGGTCACACTAAGATACATACCATCTTTTTGGCTAAATAAAAATAATCAATACATAATAGGAGATCCTGATCAAAATTCAACAGGTGAATTTGATTTCGCGATAGTTGAAGTAAAAAGAATAAAACCAATAAAAAAAGATAGCTCAAATATTTATACTGTATTTAAGAGTAAACTTAGATTAAAGACTGATAATTACGACAATCAATCTCTAATTGATAATACTTATATATACTCATACCCTGCTCGATCAATATTATCAAAAAATGTTAACAATCCCCTATTTCAGAAAAAAGATACCGTTAAAATATCTAATATATACAGTAGTCCAACCTATAATATATCTAACAGCTTACTTGATGTATCGGGGTCACAAAATATAGATCACGGATCTTCTGGTGGCATGGTTATATCCCAAGGTCAAAATAACTATTTATTAGGTTTATCTAGCGTTATGATTAGAGAGGACAAACCTCAGATAATAAGAGTGGTGACACTAAAACACGTTTTAACAACAATAAAAAATGATTTAGCCTTAATAAATAACGCACAGGCAGATCCATTTTCTATAATCATAGATCAAATGTTATCAAACAAGGAAAATGAACTTACCGTTGCTCAAATATTTAAAAACATAAAATTAACTTCTGTTTTAGAAAAAAATACGAAAGACACACTGATAAGACTTGGGGTTATAAAATAAATTAAATACTATTCAAGATCTTTTTGTACACGTATAAGTGTTTCGAGAGAATCATTATTTGATATTCGATTTTTCTTACGAAAACCACATCTTAAACATTCATGCAATATATATTGATCTGAATTAGTGTAGGACACGAATGCAGGCTTCATTAGACCCAGACAAGTATTAGACCTGTCGCCCGGATCAACATCCACATGTTTACTGAAAAGACACTTATAGCAATGATTGGTGTAGCCATCACCCTTATTAAACACACCGCAATTATCACAGACGAAGTCTTCTTTATTTTTTACAAAAGACATATTGGTCGGAGCGCTGGGATTCGAACCCAGAGTCACATGAGCCCAAGTCATGTATGTTAGCCGTTAC
>CAZSTO010000071.1:0-1537 GCA_964610005.1 uncultured Candidatus Saccharibacteria bacterium
TTTGATCGAAATGATTAATGAAAATAGCTATCGCTGGTTCTTCCTGACCAAACCCTCTCAAAGTGTGGGGTGTTATGAGGGGAAAGCCAAATGGATTAAAAAACATTATCCGCGTTTTTTTAATAAACTGATTATTATGCCAGCATCGAAAGGAATTTGCGCAAAAAGTAGCGAAGATATACTTATCGATGATAGGATTAATAATATAAACGATTGGAAGGAAGCGGGCGGCTCCACTTTCTTCTGGGAAGAAGTTAGTGGTGATCCATTTATTTCCAAAGAAACTGTTGAAAAGAGGATATCTGATTTGAAAAATTTAATTAAACCAAACATTTAGTTACAGGCTCTTAATGAAAAACAATCTTAGTAAAATTATTCTTCTTTGTGGTGTTCCCGCATCGGGTAAAAGTACTTATGCAGATATGCTTGCGCGCAAAATCAAATATAAAATCGAATGTGCTGACACTTGGCGGGGGATTCTTTCGCGCACTGGCGACGAAAGTGATCAATCAAACAATAAGGTTATTTTTGATAATTTTTTACCTCATGCTATAAAAAAACATCTGGCCGATAAAAAAACCAAAGGTGTGATTATTGACGTAACAGCTTATAATAAGAAAAATCGTAATACTTGGTTGAATTTTGCCCGGGAAAATAATGTTGATATAGATTGCCACTGGTTCGAACCAGATGAAGAAAGGTCTCTTTTGTGGAATTCTAAAAGAATTCGTAAAGTCCCAGAACAATATATTAAAAAACAAATTAGTGAATTTATGGAGCCTTCTTGTGGTGAAGGATTCAAGAACGTATATAAGATTGAAATAATTGATATGGGAGTAATGAAAAAATTTGTATTACCGGTATAATTTAAAAAATTAATATGAATAATAAACTTACAATACTTGCTGATAATAAAAACTATACAGCCGAAGTAATTGAATTGAATGAGCCGTATAAACACCCAAACGCAGATAAATTACAATGTGTAAACCATAGTGGGAATATCCTCATTACGAGTCTTGATGCGAAGAAAGGAGACAAATATATCTATTTCCCCCTTGAATGCGCAATTAATAAAGATTATCTAAGTTTTTCTAACTCTTTTATCGATCCCGAATTAAATAAAGATAAAAAAACAAAATCCTTTTTTAATAAAACTGGGAGGGTAAGAGCTGTTAGACTAAGAGGGCAACCCTCTATGGGATATATTATTCCATGCCATAATCTATTGTCATGGTTGAGTTCCATTGGCTATTCATTGAGTGCAGATGATTTTGAGACCGGTACATCGTTTGATTCGATCGGCGGGAAACTCATAATTTGTAATAAGTATGTAAATAAAGAAGTTTTATTACAGTTGGAATTGGCTGGAAGAAAAGCCGATAAGAAACATGGCAAAGTTAAGCGGGTCAGTAGACTAGCAGATAAACAATTCCGCCTTCATGTAGATACGGAACCATTGAAAAAGAATGTATCAAGAATAAATTTGGACGATAAGATTACCATAACCTACAAGATACATGGCTGTGCTTTTACT
>CAZSTO010000072.1:0-1516 GCA_964610005.1 uncultured Candidatus Saccharibacteria bacterium
TTGGAGGCCAACTGACCTCCATTAAGCACGCAAAAATAATACATTATAAAAAATGTTAAGTCAAAAAAATATATAAAAATTATGCCATAAATTCTTCAGCTTCTTGTGGAGTGATCAATCCTGCCTCCTTCAGTCATATATTATTCTGTTTTAGGAACTCCTGGATAAATATCTTCTAAATCTTTCATTTGTATAAAACCAGCAGTGATTGCACTCTCGTACAAAGTAATAAATTCTACGTTCATAGACCCCCAACCCTCTTTCTCACCTATGGTTTCATAATCTTCTTCAATAATATCTGAAGTCTCTGCAAAATCTTGGAGCATTTTTATCACTTCAGCTTTTATGGTCGCACGATCTTTTCTAATAAATTCTTGGATATCTCTGTAGCCTAAAATACTGGCAACTGTTTTCATAGCCATTCTTTTATTGCCTTCATTTTCTTCCCACCAAGGGTGCTTTATGTTTGGACCTCCTTCTTTCATACACCTAAATATACCACAAAGACAAAACTAGCCAAAAAGATGAGGGAGATAGTATAATAAAGCTATGGGAAATGATGATGTAGATGGTTTACTTTTCAACCAAAAAGGTTACCAAATCACAGATCATAAAGATACTTATACAGATTATTGCCTAGAGCAATATCGTATATACCTCCACGTGTTCAACTCCACCAGCGACCGTAGCCAAAAATCAAACGAATTCTTCCTCGGCCTCAATGCTGCCATCATCGGTATCCTGGGCTATGCAGAGACCAAGAATCTCCCACATGGAAATATCATCTTTACCATGATCCCCTTAGTCGGCATCAGTATTTCTTATTCTTGGTACAGAATTATAAATTCTTACAACCAGCTCAACCGCGCAAAATTCAAAGTCATCCATGCCTTGGAACAAAAACTCCCTATAACTTTATTTACCACTGAGTGGCATTTGCTAGGTAAAGGAAAGGATAGGAAAATTTATTTACCATTTTCCAAAATAGAAAAAGATATACCTAATACATTCATAATACTTTACCTGTTAATCTTAATACTTAGTATTCCTTGGGATATACTGTTTAATTTTTAATATGGAACATGGCCCGAAAAAATCAATAAATGATGAAGGTTACGATAAGGCAGCTCGTCAAATCTTAGAAAATTTACACAAAGGTATAAAATACAACGTAGATTATATTTCTCCTGAAAAATATAGAGAGCTCCTAGAAGCTGAGGGTCCTTTGGAAGGTAAGAAAATCGTAGAACTTGGCGCAGGAATGCTAAGAATACAAAATCCTATAAATACAGACTACGAAAGATTTTTAGAAGGTAAAGGAGCTACCCTTATACCTGTAGATATAGATAAAGAAAGAATAGATACTTGGCAATTTTTACAAGGAAATGAAGACTTGAGAGTTGCTCCTGTTAGAGCAGAGCTAGCTCAGCTGCCTTTTGCAGATAATTCAGTAGACGGTTGCATCTCAGTAAATGTAATAAATATGTACCCTACATTGACACACCCAGATTCACAT